>JAZRXZ010000059.1:0-29187 GCA_045600445.1 Bacteroidales bacterium | reverse complement strand
CAGCAGCAAGCGCTCGCCGGCGAGTATGCGCCCTTTCACCTGAAGTGCAAAAACCTTCACCCTGTTGCACAAAACCCTATAATAAACATGGCTGAGTCCCAAAACCAATGCTACATCTTTCTGCGGCAAAGCACGATCCCTGTCAAGATACGTAAGAATCATGCGCATGAAAACGAAACGCTGGACAAGAGGAAGTTCCTGATGGCAGTAGGCTATCATTGCAGAGAGGACCTTTTGCTGTTCATTCTGCGGCCGGATGGGGCAGTCTGACAAATCGGGAATATCCATGGCGACAGCATGTACTCCATAACGGGACTTCTTGCTCACGAAATTCCTGAATGTAGTAATCAGCCACGCATCAGCAGCAGATGCATCCTTCAGCTCTCTGAAAATGGAATAAGCATTATTCTCATCACCCCTCAAATAGAGGAAAAACTCCTGCAATGCATCCTCAAACGCGAAAGGGGCCATCTTCTCATACGAGTGGAACCGCCTCAGAAGCATCGGTCTCAAAGATTCCGTCAATACCCTGTAAAGAGCATTGTCACGCGACTCGATATCCATCTCTTCATCCAGAACCAGAGCAATGAACTGTGCAGATTCAACTTTTCCCATTCGTCCGTTTTTTTAGCGAAGATAGTAATATAATTTTATTACAAAAACTCTCACAGAAACTGTAACATTTCGGCTTTGTCCGGTACTATTAGGGTGAAATGAAAAAAAACTTTAGCATCATCATGAAGAAAATGAACGCAATGCTCGCTGTAGTCGAGCAAAGTGCATCGCAATGCACAAAAAATCTGAAGGAGCTTGCCATCGGTTTCAAAAAGAACTCTGGCGATTTCTTGGGTGTGAAGAAAACCTATACGGCACGTGAGGGATACGCAGACGATCCGTCTAAACGAGGATATAAACGTGTGGTATCAACTGTAGATGAGAAGATTGAGACTCTACAAAAGGAGCTGACGGTACATCTCACCGACCTGTTCTCCATAGAACGAACCAATAGTATTGGAGCTGCAAAGGTGCCACTCATAGTCGAAGGACGCAACTTCGGTGAAATGACTGCTATTGAACTTATGCGTCTAAAGTCATTCCTTATGCGGGAGGAGTTTGAACAGATATACAATGCCATTCCTGTCCGCTCTGATGCAGAGGATTGGACACGCACAACAGACTCCGATTACGAAGGACGAGAGATTTGGGAGACTCCTCTGATAAAAGGTGTAGCGAAGACCTCAGAGAACGAGGAGGTTATCCTTAAGGATCCAAATCTGAATCCTGAGAATCTTCCTGCCAACTATGTTGCAAAGACAACCGTCAAGCGCAAGACAGTGGAAGTGGGCGACTATACTGCTCAAACATTCTCTGGCGAGTGGAACCAACGCCAGCGCTCCGAACTCCTCCGTCGTCGTGCTACATTGCTCAAAGCCGTTATTGAGGCGCTCAAAGTAGTGAATGATGTGGAAACGGTAGCTTCAGAGATTCAAATAGAGTCTCTTCTCAATTACATTCATTACGGAAAATAATCGGGCAACGACCCAACAGAATAATTGACTAAAGCTTCACTTTTACGCATTAGCATCATGCCGCACCAATATAGTCATTGCCCTTACAGCGCGCTGTCTATATGGCACAAAGCATCAGCATTGAGTCAAAAGCATTGGCTTTAGACTTACTGGTCGAAGACTGCTGGAATACGTGATTCATGAGAACCTGAAGATTGCAAGTTCGAATCTTGCATCCGCCTCAAACATTATTCTACATGGCGGATTGGTGCAATGGTCAACACATCAGGAACACAGCCTTAGCATCATAGCAGCAGATACATTCGACAAAACTCCATCCCTGTTCATGAAGGAAAAGAGCGAACAGGGAGGGCGGGTAGCTTAGAGGCAAAGCACACGACTGCAGATCATGACACATAGGTTCGATTCCTATCCCGCCCACGAATAATAATTCCAAAGCGAAGACAATGGACCTTTAGAACAAAATCTTAGAAAGAATAGAATTAACGTTTTCCAATATGAAGAACAATGACAAAGTGCAACAAGCACTCCAATGGCTGGATGATGAGGGTTGGAGTGAACTGATTGACCCCAGATGGACACTTGAGGTTTATCATGAACTCCAAACGTCCAAACTTAATCTCAAAGATGAAGATATTCGTGAGACACCTGATATTGTGATTTACGATAAACCCGACTACAATCCTGCAAATAATGAAAGGCTCGTTCGCGGAATGACCGAGGACAGTCCAAAATACAAAGACTATATCTGCAAGATGCTGCAATGTAAGAAGGATGCAGAAACTGAAGATCCCAAACATTCTGATTTCTTTGACCTGAGCATACCTCACGAGAAGGCGGATGAGATTCTTTGCAATCTGCTCATGGATTTAGGGTTCAAAGATATTGTGGACGTTTATAAATCCTTTGACAAATGGTATGCTTAAGCCCCCACCTTTATTTTCAAAAAAATGATACATTATGATTCAATTGAGAACATCCTTCAGACATTGAAAGAAAAGTTCACACGTCAAGAAAAAGAAATTGAACGTCTCAGACTTGAGAATGCGAAGCTCAAGAACGGAATTTGGCAGGAAGAAGAAATGGCTTGGCTCAAAGCTGAATATGACAGAATGAAAGAAGAATATCATAGAGGGTTCTCTATCTCAAAAGAGGAGCAAGCAATGATAAATGAGTTCATAAATCAGCATAAAGGCTACTATGGTGCCATAGGCGGAGGTTTCTCATACCAGTTCATTCCGACTTCCATTGGCATTATTGGTACCATCATTGCCTCAAATGGTGATAAGTTAGTATTTAGAGAACTAGGATAATGAGAACATGCCTATGAGACTTCAATACAAAATAATCTTATGCTTATTGGCATTACTAATAAACATCCTGATTTTGAAAATTGTTTGGAATTGGATTATACCATCCATTACCGGATGGAAAGAAATCAATTATCTGCAAGCGTGTGGCTTGTTTGTTCTATACTGGAGTATGCATGGAATGGTGCGTTTTACTTTCAACACACGGCAAAAGAGACAATGTGTTTCGTTTCGCCAAATGTAGAATATGGCAATACTTATGATGACAATTGATCATTAGCAGGACAAAAGTTAAGACGTTTATAGAACGTCCACAAGACTGAAGCTACTGATTTCTGATACTCAATAACTGTGGTATCATGAACCATTCCTCCCCTCTTCTCCTTTCGTGAGAGTCGAAGTTCTGCCACCGCCTCAGCATTGGGGAGCTGTAATAATGTCTCTTCGTAATAGGCAATCAGGCAATTGTATAGATCTGAGAAATGGTCGTTGATGTCAGATGCTATCGAATGATATTCAGATCCACATTTAAGTTCTTGATTTCCCTGTTGCAGCAGACTCAAATTTTGCCGCATTTGAGCCTTGATTCGATACACGATGACTCTATATGCTTCATAAGATATTCCCATTGCCTGGGTAATGTCTTTCTCTGGTAGAGCTTTGCTTTTGTCCAAAATAGTCAGAAGCCAGCGCAACAAGATAAATCTTTCTCGTGGTTGCAGCACCTGAAACATGTAGGCCAACAAATGAGAAAAAGTCTCAATCATACGTTCGGTTTGCAACAAAGGAAGACCATCACTACAAGCATTAATCTCGTCAGCATGCTCAACATAAAACTCCCTTAATTTGGTTTCCGAAGCAGCCCTATTCGTCAAATAATTCCGAAAGGTAGAACGAATCCATGAAACAAAAGCATCACGATGCTGCACGCCCAACAATATTTCGTAAGGCCGGCTATTGTCTCCATCTGCTCCCTCACGCAAATACAGGAAGAAATCCTCCACTACATCTTCATAATCATCAAGAACCTCTTCTCTAAAGGCTTCAAACTTCTCCCGCAACTGCGGCATCAGCCTTTCGTGCAACAACCAGTACATTGCTTCGTCTGCTTGCTCTCGATGAGCAAGGATGAAGTCGAGAAATTTGGATAAAGGTATATGCTGGAAGTTCGTACTCATTGTAGTTAGCAGAATAATGCGGTGCAAATTTACAACTTTATTTTCATATTGTAGTTAAACTACCTGTTATTTTTTTGTATCGGCATCATTTTTCAAACATTGTTTCCCCAAAACACACGACATTTGAAAGTTTCTTAAATTTTGATGTAACATTTCTGCGAATCTCATACTATATAGTAAAAAAGATCAATATGAGTATCAAACATCCATTCTATCGATTGCAAAACATTTTCCTTTCTATCCGTTGTTGGCTTAGAGTGTCAAACAACAATTGTCATTGGGAAATGGCACAAACAGCATTTAAATCATATCCTTTTGATTACGGATATCTGCTGAGCATCGAGCGAGACAAACTCAAAGAGATGCTTGCGTATTTTCAACATGGGCACATTACAACCACTGAAACTTATGCCCATATGACCCGTTACATATCTATTGCAATTCAACTACTCAACATCATGTTGGACAATGTTGATACATTCCATTATGATGGAGAAATGAAGTTTATTGAACTGGATAAGAAAGATGAAAACGGAGAACCTCTGTATGAATTGAATATGGATGAGCTAGTTTATCATTGCGATGTGAAAGTCAATATGAAAAACCTTTGTAGGTTTGTACGTGATGAGTCGCATCAAAAAATATATCATACGCATCCTCATGAACTCTATAAACAAAAGGCCAAACACTTGTATTACAAAATTCGGTTGTACTACACGGAAAAATGGTGGGATTAATTAGTAACAATGAAAATTTAAGTATTATGAGCGGAGGATATTTCGACTACAATCAACATTTCATTCAAGATATAGCAGATACTATAACGCTTGAAATAGCACGTGCACTTAAACCCAAGCCACAAAAGGTTCATGAGGACTATTGGATTATCTATGAACATCCTTGTCCAAACAGTTATCATTGGTATTGTAGCCATAGAGAATTCAGGACATATAAAGAAGCAGAACGTTTCCTTCTTTCGGACAAGTCGATTGTGACTGCAAAACAAAATTATGGCATCACCCATATCCAAACAGAAGACAAAATATTTCGTTCCACTAAGTTAGTTATGAATAACACAAAAGATTCAGATCCGATTCCATGGTTATACACCATTCATCATTGAGTCTTTGACCACTATCCGTATGATACCGATGTTCTTGAATTGACTGAAGCAACGATTAAAACTTTAAAAGAAGCATATCTGCAAATTCGCAAAGCATACGCTTATGCTCAGCGAGTAGATTGGATGCTGTCAGGTGATGATAGTGAAGAAAGTATGCAAACACGTCTCAAAGAGGAGCTAAATGAAATTCAAAACGAATTTGACAATAAAGACTGGACATGTCCATATGAGGGTTGGGATGAACGCGATTGATTTGATGAATAATCTAAAAACAAATACTATTATGAAGAAAGAATTTTTCATAGGCGACAGACGCAAATATGGCATTACGATAATGGAGACTATCCGGCTTGAGGAACGGTTGCCTAGAAGGGAAATCTATAAAGTGAAGTGGACGACACTCACAAACTATGATGGATTGAACACTCAAGTCTTTCCGATGGTGAGGACAGACGGTGAGTTTTACGACTTTACTCCTATTACGAAAACAGAATACAACGAGATCCTTACAATAATAAAGAGTGTTAGTGAGGAACTAAAACCATTACTTGAAGTCAAAAAACAGATTGACAATAAGATATGTGAGACACATAGAATGGTGTGGATGAAATTCACCCAAATAAGTATTCAATCTCAAAACACTATTATTCAATGATATCTTTATTTGTTCTTCTTAGCGAAGATACCTGCAGCAATGCTTCCTGAAAAGTTATGCCAAGCAGAGAAGATGGCTCCTGGAACGGCAGACATCGGATACATGGCAAAATGAGTGGCGGCCAGAGAGGTTGCAAGGCCAGAATTCTGCATACCTACCTCAATGGAGATAGCTGTGCTTTTAGCTTTGCTCATTCCTGATAATCTGGCCAATGCGAATCCGAGGCCAAGGCCTAACAGATTGTGAAGAATGACAGCTACAGCGACAATTAAGCTACAGCCAAGGATGTTGGTGGCATTGTGGGATACTACAATACCGATGATGGCGGCTACTGACAACGTGGAGATCATCGGGAGTAAAGGGGTAACCTTCTCTGTCTGAGCCCTGAACCAGTGACTTACAGCGAAACCGACTATGATAGGCAGAATAACCACTTGCACAATACTCAGAAACATGGCATAAGGATTTACCTCGATGTTCGCTCCTGCCAGTAGCAGCACCAAAAGAGGCGTGATTAGTGGCGCTAACAACGTGGAAATGGCAGTCATTCCTACCGATAAGGCGATATCTCCCTTAGCTAAATAGCACATGACATTTGAGGCTGTACCGCCAGGGCAACATCCCACAAGGATCACTCCCAATGCAAGCTCTTGTGGCAAAGACAAAACCTTACAAAGCAGCCACGCTACAAGCGGCATGATGATGAACTGAGCAAGTTCTCCGATGAGAATATCTTTCGGACGCTTCAGTACAGGGACGAAATCCGCAGGTTTCAAGGTCAATCCCATTCCAAACATCACGATGCCTAAGAGAGGCGTCACCGTGGAGGTTTCTATCCTGAGGAAAGTCTTTGGGACAAGAAGAGCGATGACCGTCACCATCACGACGAGAATCGTGATATGCGAGGAGATGAAATCTGAAAGTCTATATAGTTGTTTCACTGTGGCTCAACTTTAGGATCTTCGAGATAAATATTTTGATCGCCATTGTTCCAAGTGGATTGGCGAGCCAGAAAGAAAGACAAATTATCGGTGCAAATATAAGGAAAAACCGGATATGTCGCATATTGAGTCACAAATATTTGGTCAATTCATCAAAAAATATCATCTTTGCGCCCAGTAAAATAACAAATGCAACAACAGATGTTCAAAAATATCAAAGCCATTTTCTTCGACATTGACGGCACTTTGGTTTCGTTCAAGACACATGAGGTGCCTCAATCGGCCAAGGATGCCATTCATGAGGTGCGTCAGCGAGGGGTTAAGGTCTTCATTGCCACAGGCCGACCGATGCCATTCATCAACAATCTGAAAAATGTGGAGTACGATGGAATCATGTCGGTGACGGGAGCGTGCTGTATGACTGCCGATGGAGCGATCATCCAAAGCCAACCTGTGGAGAAAAGTGATATCGAAAGACTGATCAAGGAGACAGAGAAGCATCCGATGCCAGTACTTTTTGCAGGCAAGAACAAGGCCATTGGCTGTATGATTGACGCTGACCGAAAAAGCGTAGAGGAGGTTATGACGCTACTCAGCTTGGATGTCCCCGAGGAGCAACCGATGGCTAAGGCGCTGGATATGGAGGTGCTACAGGTCATCGCTTTCTTCACCGCCGAAGAAGAGCCGAGAATGATGGACAAAGTACTACAGGGATGTGACGCTGCACGCTGGCATCCCGCCTTTGCCGACTGTATCAGCAAAGGTACGAACAAAGCCACTGGCATTGATGCTATCTGCCGATACTATGGCATTGACCTGCAGGACACGATGGCTGTGGGCGACGGAGGCAATGACATCACGATGCTCCGTCATGCTGGCATAGGTGTTGCCATGGGCAATGCTTCGGACGAAGTAAAGGCTAATGCGGATTATATCACCGACACGGTGGATGAAGACGGTGTGGCTAATTTGCTCCAGAAACTCTAACACCTACCTTTTTCGAAATAATCGAATAATATATGATCGAAAACACTATAACTCCAGAGCTTGTAGCCAGTTGGATGAAAGAGCGAAAACCAGATAGCCATAAAGGTGATTATGGACGTGCATTGCTCGTGGCTGGCAGTAAGGGAATGATGGGAGCTGCATTGCTCTCTGCAAGAGCCTGTATGCGAAGTGGCGTGGGATTGTTGACCACAAGAGTCCCTTCATGTGGTTATGAGATCATGCAGCTGGGAATACCTGAAGCAAAATGCGATTGTGATCCTTGCGAAGCACATCACACAATGATCGAGATTCCAAAAGATACAGAAGTGATCGGAATCGGTCCTGGGTTAGGTCAACACATAGAGACACAAGAAGCGTTGCACCAGTTACTGATGCAGGAACCTCAGCGACCGATGGTTCTTGATGCCGATGCGCTCAACATCCTCGCCTTGCATCCTGAATGGATAGAGCTCCTGCCTGCTGGCACCATCCTCACGCCTCATCCTGGAGAAATGAAACGACTGGCTATCGATCCTTACGAATTGGCAAAGAAACACGGCTTAGTCATCGTCCTCAAAGGCCATCAGACACGCGTTATTGATTCGAATAACTGCTATATAAATATGCTTCATGGCAACGCTGGCATGGCCGTAGGAGGCTCAGGAGACGTGCTGACGGGCATCATCCTTGCCTTGCTTGCTCAGCACTACTCCCCTATCCAAGCTGCCACTTTAGGTGTCTGGCTGCATGCCTTTGCAGCAGACATTGCATTATCAGATCATAACAGCATGGAGTCACTACTTCCTTCTGACATCATCACACATTTAGGCGACGCGTTTATGCAGAGTCGAAAATAATAAGCGCTAATTCTGAATTACCGTTTTTGAATAATCATTAACTCCTCATACCGATAATCCTGATTATCTTTGCGACCGAAATAGAGCGAGAAGAATGGCTCTATAAGTGTCTAACAACCTAAATCATTATGAGGTATGAGAAGTATTACGAAACTGAATCTGCAGTATGCGCATCGGTTCTACAAGTTCCAGGGAGAGGCGCAGTATCTACATGGACACACAGGTGTCTTGACCATTGAGGTCGAGGATGATGTGATGCCTGAGGTCAATATGGTTTTTCCGTGCAATGAGGTAAAGAAGATAGCATGGGACGTCTTGCGCAACTTCGATCATGCGCTGGTTTTGCGCAAGGACGCCCCCCTCCTGCCAGCCATCCTCGAAGTCTATGAAAAGCAAGGAATCAAGGACGGACATTGGCTGAACACGATGAAAGGAGAAGCCTTCAAGACAGAATGGGCAACGGCTTATCCAGATTGCCGTCTCGTGGTCACCAAGGAGACGATGACGGTGGAAGGAATGATCAAGATCGTCTATGATCTGCTCAAAGACAAGTTGCCGATTGCAAAGCTGACCTTCAAGAGTGGCGATAATACAGCATCGCAAGAATACTGCCCGAAGACTCACTTTGAGCGCTGTCCGAAATGTGGCATCCCTCTCGATCAAGATGGTAAGTGTCTGAAATGCGGATACAAAAAGAGCAAATAAATAAAAAGATGTCCTGACTCTTGCACAAAAAGCAAGACTGTCAGGACTTCTTATATATACGATTTTATATATTTGAAGTTACCTTCGGTTTAGTACATAACCTTCTTGACTGAACCATCACTCATACGGATGATGTTCTGACCCTTCTGAATGCACTTATGACGGATACCGTTGGCATCGTAGATGTCGAGTGTATGTATCTCCTTTTCGGTTACTATCTTGTCGATGCCAGATGGATCACTCACAGTAGCACTGATGCTAACCCAAGAACAAGCTGGAATTTTAAAAGTTAATTCCGGTCCTTCATAAGACGTACCTGTAGAATTTCCTCCATAATCGACAACAACTGACCACCCAGCAACATTCTTACCAACAAGGTGCACCTCACTATTCTGATAGAACTTACCATTCAGTTTGCCTCTGGTCAACTTCACACCATTCATCTCAACCTCGATATCCGACAGTTCCGTTTCAGTCAGATTCTGATTGATCTCGAGAGCTGTAGGAGTGCCAAGCTTGTAATAGTCGGCTAAGTGCTGATAGAAGAAGTCAGGACGCTTTTTAAGCCAGTTCTTAGCACTATTGAGCTCATCATTATAATTTGGCCACCATTCGTTGAGTGGTTTACGATGAATGATATATTCGCTCTTAATCTTATCATACATAGGTTCCCAAATCTCCCAGACACGATCAAAGTTCAAGAAGTCTCCCATATATATGGCTGCACGCTCGGTGAATGTGCACTTGAAGTCGGAATCATCCATCAAGCGACGGAAAAGGCGGGTCGCATCTGCTGTATTGCCCCAATTTCTGTTTGGATCATAATTATTGTTATATAACCAAGTTATTGTCTTATAATCATATGGAGATCCATATAGTCCTAATCCGAAATCTGTATCCTTTGCTATCCAGCGCCATTTACCACCTTCAGCAATAGGTCTCCACATAACAATGTTATTGCCAGGGAAATCCTGATTGTTATAGAAGATATGCATCAACATAATATTGATATACTCATCGATATCCATCCATTGCCCATACTCCTCCATAGTATGGCCCTGCTCGGTATAGAACTTCTCAAACGCATTCTTGTTATCCCAAGTACCCGTCTTCAGTTCATTCCAATTCTCGACCATATCAATATCCTCTAACTTGTCATAGTTGGTGTAGATATTGTCCTCATTGCTACGCTCACGCAGGTTTAGCATACCCAGATACTTACCATTGATATAGACGATAGCTGGCGAATAAGCCTGATAATCAATGTCGACATATTTTGCGAACGACCGCTGCATGATGGCATCACGCATATAAAGATAGTCGAAGTCATTGCCTGCATTACGCAGCATCAGTGACTTATATTCGGTCAGGCCAGGACGATCCTCAGGGAAGAACTCATAACTGAAGCGCTTATTCTCGTCAAAACGCTTGTTTGCATAGAGCACCAAAGACTTATAGGTATTGTCACGCGAACCACCACCGGCAACACGAGTCTCACCCAACTGATTGATCTTGCTATTCTCATTAGGAGCGGCAAAGTACTCAATATTCAATGGTCTGCGACAATCATTCTTATTATTAGAGGTATTCGAAGGCGTGTATATACCCAACTTCCCTCCACCATAGAAATAGTCGTTATTTGTGACCAATGACACAATAGGCAGATTCATTTTTCTGCCATGGAAGATATACGATTGGGCAGACGAGCGTGGAGACAGGTAACCGTCGCAGAATAATTTGGCTCTGACAACTGTACTACTAGAAATCTTTATTGGTTCACCAGTGAACTCCTTTGAGGAAGATGGTCCTACGGCCAGACGAGTCTGAGCATCCTCCACCCATACATACTCAGTAGTATAGATTCGGAGAGGCGTATAGTTTTTGCCAGTCAACAGAAGATGCTTCTGATCAAGTTCGTCCAAAATAGGGTCTCCCGCGAAGTTGACAGTAAGGGTCATGGTACCATCTCCATTGTTGACAAGGTTCTCGTTGCCTGCAAAGATATCTCCACCCCATTGAGCAGACCACCAACCATTCGTGATACGGATCTGTGGCGCTGTAGCTTTGATGTCCACCACAAATCCATTCTCACGGATGCTTTGCCAAGCATCATCAGAGATAATAGCAATGACCTCCTGAGGATTATAATTTGCCTTATTTGAGAAACGATAGGTACCATTCCAATTAGCTTCACCATTCTTAGCTGGATCAGAATTCTCCCAAACTAAAACCTTATTAGTTTCCCAATGACCATTCCCCAACAGTTCTCTTGTCAGTTCTGGCTCACTGCCATCTGTTGTATAGATGATTCTGGTACCTTCTGGAGATCCATCAGGAAGAGAGAGAGTCAGTTCGACGGTACCATTAGTCTCAAAGACCTGACCAGACTCACTGAATATCGGGGACTTCAGGATATCATCTTTGCTACAGGTCTTGCCAGTATTTGCCTTTCCAGGGGTAGGTTCAAGCTGATATCCCCACTTCTCCGCACCATCGGTCTTACGGCCGTAAGCAACGTTAGGAGCAGGTTGTTTCTTCATCTTCTCCACCTTGTCTACAATCTCGTCATTCTTGAAGAGATAGACAGAACCATCCTTACCAGACTCCAGACGGAAAGGAGCATGAAAGGATCTCGAGCCATCGTATTTATCGCAATAAACCAGCTTGTAGGCTTTAGGGTTCAACGTGAAACTTGACAGAGGGAAGGCCTCTGCAGGATTGGTTGTAAGGCCTAGCTTATAGTCGTTAAGGTTGATGGCAGCATCGCCCGTATTATAAAGCTCCACCCAGGAATCTGGGAACTCATTAATATCATCCATGATGCAATCAATGTTCGACTGCATCAGTTCATTGATGACCACCTGCGCCTGTGCAGACATTGCGCCAGCCGCACATAAAGAAAGGAGTAGAAGTTTTTTCATCTATAGGTAATTGAGATAGTATACAATAAGAAGAACCAATCTTTCAGTTCATTTGGCTGCAAAGATACACAAAAATGTCATTCGTCGGTCTAAAAGGCCACAAAAAAACACCTCCCTACGACACTATGCCGTGGGAAGTGTATATATTGTGTCAGAAATGTGGCGTAAATCATTCGCCGACGATGAGATCCTTGTCCGAAATCTTCGAGATGAAACTGGTACCCTCATGCTCATATTTCTTGACGTGGCCCTTTACCTTGACCGAGCCCACTCCGTCTACTGAGATGCGGAGGGTATCTGCTTCGATCTCGAGCTTACAAGAACCTACACCAGCACTGCTGATATACGCATTCTGGCATTTGATGCTGAGTTCCGAGCTGCCTACGCCTTCCTGATCATACTTGAAATTCTTGCAGGTGAAGTTCTTGATTTTGATCGTACCAACACCATTGGACTCAAACATAAAGTTGTTGTCAAAATTGACTTCCGAAGTTGATTCGAAGCTGCCGACGCCATTTGACTCAACCTTCTGGAGAGAAGGAGCGGTGATATAGAAATCGAGACCCTTCTTCGGCTTCACATTCGGTTCCTGAGTGACCTTCATCAAGCCATTCTCAAAGGTCACAGACGTCTTGGAGATCAATACACTATCACCCTCTACACGGACACTGTAATCACTACCCTGTGTAAAGATAATGTTTCCTACGCCATCCATTTGAACTTGGGTAAAAGGCTGAGCCTCATAATTAACTACCTTACCTGCCTTTCCCGATTTGGCGCAGCCTGTCATGACGATCATGGCTGCGAAAACTACCATAGTTAAGAACTTTTTCATATTCTCATAGGATTAAAAAATAACATTTTACTTGATTCTTACTGCTGTACCACTGCATGAAACCATCAGCATGCTGCCACTAGCTCCTACAGTCTCATAATCGAGGTCAATACCGACGACAGCATTTGCACCTACACGAGCAGCATTATCGGCCATCTCCTTCAATGCGGTATCCTTAGCCTCGCGCAACACGCCTTCATAGCTGCTACTACGGCCTCCGAAGAAATCGTGGATCTGTGCAGTAAAGTCCTTCAGGACATTAGCACCTACGATGGTCTCACCGGTTACTACTCCGAAATAAGTCTCGATCTCATGACCCTGAACGGTCGGGGTGGTTGTCATTAACATAGTCGTAATTTATTATTGGTTAATAATCTTGTCTTGTTGTTTTTTTGATGGTGCAAAGATAAGGCCTTTTTCTGAAACTATAAAACTTTTGACAACGTTTTCTTATTTTTTTACTTCTTTTAGGAGAATACAAAGAAATGTTGTAGAACGAGAAGACCTCCAGCCATACACAAAGAGCCGAAAAAAGAGAAAAAAACGTCACATTGTCAGCAAACCATCACATTTTTATATATAAAATTGGAATAATAAAAAAAAGCATGTATATTTGCGCCAAATTTTATAATTAAAAATGGCAACTTTCCGACACCTTGACCATAAGAACCTTGTGGCTTTTGTTCGCGTTATCTCCGAACTCATCAAGATTGACAATGTCATCGACGCAGAAGAGATAACCATGCTCCTTAAACTGGAGCAGCAGTATGGATTTGATCGCACCTATAAGCGCGAAGCTATGCATCTCTGTCTGGCTGACGCTATCAATCAGTTGGCACAACTCGACCTGCAGGCTCGCACACAAATACTCCAGTCATTTACCAATATTGCTGGCGCTGATCGAGTCTGCGTGACCCGTGAGGCTATCATGCTCCTCGCCCTTCGCTACGTTCTAGAAGGCAAGCAGCAGAAGAAATGTCTGGTCATAGATTGTCCTGCCAATATGAGTGCTCCTGATCAGTCGCCTTTTGTGATGTACGTCGAGAGCGAATATGACAATGAGCGACACGAGCAGATCGATAGCCAGATGGAGCTCATCCAACTCATGCTACAGCGATACGGTCTTCGCCTCTTCTACGTCGAGCAGATCGTCAATAAGTTGTCAGAGATGGATAAGAACATGCTCCTGACCACCCTTGGTTATCTGGCTCCTGAACTGGACGATATACAGGTGGAACAAATCTATGAGCGCATGCGGATGACTGACACTCCGGCGTTCACCACACGCGTCATGGCCCGTGACCTGCAGGTATCAGCTCTCCGCAACATACCACCTTCGCTACTCATCAGCATGGGTTCTTCTTTCCTGTGTCTCACGCTTGAAGACTCCGTCTTGTCTCTCCTCAAAGATTTCTTGCAGGACTTCGGTCAACTGGTAAGCCCTGGCAGTATTGTTGCCAACTCCCATATTGATGCAGGCGATGACAAGCTTCGCTACTTCGGCTATTATAAGGCGTTCTTCGACTTCATTCTCAAGGCAGAACCGAAGGAGAGTCATCTGGTCATCTGGCCATTCAAGTCAGAGTTTGAGTTCCCTGAGGCACATCGCACCCTCCGCCTCAATCAGCAGGAAGCATCGCTTTATACGCTCATCCTTGAGTATACCTACAAGCACGAAGGCAAGGGACTGCCACTCTGTTACACTCCTGCACAGAAACGTATCGAAGCGCTCTATCGCACGATCTATTGCAATAAGAAATGTGTCGAGGAGTCAGAAGTCATCTATCCGGAGAACCTTGCTCCTATCCGTGCCAAGATCGAGCGTAAGATACGCGATCAGCTCACAGGTCTCAGCAATCTCGAGGACTACATACCTCATAATGACAACCGCCAAGGCTTTTATCGCATTGCCGCACACGTACATAATATAAAAGTAAAGGCTGATATACGAGAAGAAGAGGTAAACTTGCAAGATTTCGACTGGAAATAAGGCTTCTTTTCTTGACAACATTGTCAAAATATCCGTGGTTCTGATAAATGGCTGTATCTTTGCACCAACAAAAAAGAACAAGCATTATCAACCCATTAAAACTTTACAACTATGAAGAAGCTGACTAAGTCTTACAACAAGAGAATCGCAGGCGTATGTGGCGGCATCGCAGAGTATTTCGACGTCGATCCTACAGCTGTCCGTCTCGGATATCTCTGCCTCACAATCTTTGCTCACTGCTTCCCAGGTTTGCTACTCTATTTCATCCTGGCTTGCGTGATGCCAAAGTCTGACACTAAGCTCATCAATTAAAAAACATACTCACTATGACAAATCAACAAACAAACAAGAAGTTGAGCGCCGGATGCCTCATCTCAGTATTCTGCTGTATCGTCATCACCATCATCTTGGCTAACAGTTGCACAGTAGTCGACTCTGGAGAGATCGGCATCAAGTTCCACAAGTGGTCGAGCAATGAGCAGGACTACGGTGGCGTAGAGGGAACTTGTAAGGGTTGGGTATTCTATAATCCTATCACCTCAAGCGTATTCACCTACCCTACTTACATTCAGCGTAAGAACTATGAGCCATTCAATGTGAATGCAAAGGATGCTTCGGTCTTCAAGATGGATCCAACCATCGCTTACCGCATCAATCCAGAGAAGGCTTGTGATATCTTCACCAAGTACCGTAAGGGTATTGAGGATCTTGAGAATGGATATATCCGCACCTGTATCTACGAGGCCTATCGTACCTGTGCCAACCGCTATTCGAGCGACTCACTGATGTCCAATCGTGCCAACTTTGAGAATGACGTCCGTGTACGTCTGGAAAGTAGCCTCATGGCTGAGGGTTTCATCGTCGAAGAGTTCACCTCTCAGATCACCCCTCCTGAGTCATTGGCTCAGATGATCAATGAGAAGAACGCTGCAGTACAGTCTGCTCTCAAGGCTGAGAATAAGGTCAAGGAGGCTGAGGCTGAGGCAAAGATCAAAATTGCCGAAGCTAAGGGTGCTGCTGAAGCCATGCAGATCAAGGCAGACGCTGAGGCATACTACAATCGAACCATCTCGGCTTCACTCTCTCCACTCATCGTACAGGAAGACTGGATTGAGAAATGGAACGGTACTGTTCCAACAGTTGTTGGAGGATCGAATATGATGTTTGACATGTCTAAGTTTACATCAAAGTAAACCTGAAGACGGTATATAAAAGTATCACCACTGGTGTTTAGTAGTACTACTTCACCAGTGGTGACATTGTTTATTACAATAAAAAAACGCTAAAAGAAGTACTTTTTCCCATTTAATTTGGAAATCTAAAAACTTCTTCATATCTTTGCTGCGGATAATTGGCCAATTTTATTCAATGCATCCCGTTCTATGAATGAAGAGAAACAGAAACTAGTCTTTGCACACCTCTCGCTACTCCGTCAAATGAAGGAGCAATCAGTACCTGTTGCAGAGGCGCTTCCTGCCTGTGACGAAGCCATGGAAGTCTATGGACTAATGGCTGAAGAACTGGGGTTGCATCATGAGCAGCAGGAGATGCTTAATCTGGCTGTTGAATTGGGTCATCCTGAAGACTACCAGAAGCTCAAGCGTATGCTCTTCGATTCTGAAGCCATGTGTGAGATTGTTTTCAAGACCTTCTCCTTGCCGATCTGTTCTATGCTCGACAGTTTAGGGCTGGAATACACTTTTAAGTATAGAATGAAGTCGGTCTACAGCATTTGGCGTAAGATGCGTGTAGACCATAAGGAATTCGATGATGTCTATGATCTTTTTGCTACTCGCATCGTCTACAAAACACCAGCACAGACTCCGAATATAAACGCTGGCAACAAAGTGGAGCAATTGCAGGAAGTGGCACAAATCAAGGAGCAGACTTTACAGGAACTCGATACAGAACGTCTCTGGTGCTGGAAAATCTATACGGTCATCAGTTCTCTCTATCGCATTCATCCTGATCGCATAAAAAACTGGATTACGCATCCGAAGCCTTCCGGCTATCAGGCTCTCCAACTCACCGTCATGGGTCCTGACTGTAATTGGATTGAGATACAGATACGATCAGAGCGCATGGACTATGAGGCCGAATATGGCAGTGCAAGTCATGCACTCTACAAGCGGGAGAGACCTGTCAAATAATATACTTAATTTGATCATTTACTAAAAAATATAATTATGGAAATCAAAATCAACATTCAGCCATCAACCGCTGAAGCCCAACTGAAGGGCCGTCTTGACACAGCAGCCTCAGCTCAGTTTGCTACAGATATGCAGCCACTTATGGACAACGCAGATAAGGCCATCACGCTTGATTGTGCTGGCCTCGAGTTCATCTCATCTAGTGGTCTGCGTCTTTTCCTCAGCCTTCGCAAGCAGACTATTGCCAAGGGTGGTAAAGTGATTATTACCAACATGAATCCTGAAGTCAAGCAGGTATTTGCCATCACTGGCTTTACTGCACTCTTCGAATTCAAATAAGAATCATGCTGAAACTCACAATCCATAACGATCTGTCAGAGATGGCAGCATTGGAACCATTTGTAGACCAGATGACCGAGGAATATGGCCTGGACATGGCTTTTTCCTTCCAACTTCATCTGGCTCTTGACGAGGCGGTCTCCAATGTTGTCAACTATGCTTATGGTGAGCAACAGGGCATGCCTATCACCATCGAAGCAGAAAAGAGTACAGACAATGACCGATGCTCTTTAGTCATTTGTATCATCGACAATGGCACAGAGTTCAATCCTCTGGAAGAAGCTCCAGAGGTCGATGTCACTCTCAGTGCAGAAGAACGTCAGATTGGTGGTCTTGGCATCTTCCTGATCCGTCAAGTCATGGACGAAGTGAGATACGAACGCCTATCAGACCAGAACAGACTGACGATGATCAAATATCTGTAATCAGTCTGTTATTGTCCTAGGATTCCATCAAGGATACCTTTGAGGATACCAGAACCCTCATTGACATAGGTAGAAACCCAGTTGATGACATCCTGCACCTTACTCTTGGCGAACTTAGCGACACAACGGCCCTTGAGTTCACCATATTCCTTCGATTGCTGAGGAGTAAGCTTCGTCTCATCCATCTTTTTATCGATGGTCTTATAGCGCTCAAGAGCGTTTTCCCAGTCGTCCATCGTGTACTGATCGCCATGCGCTTCAATACGTTCCGTCAGTGAACGCATCTGACCTAGAGCTCGGCGTTCAGTGCTACAAGAAGAAAGCAACAGCATGGAAAAAGCAAGGAGAATAAAAAGTTTCTTCATTGTCAAATTCTGTTTAGATTAATTTCTTTGCTAAATAAAACTAATGACCTGCGACCTAAAGCCGCAGGTCATTATAATTTTCTTTCAAGTTATTCGAGTTCAAATTACTTGTTACGTGCCTCGATAGCCTTGTTGATCTCATCGATCTTCTCGTCGGTCAACTCATACTTAGAGATGATCCACATAGCGAGACCAAGGAGGATAGCAGGGATAACGCAGACGAGCCAGAGGATACCCTCTTGTGCAAGAGGAGTCTGCTCAACGCTATCCTTGTTGTAAGCAACGAAGGCGAGTACTGCACCAGGAACGACACCACCCAGTGCCATACCTGCCTTATAGAAGATACCAGTCAACGCATTGACAATACCTGCAATACGCTTGCCAGTAGTAAACTCTCCGTAAGAGATAACCTCTGGAACGAGAGCCCACATGTAACCAGTAGCTACGATAACACCGGTTGACTTGATGAACTGTGCAATGTAAACCCAAGTCATCGAAGGATTCTCCATCTTAGCAACTGCGTAGAGCATAGCCATACCGACGATAGCGATGGTAAGGAATGCATAGAACATGTTCTTCTTACCGATAGCCTTCTTGATGGCTGGAACGAGTGGCATGAAGATGAACGAAGGGATAGAACCGAGACCCATGAAGATAGAGAGCTCAGCAGCAGTACCGTGCATATTGCTTGACATGAAGTAAGCACCAGCAGCATTACCTACGCTCATCATAGCAAATGCAGTGATGAAGAAGAAGGCGATGATACGGAGAGGCTTGTTAGTACCGAACTCATTCCAGAGGTCACTGACCTTAACGTTGGCAGCCTCCTTCTCGTCCATAACGACACGCTCTTTACACTGAGTGAAGCAGAAGATGAGAAGAGCCAGACCTACGATAGCGTAGATAGACATGGTGTAGAACCAAGCATCTGGATCCTTAGGCATAGCAGCCGAACCCTCCTGAATGAACTCAGGAGCAGCAAGAGCAGCAACGAGCAATGGAATACCAGAACCTACAGCAAGACCACCACAGTTTGCCATGAACATACGAACCGAGGTAAGGATGGTGATCTCATTGGTATCGCGAGTAAGCGATGAGTTCAAAGCACCGTAAGGCACGTTGATCAAGGTGTAGAGCATCGAGAGACCTACATAGGTAACATAAGCATAGAGGAGAGAGCCTGAGAAGCCATTCCAGAAGCAGAGGATAGCCAAGCCGGTCAAAGGAATACCACCCAGCACGAGGTAAGAACGATACTTACCCATCTTTGGGCTATGCTTATCGACGTAGGTACCAACGAGTGGGTCCCAAGCCACGTCAACGAGACGTACGATGAGGAACATCAATGATGCAGCAGCAGGATCGATGCCAAAGATATCAGTATAGAAGAACAGCAAGTACATGCTGATCGTCTGATAGATGAGGTTCTGTGCCAAGTCACCCGAGCCGAAGCCGATGCGCTGCATCCAATTTAGCTTATAAAAGCCTTTGTTATCTTCCATAATTATAATATGAATTCTAAGTTACGAATTACTTGTCGAGACCCTCGATGGTCTTAATCTTACCGTTCTCATCCCACTCGATAGGACAAACCTTGAGGCTACGGAGCCAAGACTTACCGCCAGAAGGTACTGAGTCGTGGTGGAAGAGATACCACTTGCCTTCGAACTCGATGATAGCGTGGTGAGTGGTCCAGCCTACTACTGGGGTGAGGATCACACCCTGATAAGTGAATGGGCCGTAAGGATTGTCACCTACTGCATAGCAGAGGAGGTGGCTGTCACCGGTAGAATAAGAGAAGTAGTACTTGCCGTCCTTCTTGAAGGTCCAAGAAGCCTCGAAGAAGCGGTGTGGATCGTCTGCCTTGAGAGGATTGCCATTCTCGTCAACGACGAGGATTGGACGTGGAGCCTCAGCATAGTTCATACCATCCTTGGTCAAGCGTACGCAACGGCTTGGGAGAGCATCCTCCTTACCCTCTGGGAGATGTGGCTCCTCGAGGTGGATATTGTCCTTATAGCGCTGGAGCTGGCCACCCCAGAGGCCACCGAAGTAAACATAAACCTCATCGTCAGCATCGTCGCGGAAAGCGCACATATCGATGCTATAGCTGCCAGGGATTGGTGCTGGCTGTGGAATGAATGGACCAGCAGGATTGTCGGCGATAGCAGTACCCCAGTGGAATACGTCGTTACGATCCTTCAATGGGAAGTACATGATATACTTCTTAACCTTCTTGCTGAAGCCCATGCCTGCAGCCTGCTCTTCAGCGTTAGTAGGAACCTCAACCTCGTACTCCTGTACGTCGCAGTCCCAGAGCTGACGACCTGCCCATGGAATGTCCTCCTGACGGAGCACGCAACCATGATCGGTAACCTCACCGGTCATTGGGTCACCATCGATTGAAAGAACATGGTAGTCTTTCATGATATACTGGTCACCATTGTCATTCTCTACGTTCGAAGCCTCCCAGTCATGGCTAGGATAGATGTAGATCTTGCCGTTAAAGACGTGAACAGATGGATCGGCCATATAATCGGCCGGGAAAAGATAGCGTTTCATTTTTCTTAAGGTAATATAAATTGTGATTAAATGTTTTCAGCGGCAAAGATAATAGTTTTTGTTGAAAAAAAGAACAATTTATATGACAAAAAACTTTAAAATTGCAACATTAACGAAAAATAACGTCATTTTAATTGCATTCTTGACTAATTGTAACTATATTTGCACCACAATAATAGAAACATTACCACAACAATAATCATACCGACACTCCATGAGAAGAGCACTTTTCACCTCTTTCTTGTTTTCGACTGTGTGCATTTCTGCCATGGCCGAAGTGAAGTTGCCTCGTTTTATTAGCGATGGCATGGTACTGCAGCGCAATGATACTCCATGCCTCTGGGGCAGTGCAGCTCCAGACGAGACTATCAATATCACCTTCCTCAAAAAGAAATATAAGACCACTGCCAATACCGACGGCAAGTGGAGCATCGCCATCCCAACCAGCAACAAAAAGATGGTCGGTGGCCCTTACACCGTCAAGATCGAAGGATCAGAGACCGCTGAGCCTATTATATTAAAAGATGTGTACGTAGGCGACGTATGGCTCTGCACAGGTCAGTCGAACATGGACCTGCATACCGCACGTCTAGTAGATCTCTACAAGGAAGAATTTGATTCAGACAGCAATCCTGCCATCCATCTCGTGCAGACAGCACGTAATCCTACGATCGATGAACCTAAGGACGACGTTGATGGACATGGAGGTTTCTATGCTTGGGAATCGATGAAACCAGAGAATGTCGGCCATTGGTCTGGTATCGGCTATTTCCTCGCCAAGGAGATGTTCAAAGCCTCTAAGGGTGTTCCTCAGGGCATTATAAGCGCCAGCATGGGTGGCTCGGACATTGTGGCATGGTGCAGCAATGAGGTATTGACCGAACTGGCTCCAAGCCATGTGGCACGCCGTGCACACCTCAAGCGCGATGGTTATACGCAGCGTGCTGGTCTGCTGGGAGGTGTCATCGGCAGCACCTATTCCAAGCTTCGTGATGAGAATGATCCAGGACTCTCAGAGAAATGGATGAACGAGAATATTGATGAGAGCCAGTGGGAAGTAGTCAATCAGTATGACCCTAAGCTCGGTGATGCGGATGGTCAGTCATGGGTAGGATCGCTGTGGCTCCGCAAGGAGTTCAATGTACCTGCTGACATGGTCGGCAAGGACTCTCTGCTCCGCCTCGGTTGTCTCGTTGATGCAGATGTAACCTACGTCAATGGCGTCAGGGTCGGTGAGACAGGTTATCAGTATCCACCTCGCAAGTATACCATTCCACAAGGCGTTCTCAAGGCAGGTCGCAACGTGGTGACCATCCGACTCATGAGCGGAGGCCAGCGTATGATGTTCATGCCAGAGAAGCCTTATAAGCTCCTCTTCCACGGTGGTCAGGAGATCAGCCTTGAAGGCGACTGGAAGTTGCGTCGCGGTGTCCTGATGCCAAATCAGCCAGGTGTAGCCAACGTCAGCAATGCTACAGCATCGTCACTCTATGCCAACGTCATCCACCCTCTCCTTCCTTATCGCGTAGCCGGTATCATTTGGTATCAGGGTGAGACCAACGCTGGTCGTCCTGACGAATATCACACCCTCCTTCCTGCCATGATCAATGACTGGCGCAAGAGTTATGGCAACGTCCCTGCTGTGATTTGTGGTCTGGCCAACTTCCAGGAGAGCCATACCGACGCCAACTACTACGGTGGCTGGGCTCGTCTGCGTGAAGCGCAGCGCCTCGGCACCCAGGAGATGGGCAATGCAGGCTTTGCCGTACTTACCGACCTCGGTGAGTGGAACGATATCCACCCTCTGCATAAGAAGGAAGCAGCAGCTCGTATCGCCCGTATCCTCCGTCAGCGTTATCTTGGAGAGAAGATCGTAGCTGAGGGTCCTGCTTACGAGAGCGTACGCTTCGAGGGCAACAAGGCTATCCTGACCTTCCGCGCAGGTACTGGCACCCTCGCTCCTGCACCTGCAGAGACTCCTGCCATGCATCATTACCATACTCCTGCTGTCAATGCAGATGGCACACTCAATGGTTTTGCCGTATGTGGCAAGGATCGTAAGTTCCATTGGGCCAAGGCTCGCATCATCGATGATAATCAGGTAGAAGTATGGTGCGACGAAGTCTCCGAACCTGTTGAAGTCCGTTATGGCTGGGATGACGATCCTATCGTCTCTCTATATAACACAGATGGCTTGCCAGCAGCATCGTTTACCACTGGCAAATAACATTACTTTGTTATGGAATTAAATTTTGATCCTCATATTTCCGTCGACTGTGTCGTTCTTGGCTACGACGGAGAAAAACTACAGGTATTGCTCTCAAAGCGTGGCAGCGAGGCTCCTGCTGAAGACTATACTACGCTGAAGCTTCCTGGACGACTCCTTCACGTCGATGAAGATCTTGACGAAGCTGCAGACAACATCATCAGCTCGCTCACAGGCAGTAAACCTCGCCTTGTCCGTCAGTTCAAGGCCTATGGCTCTCCTACCCGTACCCAGGATCCTCGCGACGTGCTCTGGCTCGAGAACGCCATCAAGCAGAAGATCGGGCGTATCGTGACCATCTCCTATCTCTGTCTGATGCGTATCACCAGCCGCACGCCACGTACATTTGCAGGTAACAACCTGACCTGGTATCCGATCGATGAGGTACCACGTTTAGCTTTCGATCATAACAAGATCATTCAGGATACCCTGCAGGAACTCTACCGCATTGCTGGTCAACAGCCACAGATGCTCTTCGAGATGATGCCAGCTAAATTTACAGCTCTCCAGCTCCGTCACCTTCACGAGCAGATCATCGGCCAGCCACTCGATGTACGTAACTTTGCCAAGATCGTAATGAGCAAGCCTTACATCGTTCCGCTCGATGAGTTTGAGCAGAATGTAAGCCACAGAGCTGCTAGATACTATAAGTTCAAAGCATAATAACATTTTTAAATTATATATTATGAGATATTTACTTGGATATGACATTGGTACATCTTCAGTGAAGGCTTCACTCGTAGATGCAGAGACCGGACAGACAGTTGCAAGTGCACAGTACCCAGATGCAGAGGCTCCTATTACCTCTAAGCAGGCTGGTTGGGCAGAGCAGGAACCAGAGATGTGGTGGAATGAGCTCAAGGAGGCCACCAAGCGCGTTGACGCTAAGGCTCCAGGCGCTCTCGCAAGCGTTGCAGCCATCGGTATCTCTTATCAGATGCACGGCTTGGTATGTGTTGACAAGACTGGCACTCCACTCCGTCCTGCTATCATCTGGTGCGACGGTCGTGCAGTTCCTTACGGCCAGCGTGCATTTGAGACCCTCGGCGGCAGCTTCTGTCTCTCACATCTCCTCAACAGCCCTGGCAACTTCACCGCTGCCAAGCTCGCTTGGGTCAAGGAGAATGAGCCAGAGATCTTCGCTCAGATCGACAAGATCATGCTCCCTGGCGACTACATCGCTATGAAGCTCACCGATGCTACCTCTACCACCATCAGTGGTTTGTCTGAGGGTATGTTCTGGGACTTCAAGGAGAACTGCGTCTGCAAGGAGCTCATGAAGAACTTCGGCTTCGACGAGAAGGTGATCCCAACTATCAACCCAACCTTCAGCGTACAGGGTCGCGTTACCGCTGCCGCTGCTGCTGAGCTCGGCCTCCCAGAGGGTGCTCCTGTAGCATACCGTGGTGGTGACCAGCCAAACAACGCTCTCTCGCTCAACGTAATGAAGCCTGGTGAGATCGCTGCTACCGGTGGCACTTCAGGTGTAGTTTACGGTGTACTCGGTGAGGTGAACTATGACAAGCTTTCACGCGTCAACACCTTCGCACACGTTAACCACGGCGAGCAGACCCGTCTCGGTGTACTCCTCTGCATCAACGGTACCGGTATCCTCAACGCTTGGATGCGTCGCACCGTAGCTCCTGAGGGAATCAAGTACTCAGAGATGAACGACCTTGCAGAGAGCGTACCAGTAGGTGCTGAGGGCCTCAGCGTCATCCCATTCGGCAATGGTGCAGAGCGTGTACTTCAGAACCAGAACCCTGGAGCTTCGGTTCATGGCATCAACTTCAACATCCACACCAAGGCTCACATGCTCCGCGCTGCTCAGGAAGGTATCGCCTTCTCATTCGCATACGGCATGGAGATTATGGCAGGCATGGGCATGGACATCAAGACTATCAAGGCTGGCCACGCTAACCTCTTCCTCTCTCCTCTCTTCCGTCGCACTCTCGCAGCCGTCACTGGCGCAAGCATCGAGCTCTATGAGACCGATGGTTCAGTAGGTGCAGCTTACGGTGCTGGTATCGGTGCTGGCATCTATAAGGACAGCGACGATGCATTCAAGACCCTCAAGCACATCGCTACCGAGGCTCCTGTAGCCGAGACAGAGGCTTATAAGGAGGCTTACAAGCGCTGGAAGGCTTGCTTGGAGAAGTAATCATTCAAAAAAGAGATACTAGGTGCTTAATGCAAGCCTTAGTATCTCTTTCTATTAGTATCCTTAAAACTCCCTTAATCTTATGCACAGCGATCCATCACAGTGTCTCTATTGTCAGGACACTTGGGGCAATCTGATGATCAAGATTGCCGATCTCAAAGTTTCTCGCGCTTTCCTCTTCAAGGAGCAGACCTATCGCGGCCGTTGCCTCGTGGCTTACAATGGCCATGTCAATGACCTCAACGAACTCTCAGTCGAAGAGCGCAACGCCTTTATGGATGACGTCTGCCGCGTCACCTCAGCCATGCAGAAGGCTTTCAATCCTGAGAAAATTAACTACGGCGCATATAGTGATAAGCTCAGCCATCTCCACTTCCATCTCGCACCTAAGTACGTCGATGGTCCAGATTATGGTGGCATCTTCACCATGAACCCTGGCAAGGTCTACTTGACCGATGCAGAGTATGACGAGCTCATCAATGCCGTAAAGAAATATCTTTAATGATCCACAGTGATTCGGGCGATACCTTCACGGAAATAAGAAGGTATCGCCCGAATTCTTGTAATACCTTCCTGACAGTGGGAAGGTATCGCCGGAATCACTGTGGTACCTTCCCGCATGCGGGAAGTGCTCGCACGAATCCCTGCGAACCCTTCCTGCGTGTCGGAAGTGTCTGCAAGAATCACTGCAGAGACTTCATCAAACAAAAACACCGACCCCGGTCCTATTCGGACCGGAAGTCGGTGTTTTATATTTAAGAAATAATCTGCTTAGAGATAGGTAGCCATCTCGTCAGCTACCTTCTTTGCCTCCTGTGCAGCTACTGCTGCAAAGTTCTCGGTGTGGTCAGCATAGATGATAGCACGTGAGCTGTTGACGATGAGGCCACACTGCTTGTTCATGCCATACTTGACAACCTCTGCGAGGGAACCACCCTGTGCGCCAACGCCAGGAACGAGGAGGAAGCTGTCTGGAGCTACACGGCGAATGTCCTCAAACATCTGTCCCTGGGTAGCACCTACAACAAACATTACCTGATCTTCAGTACCCCAAGTCTTGACGGTGCGGATCACCTTCTCGAAGAGGCGCTCCTCAGTACCATCGACGGTGGAGAGCTGGAAGTCATGGCTACCCTTGTTGCTGGTGAGAGCCAGGCAGATAACCCACTTACCCTCGTAGCCGAGGAATGGCTTTACACTATCCTCACCCATGTATGGAGCTACGGTCACAGCATCGAGGTCAAGATGCTCGAAGAATGAACGAGCATAGAGCATCGAGGTGTTGCCAATATCGCCACGCTTAGCATCGGCAATGATGAACTGGTTAGGATACTGCTCACGGATGTACTTGACAGTACGCTCGAAAGCGATCCAACCCTCTACACCAAAGCACTCATAGAAAGCCAGATTTGGCTTATATGCGATGCAGTATGGCTCGGTAGCGTCGATGATAGCCTTGTTGAACTGGAAGATAGCCTCAGCTGGCTCCAGGCTCTGGAGGTGCTCAGGAATCTTCTTGATATCAGTATCCAGACCCACGCAGAGGAATGTCTTCTTCTGCTGGATCTGGGCAAAAAGTTGTTCTCTATTCATAGAAGATTACTTGATCTTAGCAGCCTTGGCAGCAGCCTTCTCTGCCTTCTCTGCAGCCTGCTTAGCCTTCTTGTTGGCCTTCTCAAGAGCCTTCTGAGCCTTGATGTTGCCATCAATGGTCTTCTTCTTATCCTTGAGATCCTCAAGGTTAAGCTTAAGCTGCTGCTCCTCTGCCTTCAAGTTAGCATCGGTTGGATTGAGCTTCTGGTTAGCCTTGTTGGTCTTGAGCTGGCCCTTGATAGCCTCAATCTGGTGCTTGTACTCACGGCTGAGCTGCTCGTCTGCCTTCTGATCAGCGAATGAAGTGAAAGGTGCTGCGATGAGAGCACCGAGAAGCATAATCTTTGCAATTGTCTTCATAGTGGTAATTTTTTATGTTAATAATGTATTTAATATTCTACAGACACTTATTATTTAATGTAGTCAACACCCATCCAAGGCTTCAATACCTCAGGAACCTTGATTGAGCCATCCTCCTGCTGGTAGTTCTCCATAATAGAGGCTACGATACGAGGCAATGCCAATGCAGAACCGTTGAGGGTGTGGCAGAGTTCGATCTTCTTGTCAGCAGCCTTACGATAGCGGCACTTCAAGCGGTTAGCCTGATAGGTATCGAAGTTAGAGACAGAAGAAACCTCGAGCCAGCGGTTCTGAGCTGCTGAGTAAACCTCAAAGTCATAGCAGACAGCGCTGGTAAATGACTGGTCGCCACCACAAAGACGAAGGATACGGTATGGGAGACCGAGCTTCTGGAGGAGACCCTCAACGTGCTCGAGCATCTCCTTGTGGCTCTCAGCTGAGTGCTCTGGAGTATCGATGCGGACAATCTCAATCTTTGAGAACTCGTGCAGACGGTTCAAGCCACGGACATCCTTGCCGTATGAACCTGCTTCACGACGGAAGCACTGGGTGTATGCGCAATTCTTGATAGGAAGCTCCTTCTCATCGATGATAACATCACGATAGATGTTGGTAACAGGCACCTCAGCGGTTGGGATAAGATAGAAGTCATCGATCTCGCAGTGATACATCTGACCTTCCTTGTCTGGCAACTGACCTGTGCCATAACCTGAAGCCTGATTGACGACTGTTGGTGGCATGATCTCCTCATAACCAGCCTTAGCAGCCTCGGTGAGGAAGAAGTTGATCAATGCACGCTGCAGACGAGCGCCAAGGCCACGATAGACAGGGAAACCTGCGCCTGTGATCTTTACACCGAGGTCGAAGTCGATAAGGTTGAGGTTCTTAGCCAACTCCCAGTGAGGAAGCTTAGCATTTGGATACTGTGCATCAGGATTGCAATCCCAGTTGCCTACGGTATCCTGACCAACAACACACTCCTTGAGATTTGACTTAACTACCCAGTTATCCTCAGCGCAGCTACCCTCAGGTACCTCATCGTATGGGATATTAGGAATCTGGCAGAGCATGGTGACGATCTCCTGCTCAAGTGCAGCCTTCTTCTCATCAAGCTCCTTGTTAGCACCCTTAAGTTCAGCGACCTTAGCCTTAGCAGCCTCAGCCTCTTCCTTCTGGCCATTCTTCATCAGCATACCAATGGTCTTAGCGAGCTTGTTAGCCTCAGCCAAGTTACCATCAAGCTGCTGCTGAGTGCTACGACGCTCCTGATCCTTAGCGATCACTGCATCGATAGCCTCCTTGGCACCTTTGAAGTGCTTCTTATTCAAACCGGCAATAACACGATCGTACTGCTCGGTAATCAATTTCAGAGTAAGCATATTTTTATTTTATTTGACAAAAGTAAAAGGCCAAAGTTTAAAGATTTGACTTCTACTTTAGGACAATTATATTCAATTAAAAACGAAACAGAGCACTTGGCAACCGAAATGGCTGTCAAATGCCCTGTAATTCTTTTAAGCGGTTGGCCAAGGGCTTATGCCAATGGCTCAACAGAGACGTAGCTCTTATTCTCACGCTTCTTGGTAAATACTACCTTACCATCGATGAGAGCGTAAAGAGTATCGTCCTTACCAAGGCCTACGTTGAGACCTGGGTTGTGCTTGGTGCCACGCTGACGAACGAGGATGTTGCCAGCCTTCACGATTTCGCCACCAAACTTCTTAACACCGAGTCGCTTTGAATGAGACTCACGGCCGTTCTTAGAACTACCTACACCTTTTTTGTGTGCCATAGTGAACTTTCTTTTTTAATAGCGAAAAACGCTTATGCAACAATAGACTTAACTAACACTTCGGTAAAGTGCTGACGAGCACCGGTGAGCTTATCGAAGCCCTTACGACGCTTCTTGTGGAACACCTTAATCTTCTTACCGCG
>JAZRXZ010000058.1:0-2102 GCA_045600445.1 Bacteroidales bacterium | reverse complement strand
AGTCGCTTGTCCAGACATTCTTATAAACCCTTGGACTGATACCTATTCACAAGGCATTACTCATCCTTGGGATGTCCTTTATAGGTTCTGGCTCTTGATGCCATTTCTTCTTTCCCTTCTATCAATGTTGAAACATCGACGGAAGGGAAGATGAAGTCCAAGGGATGCAACTGACACTCGCAATCATCCATCGTTTGTGAGGCACAAGTACCTTATTCTTTTTGAGAGTTATGCAGCGGCATAGACATAGACAATCTTGATTCTTCGGTACAAGAGTTCTTGAACAGTAATTGTAGAGGCTTGTAAGTTCTTGCGAACAGACAATCCTTCTTACAGAACTGGAGTTTGAAACTGACTGATTCTAAGATGCAGTTTCCTGGGACAAGGATAATCGACAACTTTGTTGTACGCTTCACCTGTTGTACGATGTCTGCTCATATCAAGGACCAGATTTGACATCCTTGTTCCAATACTGCAACAAAACATGTAACCTACCGATGTTAATTCCTTGGTCAGTCATTCCTACTGCCAGAATCAGATTTCTCGATGATGGATTTGACTCACTGCCATATCATGCAGAGCTCTCATAGTCATCCTTGTGCGGACAAGACCTATCGGGACAACAATTCTATGAATGCATGTACCAAGCATTTCTATGAATAACGCTTCCGAATCCTTGTTCCACAAGCATTATTCACCCTCAGTAGTAAACAACATGGAGAATATTACTACAAAGCCTACTGAACACTTTGATGTTCAGCGCGAAGCGGTAGAGTCAGCCGCTGTCGAAGAGCAGAAGAAGATCTCTTCCGACAAAAAGACTCAAGACAAGCAGACCTTTCCAACTCCAAAGGATCTGCCATTCGATGCCTACCGGCCTGCCTTCAACAAACAGTCGATGCTGTTCCTTTGCGGAACAACGGCTGGTACAAGCAACTGGGCTATCTTCGTAGCTATCCTCGCACGTATGACAATGGTCGATACCATTGATACAAGCAGCGGTCGCAAGGTTGAACTGAAGATTGGTCAGGCTAACTGCTCTCTGTCGCAGTTGGAGAAGGAATGGGGCATTTCTCGCAAAGTGCTCCGAAAGACCTTCGACCAGATGGAGGCTCTTGGTCTTATCGAACGTGCTCAGAGCCGTGAAGCCTCAATCGTGACCTTCACCAGCATCTGGGCTTGCGAGCAGTTGAAACCTACCTTCAACCGTTTCAGCAACCGTCAGTTCAAGAGTCCTTCGATGCCCAAGCAGGTCACCTCTTCTGCAAAGCCTCAGGATGCGCCTAAAATCGCTTCTAAGCCTGATGGCAATGTTCCACAGGGTAATTTCCCTGCCGATGGCAAGTAAGGCTTCTAATATCATCTCAGAGGTGGTGCTACCGACTTCTTCCTTGTACCACCTTACTGGGATGTCTTCGCTCAGAGCCGGAACGACGAGCTTGCTCGGGCCCATGAGCGTAGAGAGGGGGCTTAACTCAATAAGTCCGTACTTCCCGGAGGAAGCAGGACGAACCCAAGGGTTCAGGCAGCAAGCTGATACCTTGGTCTTGTGCCTCGGTATATTGAGAAGCCCCCTCTCTATTGTGATAACCAACCTTATGTCTAACCCTATAAACCATTCATGCCTATGGAAGGACCGAAGCAGGTAATGCACCTGAAAGGCTCCAGCCACATCAATGCGGCTGAAGCCAATGAGAACCAGCGCAACTGGACCAAGGAGCAATACGACCGTCGCAACGACCAGGGCGAGAAGTTCTATGACTGGTTTCGCCGTCATCTGAACTTCGAACTTGACCGTGAGGGCAATGTCCATGAGTTGGGTTACAGCGGCAAGATCAACGAACGCTTTGACAGGCGAGTCGCTGAACTTGGTGCTGCGCCTCTTGACTTGCGACTTCAGGAGAAGTACCTGCCGAACCGCATCGTCAAGTTCATCATTTCTGGTGACACAGAGATGATGCGAAAGATGGCTTTCGGTGATCAGGACGTGAACTTCCTATATGAGTCGGAGTCCAACAGTCGGGTCAAGCGTATGGAGGCTATTGAGAAATGGGCGAAGGCTGTGCATCGCTATATCTGTCAGAAGTATGGTGCCGAGAATG
>JAZRXZ010000057.1:0-4963 GCA_045600445.1 Bacteroidales bacterium | reverse complement strand
TTCCTGCAGATTAAAGTATCCTACTTTTGCTCCAGGCACAGCATCCGCAGTTTTGACACTTGACTGAATTGGAGAGCGAGAAATCCATCCGTCATCGAAGTGTGTGCAGATCATGTATTTCTTATCCGCATCCTTGATGCTACGATTATACGTCAAGTCATACATCACCTGCGACATGATCACATAAAATGCCGCGAAGGCGATGGTCATGCCGAGGATGTTGAGGATCGGCGAGGCCTTGGTTTTTGAGAACTTATTCATTGTTTTTTTGATTGATTTTCTTTGATTTCTTCTGATGGAGTTGAGAATTACGATTTATCTTCACGGATTTCAACAACTGGTTCCAGATGTTGAAATTCTACGTCTTGGATTTCAACACTTGGTACCAGATGTCAATATTTTAGATCTTGGCATCCTAAACTGAGTACCGAAATTAGGATGGCAAGCTCTGGAATATCAACACTTGTGTAGATGTGTTGATGTTTTACGTCTTGGCATCCTACATTGAGTACCCGTTGTAGGATGGCACGAAGATCAGAGCGTCTTGATGGAATCAGCGGGGTTCTGACGCACCGCGTGGATTGTCTGCCAGAGAACAGACACAAGCGCAATGAGCAGAGAGGCCACACAAGCGGCGATGAAAATCCAAGGACTCAAGGAAATCTTCCAACTGAAATCTTCGAGCCAGCGCTCGGATATCGTATAAGCCAGAGGTACGGCCAGTGCACAGGAAATCAGTAGCGGAGCGCAGAACTTTGTGAGCATCAACATGATAACCTCCTCGATGCTGCCACCGAACACACGACGCGTAGCAATCTCGTTGCGCCGCTGACGGATGAAGAAGAGCGACATGCCGATGAAGCCGAAGATGGACAGAAGCAAAGCAATTCCCGTGAACATATAAATAATATGTAGCGTATTGCGCTGATCTGCGAAATGCGATTCAACGAACTCCTGAATATCTACCACGTCTATCTCTTCACTTCCGAGTTTCTGCAAGGCTTCTTTAATAGTCATGAACGCTCCTTTCGAACCGTCTGTCTGGACGATAAGAAACGGATGATATAGCTCCAGCTCCGAAGGATCGATGATCGTAATCTTGGCAGGGGTGAACTCTTCGAGAATCGAACCCATACGGAAATCCTTGATCACGCCCGAAATCGTTTCTCCCGGGCCATTGCCAGTGATGAATTCGGAGGCGTTATCGTTCAGATCCATGTCGCGTAATAACTTCTGTGTGAAGTAAGTAGGGTTCTCTCCGTATGGCTGTTCGTGTAGCAGTTCAAGTCCTAAGATCGAGAACGCTTCCTTGTCCATCTTAGAAGTATAGTACATGTAGTTGTTGCCGTCACGATCCTTGGTGAGTTGCATTTGAGTCAGCTGACCGGTCGGACACGTTTCTTTGCCGATGCCGATTCTCGTCACACAGGGAAGGCGGCGCAGCACCTCCTCAGCTTGAGCGTGTTGGTCATTACTTATAGTCACAAGCACCAGATTCTGGCTGTTCACGCCTAAAGGAGCTTTCACCATGCCATCAATCTGCAGTGTGACCACTAGCGAGAGAGTCAGCATGACCACTGTGGCGAGATTCTGCACCAAGATGAAGAGGCGGCTAAAGAACGTTTTTGACCGATAGCGGAAAGTTCCTTTCACCACTTCGATTGGCTTGATTGAAGCAAGCTGCATGCTTGGAATCCATCCTGAAAGCAAGCCGGTGAGGAGGATAAAGGCGGCGCAGACACTGATTGACCAAACGCTGATATCGTTCTTTATTAATATCTTGCCACGGAAAAGTTCGGCCAGCTTATCTTCGAAGAGGAAGGCCAGCAGCAAGCCGAGCAGGAAGGCCACAAGCACCATGAGAATACTCTCAAGCATGAGTTTAAGCGAGATGGAGCTCTGCGAACTGCCAAGCAATCGGCGCGTAGCCATTTCCTTGGCTCGCATACCCGTATTTGCCACGGTCAGATTGATGTAGTTAGTCACGGCAAAGAGCAGCACGGCGATGATGGCGCTGAGCAGGATGATGAGCAGCCGATGATCACCTTTCTCCAAGCCGACCCCGACATTCTGCGGAGCAAACATTACCTTGCGTAAAGGTGTAAGCGTCATCTGGTTACCTTCTTTATTTACATACATGAACGAGCGTGCATGTTCCTGCAGATAATCCTCAATCTCCGTCGCATTTTTGTCAATATCTGCTCCTTCACGCAACTGATAGAAGGTCTTGAATTTGCCACTTTGGCTGAGGGGAAAGAAGAGCATACCCGTCACGCGGTAACCTAGGATCTGAGCCGCGCGTCCGATGTTGGCAATCACTTGCGTGGAGCTTGGCAGAACGGTTCTGTCCAGGTCCTTGATCACGGCGCTCACGGTGTAAACCAGCGTTGTGTCGTAAGGATCGGTGGAGCCGTCGTTAACCACCATGTCTCTATTTCCCGAGAGCCTTAACGACCGTCCAAGAGGATCAGTATTAGGGAAATACGTATTGGCCATACTTTGTGTGATGACACATTTATCAGGCGACGAAAGAGCGTCGAGAGGCGAACCTTTGAGGAAAGTATAGTCAAACATCGAGAAGAAAGTCGAATCGACGATGAGGAATGAAGACTCGCGAGAAGCTGCTTCCGAGTGACCGTCAGTGTAGATGCGGCCGCTGGCGTTTATTACTGAGCACGTACACTCCACGTCAGGAAGCATCTCACCGGCTTGGCGAGCCTCGTTCGGCCAGGTAAGGAACTGCTCATTGTTGCCGAGCAGATGGATCTGGTCAGCGTGCCGATGCCATGAATCGACGCTGAGTTGTCGCCAGGTATAATCGCCGATGGTGATGACGAACATCAGCGCTACGGAGAGCCCTAACACGTTGATAATCGTGTAGTATGGATTTCTTTTCAGGAAACAGAAATAGCTTTTCATTATTTTGATTTTCTTTGATTGCTTTGACGGAGATCAGGGCGCGTTATTGCAGGATCAGCACGTCGTTATCGCCATAATTATCATAGCCGGATGTGATGACTTGCTCGCCAGCGGAAAGGCCTTCGAGCACCTCATAATACTGCGGATTCTGGCGTCCGATGCGGATCTCGCGCTTCGTGGCTCGTGTGCCGTCGGCGTTGACCACGTAAATCCACTTGCCTCCCGTCTTCTGGAAGAAAGAGCCGCGAGGAATGAGCAAGGCGGCTTCAGGCGAACCGAGCTGGAGGTTGAGATAGTAGGTCTGACCGCTGCGGATATTATCGGGCGTGTCGCCTTCGAACTTGAAATCGGCCTTGAACTTGCCCTCGCGCACCTCCGGATAGACCTTACGTAAGGCGGCGTTAAAGAGCGTTTCCTGGCGCTCGAAGGTGGCGCTGAGGCCCGGGACGACGCGGTCAATATAATGCTCGTCTATCTGCGCCTCAATCTTATACGAACTCATATCGCTGATCTGACCGATCTTCGTGCCGGCTCCGATACTCTCGCCAAGTACCGCGTCGAGGATACCGAGCTGACCATCGATAGGCGCCTTGATGGTGAGGTTGTCTTTGCGGCGACGGATCATCTGCATGTTGAGCTGCATATTTTCGAGACTTTCGCGCATCCTTTCCACTTGAGTAAAACGGAAAAGGCTGTCCTGTATTTCTTTTTCGCTGATTAATTGCAGCTTTTCCAGCGCCAGATCGTAATCTTCCTTGGCTTTGAGATATTCCTCACGAGCGATGAGCTTGTCGTTGTAGAGCGATTGCTGCTGCTCGTAGGTTCGTTTCAGACGCTTCACATTGAGCTGATATTCCGCTTTTTGCTGCTTCACGTTGAGTCGATCCTGCTCCATCTGTATCTGGGTGTTGCGCAGGATGTTCTCTTTCTCGGCTAATTCGGCTTCAGAGTTGAGAATCTGCAGATCGAGGCCGTCATTTGAGAGGCGAAGGATCTGATCACCTTGTTTGACTGTTGAACCCTCTTCGATGAGTATTTCTTGTACTATACCACCTTCGACAGGGCTGATCTGAATCGTTATCAACGGCTGGACAGTGCCGCTAAGACGTATGTAATCATTAAACTCGCCCTGTTTCACTGTACTTACCGTCAATGTGTCGCCATTGATGCGTAGAGTACTCTGATTGGGTTTGATGATCAGGTAGATTATTAGAAATACCAATGCCGAACCTACCCACCAAGGCAATGCTTTCTTTGTAAAGGCTCTTTGCCAGCCTGTCTTTTTTTCTATTATCTTGTCCATAACTTTTTTTCTGATTAAGGCTCCCTACCTTCTCAGGCAAGGAGCCTGATTGTGTTATTATAACTAACGTGTCATTAATGAGAAATATATGGTTCTCCTTGATAATACCGCACTATCGAGTCCTTGATGCGAAGTGTCAATAGTGCATTTACCCTTTCTGCCATCGCATTGAGGTAGGTCTGTGAAGCTGTCTGATATTCGATGGCAGAGATCAGACCATTTTCAAATTGTTTGGTGCTCAACTGGTATGCCTCCTGCTGATATACAGATAGCTTATCGGCCTGCTGAAAGGCAGCAAAGGCACCATCGCGGTCATTGACGGCACGTGCCACCTCATTCTCAATGTCGCGCATCGTCTGGTCGTATTCAGCCTTGGCACGGGCAAGAGCATTCTTCTTCTGATGAAGATTAGTGCGTCGCTGAAACTGATCAAAGATAGGGATGGAAAGCGAGAGTTGAACGTACTCGCCAGCATTGTTCTTGAACTGTTCGCCGAACGACTGGGCCTTGTAATCTGCTCTTCCTGGATAGGTATAGTAGGTCGTTGACCATCCTCCATAGAGCGAGAGTTTGGGAGAATAGGAACCTTGCGCCATTTTCAGGTCAAGTCCGGCTTGTTTTACATTGAGTGAGGCAATCTCCGCAGAAGGAAGCACGGACTTGGCTGTTTCTGCTAAATCCGACGAAGATGTCAGTGATACGAGTGGCTCCTGTACATGGTTTTCAATCACCAGTTCCTGG
>JAZRXZ010000056.1:0-1643 GCA_045600445.1 Bacteroidales bacterium | reverse complement strand
TTATTTATGAGACCTCTTTTAGAATTGCAGGATAAGCATCGCACCTCCAGATTCATTACTCGAACAAGTCAGCGAGCCTTTGTGCAAGTTCATAATCTGTCGGCTGAGTGCCAAACCGATGCCCGAGCCGCCGGTTTTAGAAGTATAGAATGGCAGGAAGATCTCTTCGCGCTTGTCAGCAGGAATACCCGGACCTTTATCACTCACCGTGATGCGAGGCTTGCCTTCAGGGGCAGACGCTGTAATCACTACAGCAGGAATTCTTTCATTTTTTAATTCTCTCATTTTATCATTTCCCATCGCCTCCAGAGCATTCTTCACCAGATTGATCAGCAGCTGTTTGATCTGGTTTTCATCGCATTGCAGCGTTAATCCTTGTGTACACTGAATGCTGATACCCAAGTCCGGATAGAGACGCTCCACATGCTGAAGCATAGTCTTGACATCCACCACCTTGATTTCTGGCTTCGGTAGGTGCGTGAGCTTGTAATAGCTATCGAGGAAGGTCTTGATCGACGTGCATTGCTCATTGATCACAGCTATGGCTTCTTGGCTATCTTCAGGAGCATACTCGCGCTGCAACATGTCCTCGCTCAATGAAATGATAGGCGTGATGGAGTTACGTAACTCATGGGTCATGATGCGGAGGATGCGATCATAATACATACGCTTCGTCTCCAGTTCCATCTGGCTCTGACCATATTTCTGCATGATGAAGTTCATGTCTTCATACATCTGCTTAAGGTCCTCGTCACGCGTATCGGGGAAGCGACTCATCGTGTCCTTACTCCGCAAACATCCTAAGAAATACTTGACCTGATCAGGCAGGAATGAGGCACCTTGCCATTGTATGACTAAAGTCACAAGACACAGCGACGCACATGCCGCTACGGCTATCCAGTTCCAACTGCTCTGCCAGCCATATACCAGCAGTGCACCTGACGCAATGAGCATCAGGGCTACAAGGAGCATGTATAGATGATAGTGACGTTGTTTGATCATATGTAATTCATAATTATCGCAGCTCTCCGAATTTCTTCAATTTGTTATAGAGAGTCTGGCGAGATATGCCCAGATGCTCTGATGCATTGACTAGATTTCCATCTTCTTGATCGACAATCTCAAGGATGTGTTTCTTCTCCAATGCATCGAGTGAAAGCTGCCGGTTGGCCTTGATTTGATCATGAAGTGATGTCGCTTGGGCTGCAAGCATGGCGGTTTTTTGCTTGGCGCGATGCTTTTCGATGGCTGTTTCCAATTTCTGGATGAGCACCTGATTATCCCACGGCTTAGTCACGAAGTCCTCAGCTCCCTGCTGCACGCTACGTACGGCCAGGTCGATGTCTCCGAATGCCGTGATCAATACTACGGCTGGTGCATTCGGCATCTCGTTGATGCGATTGAGCCAGTAACCACCAGTAACCACCAATTACTTCAAGTAGGGTAAACCATTTGAAAGCAAGTATTAGGAGTGTCAGCAAAAGTCGCTGATTTATAGATTTTTAAGACGTATTCTTGCATTTTCTTTTTAAAGTTAAACTAACTTATAGTGGCATATCTTTTTGAAGATTTTGTCCCATTTTTGTCCCGTTTATTATTATCTTTGCCGAGTGATTTAATACGCTGAAATAGAGATATTTAGG
>JAZRXZ010000055.1:0-4079 GCA_045600445.1 Bacteroidales bacterium | reverse complement strand
CACGACGCTGTGGGCATGATGCCAGGGCCGGTGACTTGCTCTTGTCTTCCAAAACTACGCGACCTTTTCTTACTAACTGTTGAATAGTAGGCATTTTGTTTTACTTTTTGGTTAATTTATTTTGTTTAATCTCGAATTGCTCAATCGGTTGCAAAACTCCCTTTCGGGCACATGCGTGCGATTTTGCGAGTGCAAAGATACGCAATTATTTTTAGATATCAAACACTTAGCACCTCATTTTCACACTTTACCACCGCGTTTTAGTCAGTTTCAGCACGTACACATAGCAATTTTAAACATCTAATTTGGAAAAATCCCAGATAATCCTTATCTTTGCACCGTCATAAAAACATAAGTTATCAACACTCTTTCTCATGCTTCAACCCTATCTTCAGACCGGCCGACTCGAAGCCGGTTGTGACGAAGCCGGTCGCGGCTGTCTGGCAGGCCCGGTCTTTGCTGCCTCAGTCATTCTCCCCCTCGACATTGAGCAACGTATAGCCCGTGGCGAGAGCGGCCTTTCTCTACTCAACGACTCCAAGCAGCTCACCGAAAAACAGCGTTATCAGCTCCGACCTATTATAGAAAAAGAAGCGCTCGCATGGGCAGTAGGCGTATGCACACACGAGGAGATTGACCGCCTCAACATCCTAAAAGCCAGCATCGAAGCCATGCATCGCGCCGTCCGCAGCTTGAACGTCCGCCCTGAGTTTCTCCTCATCGACGGCAACCGTTTCTACCCCTTCGAAGACCTCCCCCATCAGACCATCGTCAAGGGCGACGGCAAGATGATGTCCATCGCCGCCGCCTCCATCCTCGCTAAGACTTACCGTGACGATTTCATGGTAAAGTTACACGAAGAATACCCATATTACGACTGGAACATCAACAAAGGCTATCCCACAAAAAAACACCGCGCTGGCATTGCTCAGCACGGCGCCTCACCTTATCATCGCATGAGTTTCACACTCTTGCGAGAGCCGCAGCAGCTCGAGATTAAGTTTGAAGAATAACAGGCTTCATCATAGCATATCATTCCGTGTACCCGGTTTAGCATGAAACACCCTTGGCATACTAAGCAGCGTACCGGCTTTAGTATGAAATAGTCTTAGCATACTAAGCAGCGTACCGGCTTTAGCATGAAATAGTCTTGGCATGCTAAGCAGCGTACCAGCCTTAGCATGAAATAGCCTTGGCATACCAAGCAGCGTACCGGCTTTAGTATGAAATAGTCTTAGCATGCTAAGCAGCGTACGCGCTTTAGTATGAGCTACTTTTTATTGTAAACTTTGTTTTTCGCAGCACGGTTTTCGCCAAAAATACGATTAGAATATCCGTGACGATTGATAGTGTAGTTAGTATTGATGATGCGATAACCGGTGCGGAAGATGTGTGGTGTGGTCTTAAGTATCAGCAGAACAAGCGTCTATAAAATTCTGCTTTCTTTTCCAACTTCATCGGATAAGCACGCGACGAACTTGGCATACGCCACCATGTCAAATTATCTGTTGTCAGACCTAAAGACGACGAGAGGTCAATCTCCACCTTCTCCCCTACTTTCGGGATTTTGACCAGAATACCATGCTTCTCAAAATAAGAGCAAAGCTCCTCGCTCGCCTTTCCTCCCGTAGTGATTACCGTGTGACAAAGCGGCATCTCACGGAGCAAGGCAAAGACGTCTGTTCCCTCAATAATCTCCAGAAAATTATCGTCAGCATTATCCTTCAGCCTACATACTTTTCTGGCAGTATCGAAGAACGCCAGACCTTCCTTTTCACAAAAAGAAACAATACGATCCCGGTCAAAACGCTTGGCCGGGATTAGTGTTCCTATTGCGTCTTGCGTCTGAGCCTCAAAATACTGCTTGTCTCCAAAATGAGCCAAGCCTTGGATGCGCCAAAAATCATTGATCCAGTTTGGATAAAACCACTCCATACTCCACTTTGCCTGAGGAGGAGGGAAACTGCCGAGGAATAGCATACGAGCGTTCTTTGGCAGAAAAGGCTGTAATGGATGTTCTTCGATTGTCATAAAAGATTTATACCAAGAAGAGTAGCAAGATCTGGATCAGCACGACTCGGAGGAACATTCCCAACGGATAGACCGTAGCATAGCTTACCGAAGGAGCGTCACCTTCGACACAGTCATTGGCAAAGGTAAGAGCCATCGGATTGGCCATGCTGCCGCACAGCATGCCGTAGGTGGTTCCGACGTCCATCTTCTCCTTCTTGAGACACCATACTGCCATTAAAAGGACAGGGACGACGGTGATGACGAAACCAAGAGCGATCCAGAGGAAACCTTCTGGACGCATGACCGTCTCAATGAAGTGTTTACCCGAATCCAAACCGAGACAAGCCAGATAAAGAGAAAGACCGATACCTCGCAGCATCAGGTTGGCCGAACGAGTCGTATAGGTACGAAGACGCAGACGAGCGCCATAAGCACCCATCAGGATACCTGCAATGATGGGACCTCCAGCCAAGCCTAAACGGACAGGCAGAGAGACTCCAGGGACAAAGATCGGAATACAACCAAGCATCAATCCCAAGGTAATACCCACGAAGATGGAAGCCAGATTAGGATCCTTCAACGTAGCCACCTTGCCACCCATCTCTGCCTCAACCTTTTCGAGGTTCTCTACTGTTCCGACCACGGTCAGACGGTCACCATATTGCAAGCGGAGATTTGGTGTAGCCAATAGATGCAAGCCCATACGGTTGATCCGACTCACATTCACACGATAGCGATTATGCAGACGCAATGAGCCAAGCTTACGACCATTGATCTCACTGCGAGAAATGACAATTTTGCGCGAAATAAGGGTTCCATCAATATGATCCCAGTTTACTCCCTGACGATTCCAGTTCTCCGACTTATCCTGCAAGCCGAAGAGCAGGGTAAGTTGTGGAATGAACTTCTCCTCAGTCACCACCATCAGATGGTCATTGATCTTCAACGGTGTATCACCCGTAGGAGAATCAGCTGGATTATCATCACGCCAGATGCGCGAAATAATAAACTTGGCAGGAGTCAGCTTCGCTACCTCACTGAGTATCATGCCATCACAAGCAGGATTCTTCACGAGGAAAGTAGCGACATACGGCTGAGCCACGCCCTCTCCTACCGGTGTCTTACTTGCATTTCTGGTCAACGCAAGCTTATTGAGGAATGCCATTGCCAGGATCACTCCCACTACACCCAACGGATAAGTCACAGCGCAACCGAGAGCCGCACTGGATGCATCGACGCCCAACTGCGAGAGCGTCTGCTGAGCAGCTGCCAAAGCTGGCGTATTGGTCACTGCACCGCAAAGAATACCTGCCATATCCTGGATGGGTACGCTCAATGCATAAGCCAGGCCAATGGCCATCGCCGTACCCAGAACGACATTGGCCACACTCAGCACATTGAGTCGGATGCCTGATCCCAGGAATGAACGGACAAAACCCGGACCTACCTCAAGACCGACTTCATAGACGAAAAGCACGAGGCCAAAGCTCTGAGCGAAGACCAGCATATCATGATCGATGCCGAATCCCAGGTGTCCGGCCAGGATGCCCACGAAGAAGACAAAGGTAGCGCCTAACGAGATACCAGCGACTTTAATCTTGCCGAGAGCTGTTCCCAAGGCAATGATAATAGCCAGTACCACCGTGGCTTGTATTGGTGAAGGGGTAATGAATATTTCGTTAATCCAGTCCATTTCTTTAGTGAGGAATTAGGAGTGAGGAGTGAGGAATACGAAAGGGATCTTAGGGTGTCATCACGATAATGTCCCTAAAATCCCTATACATTATTTATATATAAGGGGTGAACAAAACGTGCACCCCTTACACTTCTTACTTGCGATAGTTGTCAAGATCCTCTGGCTGAGCGTCAGCTACGAAGTCTGCGTGCTTCTCAACCTCAGCAGCAGCGTAGCGAACGAATACCTTAGCGCTCTTCTCGAAGAGGTCTGGGCGCTGGGTAGCGTTGCGGAGGATGAGGATACCCATGATGGTATCAGCAGCCATCTCATAGAGGTGACGTGAGCAGAAGTCCTTGAACTCGTCGTTCTTCAACTCATTTACCTTCTC
>JAZRXZ010000054.1:0-10181 GCA_045600445.1 Bacteroidales bacterium | reverse complement strand
ATCGGCTTCTACTGGCGAGCATACTCCTGTCTTCGAGCCAATCCACGGTTCATGGCCACAGGGTAAGGGTCTCAACATCGCTAACCCACTCGCACAGATCCTCTCAGCAGCTATGCTCTTCGAGTACTTCGACCTCAAGGAGGAAGGCGCACTCATCCGCGAGGCTGTCGATGCTTCACTTGACCAGAACGTCCGCACTCCTGAGATTCAGGTTGAGGGTGGCGCTAAGTATGGCACCAAGGAGGTCGGCGCTTGGATCGTTGACTACATCAACAAGAAGTAAATTGCCAGATACGTCACATATTTAATAATAATATATATTGTGACCGAAGATATTGCACTTCACTTAGAAAATCACGGTGTGAGGGCAACAGCTGTCCGCATTCTCGTTTGGCGCACTTTGGCGAAGCTTGACTTCGCCTTTGCGCTGAGCGACCTTGAGGCGCTGTTGCCCTCCGTCGATCGTAGCACTATCTTCCGCGCCTTGACCTTATTTGCAGAGAAAGAGATGCTGCATGTCATTGACGATGGCAGCGGACAAAAGAAATACTGTGTGTGCCAAGATGAAGAACATCACTCGCACGAGGAATGTCAACATGTACATCTGACCTGCCTGAAGTGCGGCAAGACCTTCTGTCTCAAGCAGCAGCACATCCCGATGGTGGAGATTCCGGAGGGGTTTGAAGTGCAACACATATCTTATATTATACAAGGTATCTGTCCGCACTGTGCGCATAAGACAGTCAATGGCAAGAGACCAGATTGCTGCTGCCATAATGGTTGATTGCAATTTTGCAACCTGATTGCATTCCGAACGTCCTACCTTTGCACCATGAAAACAAAATAAAGCAAAGTCATGGACGAAATTCTTCATTTGATTAACGAAATGTCACCGTACCTGCTGCTGGGATTCCTGCTAGCGGGATTGATGCATGCGTTCATACCAGGACAGTACTATAGCAAGTATCTGTCAAAGCCGACATTTAAGTCAGTGATCAATGCAGCGCTGTTCGGCATCCCTCTCCCACTCTGCTCGTGCGGAGTGATTCCTACGGCAATGTCGTTGCGCAAGGAAGGTGCGTCGAAAGGAGCTGTCGCGTCGTTCCTGATTGCTACGCCGCAGACGGGAGTTGACTCGATCTTGGCTACTTACAGCCTGATGGGATGGCCTTTTGCCGTCATCCGTCCGTTAGCAGCGCTGGCAACTTCATTGTTAGGCGGAGCAATGGTAAATACAGTTAGGAGTGAGGAGTTAGGAGTGAGGAGTAATTCCTGCTGCGGCGAAGCTAATACTCCTCACTCCTCACTCCTAACTCCTAACTCTCCAACCTTTCTCCAGAAGCTTGGCATTGCACTGAAATACGCCTTCGTCGAGATGATGCAAGACATCGGCAAGTGGCTGGTGATTGGTTTAGTCGTTGCTGGCTTGATCACAGTGCTGGTACCAGATAGCGTATTCACTTATTTTGAGGGCAATACGTTGGCTTCGATGGTACTGGTATTGCTCATCGCTATCCCGATGTATCTCTGCGCCACAGGTTCCATCCCTATTGCTGTTGCGCTGATGCTCAAAGGCCTCACGCCAGGTGCAGGACTGGTATTACTGATGGCTGGACCTGCCTGCAATATGGCCAGCATCTTGGTGATTCGCAAAGTGCTGGGAGCTAAGACACAGATGCTTTACTTAGCATCGATCATCATTGGCGCCATAGGTTTCGGTTGCCTCATCGACTATCTGCAGTTCAATGGCATCGTCAACTTCCTCGGTGAGTTGGTCATGAAAGATGTCTGCTGCATGGAAGAAGGTGCGTCATGGTTCAGCTGGCTCTGCACCGCCACGCTGTTCCTTCTGTTGGCTCATGCATTCTATCGCGCCAAGTTCTGCCATGAGCATTGCCATTGTCACGAACAAGAACAAACTAATAATAACGAAACTATGAACGTAAATATCTATCACGTTGAGGGCATGAACTGCAATCACTGCCGTGCCGCTGCTGAGAAGGCGCTGCTCAACACCCCAGGCGTCACTGCCGCTTCTGTCGATCTGGCATCGAAGGAAGCAAGAGTAGAAGGAACAGCAACCTTCGACCAACTCAAAGAGTCAATCGAAGGTGTTGGGTTTACTCTGGTCGACTGAACCGACCAGATAAATATCAAATAACAAATATTACCACTCGAACGCCTGGCCTTCTTTCTTGGCACGTTCTGTCTGGATATCCAGTTTCTGCTGAGTAGTAGGCTGGCTGGCGATATCGATATCTGACCACTTGAGTTTGGCAGCGTCGATGCCGGCCAGCTTATCTTTTACCTGCTTCATGGTCACGGAAGTTCCCTGTGTCCATGGCGAGTAAGTCACCTTTCCATCGGTCACGATGCCGACGCGGAGGTACTTGACTGCACTCTGGCGCTTGCCTTCGACCTGCGCGATGCTGACGGTGATGTTCTTAGCATCGGAGGTAGCAGAGATAGTTGAGATGGCATAGTCGCCTGTGCGATAAGCGAAACCTTCGCCGGCATCCTCGTAGAGCTTACCAGTAGCGGTGCCGTCAGCTGCAGGGTTAACGAGCACGGTAAGACTGTCGACGCTATAGAAATCGGTACTCTGCACGAGGTTCGCCATCGGTACGATCGAACCAGGACGCTGTGCGACAAAGGCCTGATAGTTATCCTCTACTTCATCAAATTTAATAATGTCCCAATCGCCCTTAGGTAAGTGAGGAATGAGGAGTGAGGAGTGAGGAGTATCTGCTGACGCCATGCCATTCAAAGTCTGGTTGGCCCAACGAGGAATGATCATCAGGTCATTGCCGAGCATATACACACGCTGCTCATTGCGCAAAGCAGGATCTTTCTCATCGGCCATGAAGAGTGGTCGCATCACTGGAGTACCCAGAGTAGCCGCCTCATGGAAGAGGGTGTAGAAGTATGGCATGAGGTAGTAGCGACGGTTGACGGCAGTGCGATAGACATCCTCAACCTTCTGACCAAAGACCCAAGGCTCCTGATCGATACAACCCTTAGCGTTGTGATTACGTGCAAATGGGAAATAGATACCGGTCGATACCCAGTGTGCCAGCAGCTCAGCGTCACAGTCAGCGCCGAAGCCACCCATATCAGGACCATTGAATGGCTGACCCGAGAGGCCGAGGTTGATAGTCATCGGGATACTCTGCATCAAGTGCTCCCATGAAGACATATTATCGCCATTCCAGGTAGCACCGTAGCGCTGGCCACCCAAGAAGTTATCACGGCTCAGGACGAACGGACGCTTGTCTGGATGAGCCAGGAGGCTACCATCGCGTGAAGCACGTACCATATTCATACCATAGACATTATGATAGCGGAGGTGAGGACCGAACTCATAGTGTCCCTCGCCAGGCATGTGTACGGCACTTGGATCCATCGAAGCATCCACACCCTCAAAGATAGCTGGCTCATTCATATCGTTCCAGAGGCCATCCACGCCACGGCGCATGAAGTCGCGTGTCAGACCGCTCCACCATGAGCGCACCTCGGTGCGAGTATAATCCGGGAAGACACACTGACCCGGCCAGACACGACCTTCATAGTCTTTACCCTCAGCGTCCTTGACGAAGAAGTCATACTCCTTGCCCTGATCATAGAGGAAGTAGCCAGGCTCAAGCTTCACTCCCGGATCGATCATATACACCGCCTTCATATTGCGCTGGTGCAGATAGTCAGCCAAACCTTCTGGATCAGGGAAATACTCTGGCGAGAAGGTAAAGACGCGGAAACCATCCATATAGTCAATGTCCATCCAAACCACATCGCAAGGGATCTGCTTCTGACGATAGGTGTCGGCAATCTCCTTGACGCGGGTATCAGGGAAGTAGCTGTAGCGGCACTGCTGATAGCCGATGGCCCAAAGTGGGGGCAACTCCATCGGACCTGAGAGTTTGGCCAGTTCAGCCAATACCTCGCTGGTACTATTACGCTCGATAATCACGACACGGAAAGCTGGACCTTCACTCTCGAAACGGATCTCTCCATCGAGCGTAACGCGTGACTTCCAGGTATTGTCGGCAATTACGCCGTAGGCCGTACCATCCTTGCGCAAACCCAGTACCCATGGATGACTCTGATAGAGATTCTTACCCTCATTGGCAAAATAACCGTAGTTGTCACGATTCCAGAAAACGGTCTCACGGCCATTGCGACGCAATGGTCCTACCACCTCGCCGGTGCCATAGAGGTCGTCATCAGCTGCAATCTTGATCGTTGCCACGCTCTTGCCATTCTCTTCGGTATAGACAGGACGCAGGCGCCAATCAGCTGGAACGGAACCCACAGGAGCCAGGTCATGCAGGAAGATAGGCGATGGCGAATGCGCCTCAGCCTGATAGTTGGCAGGGTAGAACACTGCCACATTCTGGTCGGTCATAAAAGAAGTCTGTGCCATGGCTCCCCAACAGAGAGAGGCAAGACCTAAGGTAAGATATGTCTTTCGCATATGATTAGTTTTAGATTATTATGGTGCAAAGATACTACTTTTTTCGATAACTTTGCCACGTATTTTTCAGAATATAAACAATATAAATCAAAAATACTCCTTATTTTATATAAAATCAGCGACTTATAATCATTGAGAAACTCTTTGATATATAAATCGCTGATAATCTATTTTGGAGTTAATGAAATTACTTCTCCACAAATCCAGTCACCTGATCAAGTGTGATCTTCTCTCCCTTCGAGTGCAGAATCTTCACATTCTCAAAGGTGATGTCCTTAGCGTAGTGCAACTCACAACCCTTCTCAGAGACGAAGAGTGAATTGCTCATCTTTAGATCCGAGAGAGGCATCTCTGGCAAGCCATTAAAGAACACAGCACGCTTAGCACCCTGGCAGATGATATTCGAGATATAGAGATTCTTGAAACAAGGAGTCTCCTCGCTGACTGGTGGCACAGGATCGCTGGCCGAAGCATCCTTGTCGGCCTTTCCGCCTACCGGCTTGTTAGCGTAGTAGAGGTCGAAGGTGAATGCATCGTCAGAAATGTGACACATATTGATCTGGTCAATGTAGATATTCTCGATTACACCACCACGACCACGGGTCGATTTCATGCGCAGGCCGGTGTCTGTACCGTTGAAGAGACAGTTGTGCACATAGATATTATTAGCACCCGATGACATCTCCGAACCGATAACGAAACCTCCATGACCATGCAGTACGGTACAGCCTTCAATGACCACGTTCTGACAAGGACGCTTCCAGTCGCGACCTTCCTTGTCCTTGCCACTCTTGATACAGATAGCATCATCACCTACGTCGAAGGTAGAGTTGAGCACCAGAACACGGTTACATGACTCGATATCAAGGCCATCGCCATTCTGTGCATACCATGGGTTGCGAATATTGACATGCTCGATGACAAGATCGTCGCACATCAGCGGATGCACATTCCACGCAGGAGAATTAGAGAAGGTAGCATCCTTGAGGAGCACCTTGTTACAGCGCGTAAATTCCAGTAATACAGGACGCTGCAAAGAACGACGCATATCAGGTTTTTCTGGCGTTCCCTTCAGGTCGTCGTCCTTGGCATTAGGATACCAGACGCTCTTCTGCTCGATACCCGAACCCGAGGTCAGTTTCTTCCACTGATCGCCCGTAAACTTACCTTTCTTCGAAGGACGCCAGGCCTCACCCTGCGCATCGAACGAGCCAGGACCGGTGATCGAGATATTGTCCACCTCATAAGCCCAGAGAGGAGCCATCTTGCGGATCGAAGTATTGCCTTCGTAGATGGTCGTCACCTCAGGATAAGCGTCAAATTCGGTCGTAAAGAGGACCAAAGCTCCCTGCTCAACATGCAGATCCACATTGGCCACAAACTGGATTGGACCTGTCAGCCAGATACCGGCAGGCACGTTGAGATGACCGCCACCCATTTTGTCGAGCGCGGCCATCGCCTTAGCAAAGGCTTCGGTACAAAGCGTACCACCATCGCCGATGGCACCAAACTGGGTGACGTCGACGTGGTTATCTGGAATGGATGGCAAGGTCACTTCTGGCATGGCAAAAGGAGCATCAGCCTTCATTGTCTTCTGTGCAGACACGGTGTTCATACAGGCGAGCGAAGCCATAGCCAGCAATAATAAAAAAGTTTTTTTCATGTGCATAAGTGTGTTACTAATAGCGGCATTGTTCATCTTAATTCTCGGCAAAGATAAGCAAAAAATCTGGAATAACCCACAGATTGAAGCCGAAAAATGCAAAAAACATGTCGTATAACATAAAAATAAAGGGGGCAAAGGGTCAATAGATTTGCCAAAAGCCCTAAATAAAGCATAAAAAGGAGAGGTTTTTGAAAATAATCCTGAAATAATTTCACCTTTTCGCACATTTTAATTATATTTGCACCCACTTATAGCATTTTTAAGTGCACATTTTTAAGGAATTAGTAATTGGACAAACTCCAATCGTAAATCGTAAATCAGTAAATCGTAAATAATATGGCAAGTCAGGAAGAAGTATTCAAGAAGCTCGTCTCACACTGCAAAGAGTACGGCTTTGTTTTCCCTTCAAGTGAAATCTATGATGGTCTCGGCGCAGTATATGACTATGGTCAGAACGGTGTTGAGCTCAAGAACAATATCAAGCGTTACTGGTGGGAGGCTATGACCAAGCTCCATGAGAACATCGTCGGTATCGACGCTGCTATCTTCATGCACCCTACCACATGGAAGGCATCTGGCCACGTTGATGCTTTCAACGATCCATTGATCGACAACCGCGACTCAAAGAAGCGCTACCGCGCTGACGTCCTCATCGAGGAGGCTCTCGCTAAGATCGAGGATAAGATGAATAAGGAGGTCGAGAAGGCTCGCAAGAAGTTCGGCGAGGCTTTCGACGAGGCTCAGTTCCGTGCTACCAACGCTCGTGTCCTTGAGAATCAGGCTAAGTGGGATGCGCTCCACCAGCGTTATTCTGACGCTATGAACGCCATGAACCTTGAGGAGCTCAAGCAGATCATCCTCGACGAGGAGATCGTCTGCCCTATCTCAGGTACCCGCAACTGGACCGACGTCCGTCAGTTCAACCTCATGTTCTCTACCGAGATGGGTTCTACTGCCGATGGCGCACTCAAGATCTACCTCCGTCCTGAGACTGCTCAGGGTATCTTCGTCAACTACCTCAACGTACAGAAGACCGGTCGTATGAAGCTCCCATTCGGTATCGCTCAGATCGGTAAGGCTTTCCGTAACGAGATCGTTGCTCGTCAGTTCATCTTCCGTATGCGTGAGTTCGAGCAGATGGAGATGCAGTTCTTCATCAAGCCAGGTACTGAGCTCGACTGGTTTGCTAAGTGGAAGAAGACCCGTCTCAACTGGCACAAGGCTCTCGGCTTCGGCGACCAGATGTATCGCTACCACGATCATGAGAAGCTCGCTCACTACGCTAACGCAGCTACCGACATCGAGTTCAACATGCCATTCGGTTTCAAGGAGGTTGAGGGTATCCACTCTCGTACCAACTTCGACCTCTCTCAGCACGCTAAGTACAGTGGCAAGAAGATCGAGTACTTCGATCCTGAGACCAACAGCAGCTACATCCCATACGTTATCGAGACCTCTATCGGTGTTGACCGTATGTTCCTCTCAGTCATGGCAGCTTCTTATAAGGAGGAGGTTGTCAATGAGAAGGGTGAGACCCGCGTTGTCCTCTCATTGCCACCAGCACTTGCTCCAGTGAAGGTTGCTATCCTCCCACTCGTCAACAAGGACGGTCTGCCAGAGAAGGCTGAGGAGATCATGAAGGACCTTCGCTACGACTACACCTGCCAGATCGAGGTCAAGGACTCTATCGGCAAGCGCTATCGTCGTCAGGATGCCATCGGTACTCCATACTGTATCACCGTCGATGGTCAGACCCTCGAGGATAACACCGTCACCCTCCGTTACCGCGACACCATGCAACAGGAGCGCGTAGCTATCGCAGACCTCCACAAGATCATCGGTGACTCAGTCAACATCTCTTCACTCCTCCGCAAGATCGAGAACGACTAATGAAATTATTCCACAATCATAAAACCAACTTCAGATACCAGATGGTCAGCGCCATTTGGTATCTGGTGTTTGGCACCATGCTTGCTGGTCTTTGTGCTTGTAACGAGAGCGACAAGATCGACTATACAGAATATTATGACTGGCGTGACAAGAACCAGTCTATCCTGACTATAGCCACTGAGCTGCAGCAGAAAGACTCTGCGTCGACCTATTTCTCGCATGCTGTACGATCGCTCAAGGAGCCTTACTGGAGCTCGCTCTACCACATCGTGCATAAGGCCAACATCGACAGCCTCGCAGCACTGAAGCCTCGCAAGGACTACCGCCCGTTCTCCACCAGCACCCTCTCTGTGCACTACACCCTCTACAAAACCTCATCGGTCTATAAGAAGATGGAGGAACAGATGAAGGCTTCGAGCAAGACCTCCGACGAGGCTTGGAAGGATCTGTTGCGCTCTGGCAGTGCCATGGACAGCATCTTCTTTGCCAATGCAGAAGGTAACACGCTCAAAGCCGACACCCTCGAGTCCTCGCAGGTGGCATTCTTCAAGGACTTCACCCCTAACGGTGTCATCACCGGCTGGGGAGATATCCTGCAGCAGATGTATATCGGTGACCACGTCGTAGCCTTCATCCCTTGGTTCTTGGCTTACGGTCAGGCCGGCAGCCTGCCAAGCATCGACCCATATAGTAACCTCTTCTTCCGCATCGAGCTCTGCGACATCACAAACTGGGGCGGAACAGACGGAAATAGATAAAAGGAGCACTACTGCTCCTTTTTTTATTAATATCAAATAACAAATATCAATGGAAACATCCCAGCGCCTTCTATGTCGCTGGTCTCACCTTATTATATTATAATACGCGCCTGCGCGGAGCTATCGACCAGCTCAAGTATATCGGCAAGATGAGTCTCACCGACTACCTCCTGCAGTCAGCCGTCGGCGCCTTCCTCTTCTACAACTGGGGCCTCGCGCTCTATCACACCTACAGCCACGGCTACAGCTTCCTCCTCGCCATCAGCCGCGAAGGAAAAGCCACGCATCAGCTTTCATCAAGAAGTATCGCCTCTCATCTGCCAGCAGCGTGCAGAAAGCCTCCGAGATACTCATCCGTCAGCATATCATTACCAATGACAAAGGCACCTACGAAGTATATGATAAATTCTTCGCGCAGTGGTTGGCGGAATAAGAAACCAAAATTTTACGAAATCAAAAAAATCCTTCACTCTTTTACTCAACCCTCTATCCTACTGATTCTGAGAAATAAATAGCAGTGAAGGATATGTGAAGGATGAGTGAAGGAATTTAAGTAATTTCTATAAGCTTAATATCCAACGCCTGACAAATGCGTTGCGCGATCTCAGGTGTAGGCTTTGTATTATCAATTTGCTGAAAAATTAGTATCTTTGCAATAGCAATAACAACAATCACTAACTGAAAGACCTTCATTAACTTGTTGTGATTTGCTGAAAAATTAGTATCCTTGCAATAGCAATAACAACGCTTAATAGCGGTGCAGTCCCACGAGGCTGTTGTGATTTGCTGAAAAATTAGTATCTTTGCAATAGCAATAACAACAGATCAACAAACAAACATATTACAATTGGTGTTGTGATTTGCTGAAAAATTAGTATCTTTGCAATAGCAATAACAACTCGTACTCGCAAAAGTCTTGTATGCTTTATGTTGTGATTTGCTGAAAAATTAGTATCTTTGCAATAGCAATAACAACTTTTATAAGCAGCATAACGCGGCATATAAGTTGTGATTTGCTGAAAAATTAGTATCTTTGCAATAGCAATAACAACTTCAAGATGATTTGTATGATGTTAGATTTGTTGTGATTTGCTGAAAAATTAGTATCTTTGCAATAGCAATAACAACTGTCTCCTGACGCTGGATCTTATACACACCGTTGTGATTTGCTGAAAAATTAGTATCTTTGCAATAGCAATAACAACTCGAAGACAACAAGCTTGTATGTATTATCAGTTGTGATTTGCTGAAAAATTGGGGCACCTGCAAAACCCAGTGTTTGTAATATGATATGAAATACTTTGATAGTTCAAAAAGAATACTTATCTTTGCGGCATCAAAATCAAGAAGCGAGATGAGCACCTACGAAGAACTATTCAAGTTATTGCTACCAGCC
>JAZRXZ010000053.1:0-2774 GCA_045600445.1 Bacteroidales bacterium | reverse complement strand
TGAGAATATCGCTCCGATGGTACCGTCATGGCGGTCGGTTGGTACCGCGCGGAGCGGATGCGTGGTACCGCTCATAGCGGTCAGATGGTACCGGTACCAAATGTCCGCTACACACGCTGTCAGAGGGTGCCATGAAGACGGTGCTGCACAGCACCCTGAGTTAGCGAGATTCGTTGGTGTTACTTGCGTCTTCTATTATGGCGCAGAGTCTCACCTTTGAGTTCGATATGCTCCGATGAGTTGATGAGTCTGTCCATGATGGCATCAGCCAGAGTCGGCTCTGCGATGTAGTCATACCATCTGTCCAGAGGTAACTGGGAGGTGATGATTACGGACTTCTCCTCATACCTGTCCTCAAGCAGAGTGAGCAGAGCAAGACGTGCTTCCGGTGTCAGAGGCTGCAATCCAAAGTCATCGAGTATGAGCAGATCTTTCTTGTTCAGTTTCTTGATGAGCTTCTGGTACGTTCCTTCAAGACGCGCCTTCGTCAGTTCGTCAGCAAAATGGTTCATGCTGAGAAAGAGAGTGGGTAACCCCAGATTGCAAGCCTGATTACCTATTGCACAGGCAAGATAAGACTTTCCGCATCCTGTGAGACCCGTGATGAGCAGGTTGTCTCCTCGGCGTATGAAGCTACAGTCTGCCACCTCGGCGAGCTGGGCATCCGTAAGATTGCGTTCCGTAGAGCATGTGATGTCCTCGATGAAGACCTTGTACCTGAGTTTGGCGGCTTTTAGGAGTTTCTCCGTGAGTCTCTTGTCACGTGCACACGCCTCCATCTGCACCATCTTCTCCACAGCTCTGTCGAGTCCAGGACGCTTCTGCGAGGGCAGTATCATCATAGCCTCAAAAGCCTCTGCCATACCATGGAGCCCCAGTTCCTTCAGTTGGCTGATAGTTGTCTGTGTGCTCATGATTCCGACTCGTCTTTATGTGAAACAATACCCCTAAAGGCCGATGCACCACGTACATTGTCGTTCTGGGGAGTGGTTGATATGATGGCGTTAGCTGCCGCCTTGTCACGGTTGCTTTTTAGGATACCCGCCAGCAGCTTGTAGCCAGCCTTACCCGTCTCAGCCTTCATGAGTGCAGCCGCCGACTCAAGACGGTCATAGCCGTAAGTCCTGCCCAAGGATAGCACACCGTTGCATGTACCGTATGCCTGCTGAGGAAAGGTTGTACGCTGGAGGATGTTCTCCACCGCCCACTTCGTAAACGGTCCTACACGCTGTGCACGGTCAATGAGCGTTGCGGCATTCTGACTGCGGTTGTGCTCGTATGCCAGATGTGACTCCGGCATGTGCTCCTTCTCGGTCGTATAGCCATATGGATCATACTTGCGGTCGTGTGTCCAGACGAGCTTGCCCTCTGCATAGATTTCGACAGACGTTACGTCCCACATGACTTTAACCATCTGTCCCACATACTTGTAAGGCACGCTGTAGAAATGGCGCTCGGAGCCTACACATACATGATATGACGCTCCAAGCTTCACCTCCTTACGCATACGGAAGCGGTACATCTGCTGTGGCAGAGGACGCATGTTAGGAAGCTCATACTTCTCGAAGATGTCCCATCGGCTGCTGCCTTTGTAGGGTAGCGAGCAATACTCGTCCAACAGCTCCCAGATGCGACTATTGATGGAATCAAGGTCATAGAACACATCATTCTCTATGCGTGCATAGATGTAATGATAGAGGTGATTTACGGCACTCTCTACAGGACCCTTGTCACGAGGCTGACGCACACGGCAGGCTGTTGGCTCTATGCCATAATAGGTAGCCCATTCTACTGTACCGTCAGAGAGTGTGAGACTGTAGCGCTCGGACTTGGTCACCCATTGCTTCATGTTGTCGCTCCTGGCCTCCTTGGGCAGTGCGCCCATAAACTCCAGTGCCTTGTTGAGTCCGTGAAAGAACCACTCGGTGGTAGCCTTGGGCATAGCCATCATGAAGGGCAGATTGCTGTAAGGCATCACGCATACCAGCACCACGAGCTTCTGCGACTTGCCCGTCTTGCGGTCGGTCAGATAGAGTGCATCACCGGCAAAGTCTATCTGCATCTGTTCGCCTGGCTCGTAGTCATTGTGATACGAGTAGTCGTGCGACTCGCGATACTTGCTGACGTGCAGCTTGAACTGAGTGTAGCCATAGCCATCAGGACACTGCTTCTTGTAGAAAGTCTCATGCACAAACTGCATGGTGGCGTGCTTGCCCTTGAGGCACTTCATCACCTCTGGCATCAGCCGCTCCAGCTCTGCCTTGCGTGGATCCTCCGCTTGTGGCGACTCCTGTGGCGAGAGGATGGTGAGTAACTCGCTGTCGGAGAGTGCAAGCAATTCTCCGTAGCTCTTGCCTGTGTCGCGGGCGGCCTTGCTGACCTCCGAGACACTGCGCTTGCTGCAGTGGACGACAGAGCAGATCGATTTCTGCGACTGTCCCTGACTGAGCAAACTTAGGATTTCTCTTTGTCTTAACATGATCTTGTGTTTAGACGTTAATATATCAGTTACGAATGGACTCATACGTTCCACTCCGACACTAATATAAGCGCCCGTGCAAGACTTTCGTTTTACGAGAGAGAAAAGGCGGTATCATCTCAACGCTACAGTTTGAAAACAGCGGTACCAAACCTCCGCTACACACGCTGCTGAGCCATTATGTCAAAGAACGATTGTTGGAGCGGTACCACACCTCCGCTACAAAAAATCCAACAGCGTGAATCAGCGGTACCAAAACACCGCTACGGGCGGTACCAAATCGCCGATATTATCA
>JAZRXZ010000052.1:0-83010 GCA_045600445.1 Bacteroidales bacterium | reverse complement strand
CTTCATCGCTTTTATATTTATATATAAAAATACGATAAATCTTTTGTTTTATTGTCTTTGATTTGTTATTCACTTATTTTTTTGTTAAATTTGCCAAAAACTATTTTTTTTTCTTATTATGAAAAACTTTATTTCTTTTTTAACTTTATTATTGGCTCTAGGCGTTTCTGTTAATGCAAATGCTAAAACCGTTACCCATACATTTGAAGTAGGTAACAAGACTTTCTTATTGGATGGTAAGCCTTTCACAGTAAAGGCTGCAGAAGTTCATTATACTCGTATTCCTCGAGAATATTGGGAGCATAGAATCCAGATGTGTAAATCTCTTGGTATGAATGCTCTTTGTATCTATATTTTCTGGAATGCCCATGAACCACAAGAAGGAGTTTATGATTTTTCGGGTAACAACGATGTCGCAGAGTTCGTACGCCTTGCGCAAAAGCATGGTATGTATGTAATAGTTCGTCCTGGTCCATATGTTTGTGCTGAATGGGAGATGGGAGGACTTCCTTGGTGGCTCTTGAAGAAGAATGATATAAAATTGCGTGATCTTGATTCATATTTTATGGAATCGGTTAAGCGCTTCGAAAGCAAGGTTGCTGAGCAACTCGTTCCTCTTACAGTTCAGAACGGCGGCCCTATTATCATGGTTCAAGTAGAGAATGAATATGGTTCATATGATGAGAACAAGCCTTATGTAAGTGCTATTCGTGATTGCCTTCGTGCACAAGGTTGGGATAAGACCGTTATGTTCCAGTGTGACTGGTCAAGTAATTTCCAACTTAATGGATTGGACGATCTTCAATGGACAATGAATTTTGGTACAGGAACAGATGTATTAAAACAGTTTAAAAAATTGAAGGAATTAAGACCAGATTCTCCATTGATGTGTTCTGAATTCTGGAGTGGATGGTTTGATGGTTGGGGACATGCACATGAGACACGTCCAGCGAAGGATATGGTTGAAGGCATTAGCACTATGCTTGATAATAATATCTCTTTCTCTCTTTATATGACTCATGGTGGTACTTCGTTCGGTCAGTGGGCAGGAGCTAATGTTCCAGGATATAAGCCTGATTGTACAAGTTATGACTATGATGCTCCAATCAACGAACAAGGCGCTGCTACACCAAAGTATTATGAACTTCGCGAGTTGCTTCAGAAGCATAGTGCTACGAAGTTGCCTGCAGTTCCTAAGGCAAAGCCAATTATTTCGGTTCCTGAGTTTACCTTCACTGAGATGGCTCCAATCTTTGAGAATCTTCCTTCTTCTCAGAAGTCTGAGCATGTTGTCAATATGGAAGCTTTGAATCAGGGATGGGGATCAATGATTTATTCTTGTTCTTTGCCAAAGACGGATGTACCTTCTGTTCTTTATTTGAATGAACTTAGAGATTTTGCTACTATTTTCGTTGATGGAGAATATATTGGTAAACTATACCGTGGAGATAAAGAAGAAGCAATTCAGATTCCTGCAACAAAAGAAGGTGCAAAGTTGGAGATCTTCGTTGAAGCTATGGGGCGTATCAATTATAGTAAGGCAATTAATGATAGAAAGGGTATTACTGAGAGTGTAGAACTTATTACTAAGTCGAATGGTCATGAACTTGTATATTCTCTCAATAATTGGGATATTACATTACTTCCATATGGTTATGACAATGTAAAGAATGTAAATTATAAGACTCTTGATCCTTCAACATTGACAGTTAATCCAAGTCCTACACGCACTCCTCGTAAAGCAACTGTTAGAGAAAAAGCCGGCTATTATAGAGCATCATTTAAAGTGAACAAAGTAGGAGACACGTTCATTGATATGAGCACTTGGGGTAAGGGCTTTGTTTGGGTTAATGGTCATTGTCTTGGCCGCTTCTGGAAGATTGGCCCTCAGCAGACTTTGTATTGTCCTGGTTGTTGGCTAAAGAAGGGACAGAATGAAATCATCGTAATGGATATTCTTGGTCCAGAAGAAGCTAAGACAGCTGGTCTGTCTACTCCAATCATCGATAAACTCAAAAAAAATGAGAAGAGTGATGCTGTAAAAATTGAAAAACTTAAGAATTCTAAAGCAACTGAAATTATTCTTGGTAATGATGCTGCTCCTGGAGCTTAATTAACTGAATTATGAAGTATATATTATTTGGAGCTTTGTTTATATCATCGGCAAATTTGTTTGCTAACGATAACTTAACTCTACATTATAGTAAGCCTGCAAATTATTTCGAAGAAACCTTGGTTATTGGTAATGGTAACCTTGGCGCTTCAATTTATGGCGGAGTTAATGAGAATAGAATCTCGTTAAATGATATTACATTATGGACAGGTGAGCCAGAAGGCGAACCATATTCTCCAGATGCATATAAGCATATTAAAGAAATCCGCAAAGCATTGTTTAATGAAGATTATAAGAAAGCAGATGAATTGAATGTTCAGGTTCAAGGCCATTATAGCGAAAATTATCAGCCTCTTGGAACATTGACTTTTACTGATTTAGTTGGAGATACTTCATATAAAGATTATTATCGTTCACTGAATATTGGTAATGCTATTGCTTCTGATAAATTTCAAAAGAATGGTGTTGATTTCGCTCGTGAATATTTTGCATCTGCACCTGATTCTGTAATTATTTTTAAGTTGAGTGCAAATGGCGCGAATATTAATACCCGAATTGCTTTTCATTCTCTTCTTCCATATAAGACTAATGCATATAATGTATCTGAGAAGATTAAGGATAGAATTAGAGCATTAGACTTTGTGCCTGAACTTTCTTCTTCGGGTATTGCAGATTTAGTAGTTGATGGATATGCTGCCTACAATTCTTTGCCAGGCTATTATGATGGAGAAGAAGAAAAATTCAATTATGACAGCAGAAGAGGTACTCATTTCCGTACAATAGTTCGCGTTGTAGTTAAGGACGGATCTGTAAAGACTCCATATAACGATGTTATTGAGATTACCGACTGTTCTGAAGCTATCGTTATTTTCAGTAATGTCACTAGTTTCAATGGCCCTTATAAGAATCCGGCAACAGAAGGAAGAAACTATAAACTTGATGTAAAAAAACGTATTGAAAGTGCTACTAAGTTCTCATATGAAGAATTAAAGTCAAGACATATCTCAGATTATCAGAATTTATTTAATAGGGTAGAGATTGATTTAGGAAAGACTGATAGCTCTATTCTTGCTCTTGATACAGATGAACAATTGAAGAAGAACGTCGATGAATCAACTTATAATCCAGACTTGGAAGAATTATATTTCCAGTTTGGTCGCTACCTTTTAATTTCTTCCTCACGTACCGAAGGAGTGCCAGCAAATCTTCAAGGTCTCTGGAATGAATATTTGACACCACCATGGAGTAGTAATTATACTACTAATATTAATGTTGAAGAAAACTATTGGCCTGCAGAAATCGCTAATTTAGGAGAACTTCAACTTTCTTCTATGATTGGCTGGATTAAGAACCTCCCTAAGAGTGGTGAAATCAGTGCAAAGAATTATTATGGAGTACAAAGAGGTTGGAATCTTGGTCAGAATAGTGATATTTGGTGTATGACTAATCCAGTAGGTCAGCGTGGTGGTGATCCATGTTGGGCTTGTTGGACAATGGGTGGAGCATGGCTTTCTACTCATCTTTGGGAACACTATACCTTTACTTTAGACAAAGACTATCTTTCATCTGTATATTCCGTAATGAAGGGTGCTGCAGATTTCTGCCTTGATTGGCTAATCGAAAAAGATGGATACTTAATTACAGCACCAGGCACTTCTCCAGAAGCAAAGTATATTACTGATAAAGGCGTAAAAGCTGCTACTCTTTATGGTGGAACTGCCGATCTTGCTATGATTAGAGAATGTCTCTTGGATACTCGTGATGCAGCATTAGCCCTTGGATGTGATAAGCAGTATATTGATACTCTTAATTCTACGTTGAAGAAACTTCTTCCATATAAGATCGGATCTAGAGGAAATCTTCAGGAATGGTTCCATGATTGGGAAGATGAAGATTGGCACCACAGACATCAGTCACATCTCTTTGGATTGTTCCCAGGTCACCATATTTCTTTGAAGAATAATCCTGCTTTAGCAAAAGCTTGTGCCAAGAGTCTCGAAATTAAGGGTGATAAGACAACAGGATGGAGTACAGGTTGGAGAGTAAATCTTTTCGCTCGTCTTCATGATTCAGCAAGTGCATATCATATTTATCGAAAATTGCTGATGTTTGTTACCCCTGATGAATATAAAGGTCCTGATAGAATAAAAGGAGGTGGTACATATCCTAATCTTTTAGACGCTCATAATCCATTCCAGATTGATGGTAATTTCGGTGGTTCCGCAGGCGTTATTGAAATGCTTGTTCAATCATCAATTAAGGATGGTGTTGAGTTACTTCCTGCTCTTCCAGTTAATTGGAAGAAAGAAGGTCATCTTAATGGCGTTCGTGTAAGAGGTGGCTATGAGGTTTCCTTTGCTTGGAGAAATGGAAAGATCATTTCTCTTTTAGTGACTAATGTTTCAAATGTAAAATCAGGATTAAAGATTAAGTCTGCTACAGGTGGTAGCTGGAGCGTAAATTTATCTCCTGAACAGTCAAAGAAACTCAAATAAGTAGTTTCTTCTTTATGATGAATAACGTAAAGTATTTTTTATTTCCATCATTATATTTACTGATTGGATCATTTATAACAATAGAGCTCCTGAAGATAATTTTGTCTTCAGGCTCTATTGGTTTTTTGGTACTGCTTATTCCAATGACAATGTTGACGGTATTGTTAACGGTCATTGGAATTGTAAATGCCTGGGTTCAATATCGTATGTTGAAGAATGAAATTGTTCGGTATTATGGAATTAAAGAAATGCTTTGGTTATATTTCCGATGCTGGCTTGTTTTGATCTGTGGTATTACCTTAGCTGTAGTATTCTATTGGTTTCATGACCTATTGCCAGTTTCAATTCAGTCACTTATTCATAATCTATATATTCTTTTTTATATTATTTGTATTTTTCTTACTTTGAGTGCTCTGTTAAGTATTATACTTAATGAGAATCTTACAGAGGTAAAACTAATAAATTCTGAAAACGAGAATCAATTGCTCAAAGCACAGTTGAATCCTCACTTTCTTTATAATACTCTTAATAATATAGATGCGCTTGTTTGGTTAGATCAGGAAGCTGCTTCAAAAGCAGTAACTTCTTTGTCTGATCTAATGCGATATCTCACTTATAGTAGCAAACAAAAGAAAATTTCTATCAAAGAGGAAATTGTGCATCTTAAGCAATTAGTAGATCTTCAGAAGTTAAGACTAAGTAATCCAAAAGCTTTGATTTTCGAACCGAATATTCAAGGTTCAGAAGATTTATTAATTTCTCCATTGATGATGATTCCTTTGGTTGAGAATTGTTTCAAGCATTGTGGTGAGATTAATGAGGACAATGCAATTATTATACAATTGTCAGTCAATGATGGAATATTAGAATTCAAGACCGATAATAATATTGGCTCGCCTGATAATGATAATAGAATTGACGACAAAAAGAAAGGCGGCATAGGATTGGTTGTCCTACGTCGCCGTCTATCATTGCTTTACCCTAATCAGTTTACTTTACTTAATGAAAGTAAAGACGGGCGTTACGTTACCATTCTTAGAATCAGACTCTAAAGGCATATCTACTTTAATGTGTTTATTTTCTGTATCGCCCTGATGCATCAATAAATCTTCACATAAAGCATCCTCTATATAATTTTGTATTGCACGCTTCAATGGTCGTGCGCCATATAGCCTATCATAACCCTTGTTGGCAAGGAAATCCTTAACACAGTCTGATACTTCTACTTGATAACCCATCTCAGCGATTCGATCTAGAGAAGTCTTTAATTCGATATCAACAATTTTACGAATGTCTTCATGTGTCAACTGATCGAATGATACTATGTCATCAATTCGATTGATGAATTCTGGAGAGAAAGTCTTTTTCAGTTCCTTCTGTACGATAGCCTGAGCCATCTCATTTTGTCTTTCATCAGTTCTCATTGAGAAGCCGACTCCGTTACCGAAGTCATTGATTTGGCGGCTTCCGATATTACTAGTGAGAATAATGATGCAATTCTTAAAATCTACTTTTCGACCAGAAGCGTCAGTCAAGTGGCCTTCATCAAATAGTTGAAGCATTAGGTTGTATACTTCTTTGTCGGCCTTTTCAATTTCATCAAATAGGACAACGCTATATGGATGTCTACGTACTTGTTCCGTTAACTGCCCTCCTTCATCATATCCAATATAACCTGGTGCAGCGCCAATCAATCGACTTGTGCTGAATTTCTCCATGTATTCGCTCATATCAATGCGAATAAGGCTGTTCTTTGTTGCAAAGAGTTCATCAGCAAGCTTCTTTGCAAGATAAGTTTTACCAACACCAGTTGGACCAAGGAATAAGAATGTTCCAATTGGTTTATTTGGATCTTTCAGTCCTATTCTATTACGTTGAATTGCTTTTACAACTCGATCAATAGCTTTGTCTTGTCCGATTACCTCACTTGATAGTTTTTCTCTAAGTTTAAGTAGTTTTTCGCTTTCGCTTGAAGCTACTTTAGATAGAGGAATACCTGTTATCTGTGATACTACCTCTGCAATCTTTTCTGCATCAACAATTGAGCGTATGTTCTTTTGTTCTGATTCCCACTTTTCCTTTTCTGCTTTCAATTGGTTCTCAAGACTTCTCTGCTGGTCTCGGTAAGTTGCAGCTTCCTCATAATTTTGAGAGAGTATAGCTTCGTCTTTTTGTTTCTTTACTTTTTCAATCTCTTTTTCTATTGATTCAAAAGATTCAGGAGTCTCAACGCTGAATAGATGCATTCTTGAACCAGCTTCGTCCATTGCATCGATTGCTTTATCTGGGAAGTTTCTGTCACTAACGTACCTCTCTGTATAACGAACACATGCCTCAAGCGCATCATCTGTGTAAGTAACATTATGATGTTCCTCATAACGATCTTTAATGTTATGAAGTATTGTCAATGTGTCATTATAAGAAGTAGGTTCAACCATGACCTTTTGGAAACGACGTTCTAATGCTCCATCTTTCTCAATTGTTTTACGGAATTCATCAAGTGTAGTAGAACCTATGCATTGAATATCTCCTCGGCTCAAGGCTGGCTTTAGCATATTTGCGGCATCCATTGATCCCTGGGCATTTCCTGCACCAACCATTGTATGAATTTCGTCGATATAAAGAATGATATCCTTATTGTCTTGAAGTTCTCTGAGTATGTTTTTAAGTCTTTCTTCAAATTGACCTCTGTACTTTGTTCCGGCAACAAGGCCTGCCATATCAAGAGATACGACTCTCTTGTCGGCAAGAAGCCAGCTTACCTTTTTTTCGACAATACGTTGAGCGAGACCTTCGACAATTGCACTTTTACCTACACCAGGTTCACCAAGAAGTATAGGGTTGTTTTTCTTCCTTCTAGAAAGGATTTGTGCAACTCTTTCAATCTCCACCTCTCTTCCTACTACAGGATCTAATTTTCCTTCCAATGCTGCTTTGGTCAAGTCAAAACCAAATGCATCAAGAGTTGGAGTTGTACTATCGCCATTGTTGTTAGTAGAGGCCTGTTGAGCCTTCTTTGTTTTCTCGTTTTGACCATATGGCAATTCATCTTCATCATCCTCATCCTCGTATGAAGATGAAGCTTTAGGCTGACTATTTGCGTCAGTTCCTGGTAGTTCAGATGCATTAATATTGTTCTGATCTGTTGGTTTAATCTTTTCAAGATCAGCTACATTCTTAAAGAAAGAATTATAATTGACGCAATATTGCTCTAGAAGCTTACTCATTGATAGAGTAGTGTCCTTCAAGATTGCAAGAACTAAATGTTCAGAATCAATATCATTTTGCTTTAGCATTCGTGCTTCAAGTTGGGAAAGTTTTAGAGTACGGTCTGCTTCGCGGGCAAGAGGATTCTTGTCTGCAACTTCAATATCTCCAGATTTGTCTTCTGCAAGATTCCATTCGATTTGGGATTTCAAATCATTGAGATTGACACCTTGTCTAATTAAAGCTTCTACTGCTATTCCTTCTCCATCTTTAATGATACCGAGAATAAAATGTTCAGGGCGTATTTGATTGTTATTAAGTCTTACGGCTTCTTCTTTGCTATATTCAAGAATCTGCCTTAGATGTGGTGTAAACTTATTCATCAATATTCAATATTTTCAATTCAATGCAAATATACTTTAATACAATAATTCATGAAAGCAAAAACTGTGCTAAAATGTCATTTTGGCATGATTAATTCATTTTTTGTTTATTATTATGTAAAAATGTCGATTAAATTTTATATATTTGCCCATAAAATAATATATAATGACGCATAAAGAATTCTTATCAGAAGTCCAGAAAAAGTCAAAACTTGATAAACAACAGGTATCAGCATTGGTATCTGCCTTAAATCATGTGTTAGCAGAAGAGGCTATTTCAGGACATACTGTTGAGATCGATGGCTTAGGTCAATTCATTTCGCACAAGCATCCTGAATATATTCAAACGAATGACGAAACTGGTGAAGTAGTTTTATTGCCACCTCGCATTAGTTATCGATTTAATTCTTTTATTAAGTTGAACAAGTAACTCATGTCTGTAATTAAAACAGAAAAACTATCTATTATTCTATCTCAATATGCTGGAATATCGGAAGAAGAAGCATCGCGTTTTCTTTCGGGATTTGCATCTGTTATTTCTGCTCATGTAAGAAATGGAGAAGATGTTGAGATTCAAGGTTTAGGTCGATTCATTGTTATTGACACTAAACAATCTGAGATGCGAAGAGTTGCATTGATGCTATCTGAAATAATGCGTGATGAAGTTAATTCTCCATTTTCATTTTTTGAACCATACGTTATAAATAAAGGAAAGGAAGTTCTTGCTAAGGAATTATTAAATGAAGAGGCATCTAGTAGTATTATTGTCATTGAGGAAGAACCAGTTGAAACGTCGGATAGTGGTAGATGCTCAGAACTTGATAATAATCAACTAATAGATACTGATCAAGCGATTTCTGCCAATACTGATGAAGTAGAAACTTCAGTTGCCGTTTCAAAAGATAAATCAGCAGAACCTGACAGTGTCTTGTCTCCAATAAAGCCAAAAGAAGACGATAATACTGAAGCTAAACCGATAGAACATATTGAAATTTCTGCTCGTCAGAGTCATAGACTAGTGTATCTTTCTATTTTTATTATTCTTATATTGGCTTCAATAATATATTATTTTAATCGTAGTTCGGTACAAGAAATAGAAGATAACGAAGATTTATCTGAAATAGCAGATTCTTTGTGTGAAAATTCAGATACTTTATCAAATCTTGTCATTGAGGAAAACCTTCTTCTTGATAGTTTGGGTATTCCAGTAAAGATTATTGCTACAGAATCTGACCGGTTGACAAGTTTGTCACAAAGATTATTAGGTAGTAGTGAATTTTGGCCATATTTCTATGAAGTTAATAAAGAAGTTATTTCTTCACCAAGTTCTGAACTCGGAGGATTGGAATTATTTGTCCCAAACAAATCTTATTATGACATTGACGCTTCAAGTCAGCTATCGATAGAAAAAGCAAAGACTTTAGGAATTGAAATTATAAAAAATTAATAATATGAATACAAACGAAGAACTCTCTGTAGTAACAGGTATGTGTCGTGAGGTTTTTACAAAAAAAACTTATGACTATGGTGCTTCTTGGCGTATTATGCGACCTGAATCTGTTACAGATCAAATATACATAAAAGCAAATCGTATACGTAGCCTTCAAGTCAAAGGTGAGTCATTAGTAGGAGAGGGCATTGTACCGGAATTTGTAGGTATAGTAAACTATGGAGTAATGGGATTGATACAGCTGAAATATGGACATGCAGAGAATGTTGATATGACCCCTGATCAAGTTGTCACATTATATGATGAATATATTAAGGTGACACTTGAACTCCTTGAAAAGAAGAACCATGATTATGATGAAGCATGGCGATTGATGCGAGTTAGCAGTTATGTCGACTTGATCTTAATGAAGATCAACAGAACTAAGCAAATAGAAGATCATGAAGGTAAAACATTGATATCAGAAGGAATCGATGCTAATTATATGGACATGATCAATTATAGTCTATTTGCCCTTATTAAACTTGTTTGCGAAGCAGAATGAAAAGATTCCTTGCTATTATAAGCCAAGTTGTTATTGGTTTTACTTTTATTGTAAGTGGAATTGTTAAGTGTATCGATCCTATAGGAACAAGCATAAAGTTTCATGACTATTTTGCTGTACTAGGATTAGGTTGGCTTAATGATTGGACTTTATTCTTGTCATGGGTTCTATGTCTTATGGAATTTTTGATAGGCTTACATGTCCTTTTTGCGAGAAACCTTCGCTTCTTTGCAACCTTGGCTGGATTGTTTATGTTGGTGTTTACTCCTCTGACCTTGTATCTAGCCCTTGAGAATCCAGTTAGAGATTGTGGTTGCTTTGGAGATGCAATAGTTCTTTCTAATTGGGAAACTTTCTGGAAAAATATTGTTTTGTCTATTTGTGTAGTTATACTATTGCTATATAGAAGTTTTTGTTACCAACCTACAAGAAAAGACTTTGCGACTATTATAACTTATTGGGAATTAGCGATTGCTATCGGTCTTTGCTACATTGGAACGAATTTATTGCCATTAATCGATTTTCGTCCTTATAGACCAGGAGTTAATATATTCTCAGCAATGGGCACTGATTCTGTTTCTGACGAGATTACTTATGTTTGCGTCTACGAAAAAGACGGCGAAAAGAAAGAATTTCCATTAACTGAACTTCCAGACGAAGGTTCTGGTTGGGAATTTGTTGAGACTAAGGAACTGACTAATGACGGTAAGAATGCAACGGTCGAAGAACCAGCAATTTCAGATTTCTTCTTATTTGATGAATTTGGTGGTGACTACACTGAAACTGTATTAACTGATCCAAATTATACATTCCTTCTAGTATCTCCTAATCTGGCTACAGCCGAAGAAAAATATCTGGATAGAATTGAAAATCTTTATGAATATACTATTGAAGAGGGTTATAATTTTTATTGTGTAACTCTTAATGATTCAGTTCAAGTTAACAAATGGAAATACCGTACAGGCGCTGAATATGAGTATTTGTACAGTGATGCTACAATTTTAGAAACTGTTATTCGCGCAAATCCTGGTGTCGTATTGCTGAAGGAAGGTACAATTCTTTGGAAAACTTGTCTAAGTAATCTTGATGTTGATGCGATAACATCTGCAAAGTTAACTGAACAGACTTATGGAGAAATAATTGATGACAAAGCTAAAACTAAAGTTTTTTGGCTACTATTTTTGATGTTATCACCAATTATTGTATATTTGCCTATTGAAAAGATTGTCTTAGCACTAAAATCTAAAAAAGACAAATCAAAAGCGCAGAAAACCGATATTTAATTTGAATATTTCATATTAATTTTTTTAATAAAACTTTCAAAAATGAGAAAAAAGATCGTTGCTGGTAACTGGAAGATGAATACTACTCTCCAGGAAGGCGTAGCTCTTGCAGAGGGTCTTAAGGAAGCTCTCGCAGGCAAGACAGTAAATTGTGATGTCGTAGTTTGTACTCCATTTATTTCAGTTGCTTCTGTAGTTAAGGCTGTAGAAGGTTCTGTAATTGGTGTTGGTGCAGAGGATTGTTCTGCTCACGATAAGGGTGCTTACACAGGTGAAGTTGCTGCTAACATGGTTGCTTCTACTGGTGCTAAGTATGTTATCCTTGGTCACTCTGAGCGTCGTCAGTATCATGGCGAGAACAACGAGATTCTCGTTGCTAAGCTTCAGCAGGCTCTTGCAAACGGTCTTACTCCAATTTTCTGTGTAGGTGAGGTTAAGGAAGAGCGTGAGAACGGTACTTTCAAGGCAGTTATTGAAGGTCAGATGGAGGCTATGTATACTCTTTCTGCTGAAGATTTCGCTAAGAGTGTAGTTGCTTACGAGCCAGTTTGGGCAATCGGTACTGGTCTTACTGCTACAAGCGAGCAGGCTCAGGAAGTTCATGCTTTCATTCGTGCTTCTATCGCTGCTAAGTACAACGCTGAGGTTGCAGACAACTGCTCTATCCTCTATGGTGGTTCTTGCAAGGGTAGCAATGCTCCTGAACTCTTCGCTCAGCCAGATATCGATGGCGGCTTGATTGGTGGCGCTGCTCTTAAGGTTGATACTTTCATGCCAATCATTGAGGCTTGGAAATAATTTCATAAGAATCCAAAGGGCGGGTTTTTGCTCGCCCTTTTATTTTTTTATTGATATGAGAATTCGTATATTGCTTTTATTGTTTTTTTGCTCAGTTATTTCTTTAAAAGCTCAGTTACTTCCAACTGACAGCACAACTACGCTTGTCTCAATCTCAACACACTTGCGCAGTTCAGGCAAAGTCGCAGTTTATCAAGATTCACGTCTTGAAGATCTAATCTCATATCATCCTAAAGCATATTATGCTAATTCGAGGAAAGGAAAAGGTTCTGATGTAATAATATCAAATGGATTTAGAATCAGAGCTTTTTCAGGTAACAATCAAGTTACTTCAAAAAACAGAGCCTATAAGATAGAAAAGGATATCAAAGATGTATATCCAGATCTTTCAACTTATGTTATTTTTAAGTCTCCAAACTGGCGCTTACTTTTAGGAAATTTCACAACTAATGAAGAGGCGATTACTACTCTTAGAGAATTGAAGAAGAAATTCCCAGAATATGGCCGTGAAATGTTTGTGATTAAAGACGAAATTGAAATTAACAGATAAGATGGTAAATAAGGAGGAATTACTCGAAAGAATGGCTGACAATGTTTCACAGATGCTTGAGTTTGTTGGCGAAGATAAGGATCGTGAGGGATTAATCAAAACTCCTATGAGGGTTGCTAAGTCTCTTCAGTTCCTTACTCAGGGATATGCTCAAGATCCATGTGAGATACTTCGTTCGGCTATGTTCCGTGAGGATTACCAACAAATGGTTATCGTAAAAGATATAGATTTCTATAGCATGTGCGAACACCATATGTTGCCTTTCTTTGGAAAAGTTCATGTCGCTTATATTCCGAATAAATATATTGTAGGACTTAGTAAGATACCTCGTGTTGTAGAAGTTTTTGCACGTCGACTTCAGGTCCAGGAAAGATTGACTTTACAGATAAAAGAATGTATACAAGAAACTTTGCATCCGCTTGGAGTAATGGTTGTTGTCGAAGCAAGTCATCTATGTATGCAAATGCGAGGAGTTCAGAAAATGAATGCAACTACAACTACAAGTGACTTTACTGGTGCATTCACTGATATTAAGACAAGAGAAGAATTCCTTAACTTGATATCTAAATGAAATTCATTATTAGCATAGGAACTAATCTCTGTCTTGTTGAAGCTTTATTGAATCTTAACAAGGCAGAGATTTTATTAATAGACCTTTTTCATGGTGATGTTCAATTCTCGCATCACTATGAAACAGATGGAGTAGGAAGTGGAGTAGGTAAGAAGTATTATAATGAAGTAGCTATTGGTGAAACCGAGCTTTCATATTTAGAAATAAGAGATAAACTAAAACATTTCGAATCTGATTTGGGCCGTTCAATAGAGTCTAAAAAGCAAGGAATTGTACCTATTGATTTAGACCTCATAAAACTTGGTGATTCAATTTTTAAGCCAAATGATTTAGAACAAGATTATGTCAAAATAGGATTAGAAAAACTTGGCTTATGAATTTTAATATAGCATTTTTTCTATTGGTATTTATTCTCAAATTTCTAAATTAATAGATTATGTTATATTCCTATTTGTACCGTTTTATACATTAAATATATTTTATAATTGATATTTTTCATTAAATAAAACTTTATATAAACATTTAATACCATTGAATCTAATCGATAATAATGATGCAGATTTCTTAAAAAATGTATCAAAACAGCCGATTTCTTCCTAAAAATTTGTTTTGTTTGAAAAAAGTACTTATGTTTGCATGTGAATCAATAGATTTTGATTACAAATTAAATAACATAAACATTACCCATTTAAAAAATTAAAAAATCATGATTAATCAACCAACCGTGAAGCTTGGTATCGTTGGCGTAAGCCGCGACTGCTTCCCTATTACCCTTACTCAGGCTCGTCTTGCTGCTGTTATGGCAGAGGTTAAGGCAGCTGGTCTTCCAGAGGTTTATGATTGTCCAGTAACAATCGAGAACGACGTTGATACATACAAGGCTCTTGACTGGGCTAAGGAGAATGGTATCAATGCAGTTTGTATGTTCCTCGGTAACTTCGGTCCAGAGGGTCCTACAACATTGTTCTGCCAGAAGTTTGGTGGTCCTTGCATGGTTCTTGCTGCAAAGGAGGAAGGCAAGTCTAATCTTGCTAATGATCGTGGTGATGCTCTCTGTGGTGTCCTCAACTTCTCTTATAGCGTAGGTCTCCGTCGTCTTAAGGTATATATCCCAGAGTATCCAAACGTAACTCCTGCTGAGGCAGTTAAGGAACTCGCTGATTTCCGTAACATCGCTCGCGTAGTTGTCGGTGTTCGTAACCTCAAGGTTATCGGCTTCGGTCCACGTCCTTGGGACTTCCTCGCTTGTAACGCACCTATCCAGCCAATGTACGACATGGGTATCGAAGTACAGGAGAACTCTGAGCTCGACCTCAAGAAGGCATTCGATGAGATCGTAGCTAAACCAGGTAAGGCTGCTGAGATCGCTGCTGTAGCTAAGGACATGGAGGCAGAGCTTGGTGCTGCACGTAACACATACCCAGAGATCATCAACAAGATGGCTCAGCTTGAGGTTACACTCATGGATTGGTATGAGGGCAACAAGGGCGGTTCTAAGTATGCTGTATTCGCAAATAAGTGCTGGCCAGCTTGGCAGCCTATTTTCGAGTTCGAGCCTTGCTATGTTAACTCTCGTCTCACTGGTCGTGGTATTCCTGTAGCTTGTGAGGTTGACCTCTACGGTGCTCTCTCTGAGTACATGGCTGAGTGCGCAACTGAGAAACCAGCTACTCTCCTCGATATCAACAACTCTGTTCCTGCTGACGTTATCCCTGCTGGTGCTAACCTCGCTGGTGCAGACCTCAAGGACCTCTACATGGGCTTCCACTGTGGTAACACTTGCTCACAGTGCATGAAGGACTGCAAGATCAAGTATCAGCTCATCCAGGCTCGTCTCATGAGTCCAGATATCACCAAGGGTACTCTCGAGGGCCAGATTATGCCAGGCAAGTCTACCATGTTCCGTATCCAGTCTAACTCTGATGCTAAGCTCGTTTCTTACATCGCACAGGGTGAGTTCCTTGACGTTGATCCATGCTCATTCGGTGGCATCGGTATCCACGCTATCCCAGGCTTCGCTCGTTTCTATCGTCACGTCCTCGTTGGCAAGCGTTTCCCACACCACGGAGCATACGCATTCGAGCACTGCGGTAAGGTTCTCTTCGAGGCTCTCAAGATGCTCGGCGTAGAGGATATCAATACTCCTCTCCCAGCTGGTCAGCTCTATCCTGGTGAGAATCCTTTCGCAATCTAATTTATTAGATTTGAAAGGATCTCTATCCTTTCGCAATCTAATTTATTTGATTTGAAAGGATCTCCATCCTGCCCAAAATCTAATTTATTAGAATATCGAACATTAGTAAGCCTTCCTCGATTGTCGGGGAAGGCTTTATTATGATAGTAATAGAGATGTAATCTTGTTATCTCTTCCGTATTACTCCATGGTAATATGGAAGTTTCTATACTTCTTGCTTTCGTACAAACGATTATCTGCCTCAGTATAAAGATATTCAAAAGACTGATCTGTGGTGCCATCATAGAAAGAAGCACCAGCGCTGATAGAAGCGGTATAATCCTGAATCTCGTTGATGCGAATAGCTTTGATAGCAGCAAAAAGACGATCGATTTCAGGCTGCAGAGTTTCTGGTGTATAATTACCCTGAAGGAAGAACGCGAACTCATCACCACCGAGTCGCAGGGTAATTTGATCAGGGAAAGTAGTCTTCAAAGCATTAGCTATCTCCTTGATCAATGTATCTCCAGTATTATGTCCATAGGTATCGTTGACAATCTTGAATCGATCACAGTCAACGAGAACAAAGACACCTGCATGATGATATTTGATCAAATCCATAATGCGACGCTGACCACTGTAACGGTTGTAGATTCCGGTAAGTCCATCAATCTCAGAGAATCGTTTCAGTTGGTAATGATGCAAAAGGAAATACAAGAACGAAGTAATCAAAATTGCATACAACAGGAGGAAGTACCAACGTAACCAAATAACAGGCTGAACAATTAAAGGAATCTCAATACCTTCGATATAGCTTGATGCACTGTTAGATCGTACTTCAATAACATAATCACCTGGATCAATCTGCTGATAACGAAGTGTTCTTGTGTCGCCGATAGGTTGCCAGTCGTCAACTAATCCTTTGATGCGATACTCAAAAGCATATTCTCCTTGATGATAGATATCGGTTGTAGTGAATTGCAAAAATAGCGAATGAGAATCAGGAGGCAAGAGTACATAACCATCCTTATAATTATCACCTTTGGCAACGATATTAAATGTATCCTGAGGTGCCGTGATATCTTCAGCAGTCACTACGATTGCTCCATTATCCGTTCCAAAAATCAGATGTCCATTATGGTCAGACCCTGATGCTCCACGCATGAAGACACCTTTGCTTCTTCCTGATGGGACATAATTAATGCTACGTACAGCTTTACAGGTGTTAGCATTGAAAGTAAAGAGTCCGTTATGGTCGGTCGAGCAACATAAGATAGAGTCATTGATAAATTCTATGCCACAAAGCTCTAGTGATGGGAAAACATCATCTAGTCCATACTTTTCAACCTGGCCAGTATGAGCATCAAAGAACACAATACCTGCTCCTTGGGTAGCGAACCAGATTTCATGACCATGACGAGTAGTTACAGAAGCCATGGCATTAGTACTTTCCCATTCATAGATACCGTCATAACCTGTAAGCAGACGTTGCATCTCTCCACTATGAATATTTAGCAGATAGAAACTATCAAAGGTAGTAACTACTAATGTATCAGTATTCAATTCCGCAATGTCACTGATCATTGCGATATCATAACTCTTTGGATCATAGCTACCATCGGCCTTGAAATGCATACAGGTCAAAGGGAAATTCATTCCTCCAACCCAAATATCATGGTTGACGTCTTCATGAATAGCATAGACACAATCGATAACAGACTGTCCACAGACTGAAGGATAATAATCATGCTTCTTGTTAGCAGGATAATAATGATGTAAGCCTGTATTATAACCACCCATCCAGATTGTACCATCAGAAGCAGTAATCATACAGAGATTACCCATATTTGGATAGCTAATTATTTCTGGATCAGAACCATCTTTTTTATAATGGACCAAACTACGACTGAAAGCTACCCAATAATCTCCATATTTATCGACATTGCCACCAAATGCGAATCCATCAGCGTAAGAAATCGCATCAGGGTTTCTGAGAAGGTTTTTCTGATTGACAGGTCTCATCAATGCCATACCACCAAGAGAAAGCGCCAACCAAATATTCTCTCCATCGACAACAATGTCATCGACGACAGAATTAGTAAGACGACAAGGCGAAGCAGGACTCTCTGAAGCAAGAAGGTGAAACTTGCAATCAGTCAAGTGATTTTGATCGTCACGTAAATTTTCATAGAATGCCGCCAAGAGACCATCACCATCCGTACCTAAGAGAAGAATATCATCATTTAATGGAGTGACAACATTGAAAATCTTGTTTTCCGTAGAACTAACATGATGAATCTCTGACGGATTTTCATAATCGACGAGATATAGACCTGAGCCTTGCGTTCCTACCCAAAGACATTTGTTTCGTTTATCAACAAAGATTCTATTTACTTCAGCACGGATAGAAGAAAATGGTTCAAGGTCATCTGTAGTAGGATCATAAGTAAACAGGCCCTTCATCGTACAGATAATGAGATGTCTACCGTCAGGATGTTCTGTGATACTTCTAATGTTCAACTCAGTATGAGAGAACTCGCCAATAGAGTCACCATTTATATAATAAGGAAGAAGACCATTTGTTGTTCCGATTAAAAATCCATAGTCAGTAGGAAAAAAATAGTTACCACTGGCCCAAATATCATTCTTTGAGGTACGGAAAGCATAGCGGAAACCGTCTACAGAAGAGTCATATCTGGTAACTACACCACGCTCAGTAGAGGTCCATATCGTGCCATAACAAGATTTAATCTTGGTCATGAAACCCTCCGTGATACTACGTTCTCGAGACTCAGAAAGATGATAAGGAATGAAATTTCTTCCATCATAGCGCTCTACCCCCATAGGCGTAGCAATCCAGATGAACCCTTTTTCATCGCGTTCTACGTGGCGGACAGTTCGACTCGTCGTAGGTTCAGGAAAGCTTATATCATAAACCGGCAAATCCTGACCTACAACTTTAGTGAAACAAGCAAATAATAAAAAGCTTAGTAAAGCTACAGTGTGTTTATAATAAGAAAACATAGAATAAAATAAGGCCTTATCAGTCATTCATCTTAATCATCTGCAGGAACTCATTGCGAGTAGCAGCATCTTGCTTAAAGATACCTGTGTAATAAGAAACAGACATCGCACCAGGATTCTTGACACCACGCATGCTCTTGCACATGTGCTGACCTTTGAGAACAATAGCAAAGCCAAGAGCCTCATGGTCGAGAGCATCGTCAAGCATATCGATGATGTCGCGTGCAAGACGTTCTTGCAATTGCAGGCGTGCTGCACAATAACCGACGACACGAGCAATCTTGCTGATGCCAAGGATACGACCTTCGTCGCTAGGCATATATGCAAAGTAGTATTTACCAAAGAAGGGCATCATGTGATGCTCGCACATCGAATAGAAATCACCCGCATCGAAGACCAACTCGGTGCTGTGAGAGTCATTTTCAAAGGTGGTAATCCTAGGTTTCTGTGCAGAATCATAACCACGGAATAACTCCTTATACATACGACAGATACGATCAGGAGTGCCAACAAGGCCTTCACGGGTAGGATCCTCTCCGATGGCTCGCAGAATGGTCACAATAGCCTGCTGGAGTTCTTCATCAGAGACGGGTGTCATCGGACGTTGATTATCTTGTGGGTTTGAAGAGATAGTTTCCATTTCGGATGATGTAAGATGTAATCGATCGTTTGTTCAAGAATCTGCTGATTGCGCTTAGAATCCTTGACATCACATGGCTGCAAACGGTATTCCTTAGCTTCAAAAGCTTCGTAAAGACTCATATCCTGCTTACCATCGCCTTCATAAACGACTTTAAGTTCATCAATACGCTGAATACGAATAGTCTTAATGCGACGATTACCGTTTACCAGATCTTCGAGCTTCGGAGAACAAGTAATCCAGTCGACATCACAGCCTTCTGCCAATGGCAAACTGCCATTCGTCTCCATCATGACGTACCTGCCATGCTGGTGCAGAAGGTCGACAAGTGAGGGTGTCAACTGTATCGTCGGTTCACCACCAGTAATAACCACGTGAACGCAAGGATAGCGCAGGACTTCGTCAACAATCTGTTCTTCGGACATTTCCTGATAGGCGGAGAAATCGGTATCGCAGAACCAGCAGCGCATGTTGCATCCTGATAGACGAACAAAGACAGCAGGTGTACCGGTATATCGGCCCTCGCCTTGCAGTGAATAAAAGATCTCGTTGACGCGCATGTTATTCGTCCTTTTCGTAGGTAGCTACGTTGCCTGTGCTCTCCTGCACATCTACCTTATAGCAATTAGGAACACGTCCACAAATCCAGTAAGCGATGTTTTCTGCTGTAGGATTGAACGGAAGGATAGCATTGAGATCCTGATGATCGAGTACACCATGCACCAAGCGTTTTACCTCTGTAAAATCTACAACCATACCATCCTCGTCAAGTTCTTTAGACTTGCAATAGACGGTGACAATCCAGTTGTGACCATGCAGGTTTTCACACTTGCTCTGGTGTGAGAGTCTCAGGTAGTGACTACCTGAGATCTCCATTGATTTCTTGACGTAATACATCATTAAGTTTTTTATAGGGTTTTCTTGACCTAGTGGAGGACTGAAATGAACCTCCGATTATTTCGACTTGTCTGGCGTGTGCTTATACTGGAAAAGTACAGCAAAAGCAATAGCCATTACAAGTGAATAAGCAGCGAAAATATACCAGGATGTCTGCCAGCCTGAAGCCTGTTCAGCTACAGAAAGACCATCCGCATAGACATAATTATTGATAACAGCCTTGGCACTAAGTGAACCAACTGTAGCACCGAGACCATTGGTCATTAACATAAAGAGTCCTTGTGCAGATGAACGGATAGAGATATCGGTCTTCTCGTTGACAAACAGAGAGCCTGAGATATTGAAGAAATCGAAAGCAACACCATAGAAGATGCAAGAAAGGATGAAAAGCCATACTCCAGTACCTGGATCACCGAGGCCGAAGAATCCAAAACGTGCCACCCATGCTAACATAGCAATAAGCATAACAATCTTGATGCCATACTTCTTGAGGAAGAATGGGATAAGAAGGATACACAAAGTCTCAGACACCTGAGAAAGTGAGATGAGAATATTACTATGCTCAACGAAGAAGAGTCCTTGGAACTCTGGATTGTCGCCAAATGACTGAATGAACGGATTAGCATAGCCATTGGTAATCTGAAGACAGACACCCAGGAAGAATGAGAAGATAAAGAAGATGGCCATCTGCTTCTGCTTGAAAAGAGCAAAAGCCTTGAGTCCCAATGCTTCGATGAAAGATTTTTTCTGGCTATCACCACCTACTGGACAAGCAGGCATGGTCAATGAGTACAGAGCCATGATCACACTGATCACTGCCGACTGCACAAACTGAACAGGAGTATTCTGCCAACCTGCAAGGTCGACAAGCCACATTGCACAAAGGAAGCCTACGGTGCCGAACACACGGATTGGAGGAAAAGCCTTGACGGTGTCGAGACCAGCCTTGTCAAGCGCTGTATAAGCAACAGAATAACTCAGTGCAAGGGTCGGCATATAGAACGCCACACTGCCAGTATATGCCCAGAACAGAGCTTGACCATTAACAGCACCATCGCCTGCTGAGAGACCGATATAGGCTGCAAGACCAATAAACAATGCCGACATGAAATGACAGAACGACAGCAGACGTTGTGCTTGTACCCATCGATCAGCAACAATGCCCATAATAGCGGGCATAAAAATAGATACTACGCCTTGAAGGGCATAGTAATTACCAATATCGGTGCCTAACCCTGCCGAAGCAAGGTAGGCACCCATAGATGTGAGATAGGAACCCCATGCCGCGAACTCCAGAAAGTTCATGGCAATGAGGCGATGTTTCATATTCATATATTAATACTGATGCATTGGACGGAGAAGATCGTTAACGGTCTTAACTGGGTTGAAGGTAAGAAGGTCAACATCTACAAAAACTGTATTCCAATCGCTCATAGCGCCATTCCAGAGTCCTGGCAACTCAAGAGCCTTCAGTTCCTTACCGCTCTTAGACTTATATGAAATGAAGCCGGTCATTGGATCAACATGCTTGAGGAGATCGAATGGCTTACCATTCTTATCGCGTACTGCACATACGAGGTCAACTGGGTTGAAATGAGTACCCTCCTTGAACATTGCAACAGACTCAGGATCGTTCTGATCGATCTGACTTGACTCAAGGATCTGGCTCTGATAGGTTCCATCAGGAGACTGTGCGATGAATGGACCGCCACCAGGCTCACCTACGTTCTTAACCATACCACAGACGCGGAGTGGGCGGTTGAGCTTATTCTTGATGTAGAGAGCGAGCTCGCTATCCTCAAGGAGTTTAGTATCAGGATTCTTGATGTAGAGCTTGGTCTGGAGGAAGTAGAGCATATCGATGAGCTGCTCGTGGGTATAGTGACCGCTCTCAAGCTGCTGGAGGTAGCTGAAGATCTTCTGCTGGAGACCAACGAGAACACCACCAATGATCTGCTTGTATGCGACGGTAGCCTGCTTCTTCTTCTCAGGTACCACATTATCAATATTCTTGACGAAGATAACATCAGCCTCCTGCTCATTAAGGTTCTCGATCAATGCACCGTGGCCACCTGGACGGAAGAGGAGATTACCCTTATCGTCGCGGAATGGAGTATTGTCCATGTTTGCAGCGATGGTATCTGTGCTAGCCTTCTGAACTGAGAAGGTGATGTTATACTTTACACCATACTTTTGCTCGTATGCTGCCTTCTTTTCAGCAACGAGCTTCTCGAACAATGGAAGATGATCAGGACTTACAGTAAAGTGAAGATTTACATTACCCTTACCATTAGCTGCATAAACTGCACCTTCCTCAAGATGCTCCTCGAAAGCCTTGCGAACACCTGAAGCAGAACGGTGGAAAGTCAGAAGACCCTTTGGAAGCTGACCATAGTTGAGACCCTTCTCAAGGAGCAGATTACCAACGACAGCCTTATACTGACCAGCAGCCATGAGATCCTTGATACCCTTGCCTTCGTTCTTCTGGCAAACCTCGTCGAGCTCTGGATAGAAAGCGAACTGCTCAATGCCACCGAAGAACTTCTTCTCAAAGTCATTGGTAGGAACATCATAAGGAGCCTCAAGGAACTCAAAGAGGTTCTTGAACATACGGCTGGCCGCACCAGATGCAGGAACGAACTTCAAAATAGTCTTATCAGCCTGGAGATACTTCTGCCAGAGGTCCTGATAATACTTGGCACCATCCTCATCGATAATCATGATACCATACTCTGGAGAAGCTGCGCCTTTAAGCTTCAAATAAGGGAAACCAGTCTCAAAAGACTTAAGCTGGCTCTCTACTTTCTCAACTGTAGTGCCACGCTGGGCAAACACTTCAAGATCTTGCTGTGTAAACATAAGTATTTATAGATTATATTTTAGAATATACACGATTTATATGTTTTCATGTATGATTTGTTTGGGTGCAAATATAAGGATTTTTTACCAAAAACAAATTTATTCGAATAAAAAAATCTTCTTTTCATAAAAAAAAGGGAGAAATATATGTTATAAAACATAAAAAAGGAGGATAACAAATAAGAAAATCTTCAAATCATTCTCAAAATTGAGGAAAAATTACTATCTTTGCACGCATAAAATATATTAATAGTATGAAATTATTCACAACAGATCGCTTCACGTCAGAGGAGAATCAGCAGTTCTTTACAGCTTATCGCAAGCTGTTGGAGCTTGTTCCATCGCGTATTGCAACCAGTGAATGGAGACTAATACGCAAGTATATTTTAAGAGGTGTGGAAGCTGGCATCTATGACAGAGATACACATGGTGTTCAGCAACTGGTCCACTTGATCATGACCTGCCAGGTATTGCACGAACAGGTAGGACTGGGTCGTCGTTCCATCCTGACCGTACTGCTCTATCCTTTAGCAGAGCATGACGTCATCAGCCGAGAGGAGATAACCAATGATTTCGGGGAGGAAGTAGCTCACCTGATGTCGTGCATGGGTAAAGTAAAACACCTCTATGCAGAGCATGACAACCTTGAGGATGAGAACTTCCGCAAGCTCATGCTTTCCTTCGCACAGGACATCCGTATCATCATCTGCCTCATCTGCGATTGCTATGTAATGATGAAGATACTCAACCATACGAGCGACCTCCAATATCGCCAGCGTGTGACCAATGAGAGTCGTCTCATCTACACTCCACTCGCACATCGCCTGGGACTCTATGTCATCAAGGGTGAGATGGAGGATATGGCCGTTAAGTATGAGCACCCTGAGGTCTTTGATGACATCGTAAACCAGCTGCAGGATACTAAAGCTGTTCGTGAGGCGTATATACATGAGTTCATTGCACCTCTCGAAGCAAAATTGAAGGAGGTACTCCCCGCTCCTTTTCACATCAAAGGACGCACCAAGAGCATTGCCTCCATCTGGAACAAGATCAAGAAGCAACAGAAGAGCGTCGACCAGATCTATGATCTCTTTGCCATCCGAATTATCATCGATACAGATCAGAAAGAATTGGAGAAGGCGCTCTGCTGGCAGGCTTACAGCGTGGTGGCCGATATGTATCAGCCGAATCCTAAGCGACTGAAAGACTGGCTTAGTATCCCTAAGAGCAATGGTTATGAGTCGCTACATATCACGGTATACGGACCTAAGGAGCGTTGGGTAGAAGTCCAGATCCGCACCAAGCGTATGGACGAGATTGCCGAACGTGGCCTCGCAGCTCACTGGAAATACAAAGGTATCAAGAGCCAGGGTGCAGCAGATGACGTGATGGCATCGATCCGCGAAGTACTCGAATCTGGCATTGCTACGGGAGACCTGATGAAGGACTTCTCAATGGGACTCTACAGCGAAGAGGTTTTCTGCTTTACGCCGAATGGTGACGTACACAAGTTCCCTAAAGGTGCCACTGTACTTGACTTTGCTTTCCATATTCACTCACGCATCGGTATGCAGTGTGTTGGTGCACGTGTAAGTGGTAAGAACGTAAAGCTTAACTACCAGTTGCATAGCGGTGAGACGGTGGAGATTCTGACTTCGAACCAGCAGAAGCCAAAGCCTGATTGGCTTAATATTGTGACCACCAGCAAAGCGCGTTCTCGCATCAGACAGACGATCAAGGAGATCGAGAGCCATGAGTCGCAGGCTGGCAAGGAACTCTTGCAACGTCGCTTCAAGAACCGTAAGATGGAGATCGATGAGTCAGAACTATCTCGTTTCATCATCAAACTCGGATTTAAGACACAGACGGAATTCTATCAGGCGCTATCGAGGGAAGACATCACTATTGACCATGTGATCAAAGAATATGATGCATTTCTCAACCGCACACCGATCATTCAGGAGTCACAAGAACATGCACATTCTGCCGCAGACTTTGACATCAACAATCAGTCTGGTCAGGACGAACTGGTCATCGACCGTAACCTCAAAGGTATCGAGTATAAACTGGCGGGATGCTGCCATCCGATCTATGGCGATGATGTGGTCGGTTTTGTAAGTATCACTCGTGGCATTACCATCCATCGTGCCGATTGTGTAAATATAAAGAACCTGGCAGAGCAATATCCTTACCGCATACAGCGAGCTCGTTGGAGTGGCAAGAGCGGCAATCAGTATAGCATTACGCTCCGTGTGGTCGGTCAGGATGATATCGGAATCGTATCGAACATCTCTCAGGTGATCAATAAAGAACAGAATACGCTGCTACGTAGCATCTCCATTGATACTGAAGGTGGTATTTTCCATGGTCATCTGACTGTCATGGTCAATGATCTATCTTCACTCAATATCCTGATCAGAAAGATCAATGCTGTGAAGGGAGTCAAGAATGTAGAGCGAATCAATTAAAATAAAACAATATGAAGAAAACAATATATTTCCTGCTTCTCCTCCCCTTGCTTGCAAGCTGTGGCAACAATGGAGACAAAGGACCGACAGCCGCAGAGAGACGAGAGGCAATGAACCAGAAATACGTCGAACAACTGGCAACCGAGCAGAACACTCTGCATGTTACCGACTCGCTGATCCAGGCAATTATCCCTCGCATCAACGAGGTGACCTCAGTGTCTTTTGACTTTGTGAAGTCTGAATATGATGATCTCGGACGCTTTGTCCCAAAGGGAATGGCCACCGAAGATAATGTACAGCGCACCTATCTCCACTGTGCCGTCGATGAATATGGACAGACACAGCTCATCAGTACCTACTGCGGATCGAAACTCGAACACACGCAGCTTCGCATCACAGCAGGCGATGGCACAACGGTCACGACAGAGGCGATACCTTACAATGATGGTTCAAACTATCGATACACCATTGACGGCACAAATTATGAGAGTGTGACATTCACCGCAGGTCGCAAGACAGGTAGTGACCAGGTCAATGCCGATACTGATGGAGGTGCGTTTAGCTTTATTGCCGCTCATGCAGATGACGCTAAACTATATGGCACCCTGCTCGGAGGCAAAAAGGAAGTGCGAGTAACTATCTCTGCCAAAGAGCGAGCAGGTCTTGCTGCCTGCTATGAACTCGGAGTGCTTCTGCGCGATAAGCTTCGTCTGGAACAGGAAAACAAGACCGCTGCAGGAAAAATACAATACTTGCAGGAGGTGATAGCAAAGAAAGGATTATAAATATTTACATTTTCAAATATGAACCTTATAGATTTCTTAAACGCCAGCCCTGTCAATTACTTGGCTGTTGCCACCCTTGAAGAACAATTACAGGCCGCAGGATTCAAGAAGTTGGATCCTACTCAGCCGATGCCAGTGATTCGTCCTGGCGATCAGGTGTACGTCACAAAGAATGACTCAGCACTCTTCGCCTTCCGTATCGGCGCCAAGCTTATGGCAGAGACCGGTATCCGTATCATCACAGCTCACAGCGATAGTCCAACTTTCCGCATCAAGCCATCGGCCGAGATGAAGTGTGAGAAAGGCTTCGTCAAGCTCAATACCGAACTCTACGGTGGTGCCATCATGAGCACCTGGTTCGATCGTCCATTGTCACTCGCTGGTCGTGTGATGCTCCGCACCGACAATCCACTCAAGCCACAGACACGTCTCCTCGTTATCAAGGAGCCATTGGTAATCATTCCGAACCTTGCCATCCACTTCAACCGTCAGGTCAACGACGGCGTGGCATTAAGCAAGCAGAAAGACATGCTTCCTGTACTCGGTATCATCAACGACCAGCTTTGTGTCAAGAGCCTCCTTATCAATAAGATCGCAGCAGAGCTCAACGTCAACGTAGAAGAGATCCTTGACTTCGACCTCTACCTCTACGACACCACTCCTGGCTGCACCGTGGGCCTCAACAACGAGTTTATCAGCGCAGGCCGTCTCGACGACCTCAGCATGTGTCATGCAGGCCTGGAGGCAATGCTTGGAAGCAAGAAGCAGTCAGAGGCAACACAGGTACTTGCTATCTTCGACAATGAGGAGACCGGTAGCGGCACCAAGCAGGGTGCTCACAGCCCATTCCTCAGCATGATCCTTGAGCGTCTTGTCCTGGCCGAAGGTATCAGCGACTCCTTCCCTACCGTCAGTGCAGAGACCGCTCGTGATGACTTCCATCGTATGATCGAACAGTCATTCATGGTCAGTGCCGACAACGCTCACGCTTGGCATCCTAACTATGGTGAGAAGATGGATCCTACAAATCATCCTGTCCTCGGTGGTGGTCCTGTCATCAAGGTCAATGCAGCTCAGAAGTATGCTAGCGATGCTGATGGTGCCGCTGTCTTCGCTGAGATCTGTCGCAAGGCAGGCGTTCCTTTCCAGCGCTTCGTCAACCACTCAGATGTGGCTGGTGGCAGCACCTTAGGCAATATCCTCACCGGTACGCTTCCTTTCCGTGGCGTAGACATGGGTAGCGCCATCTGGGGCATGCACAGCGTACGTGAGACAGGTGCAGTCATCGATCAGGAATATGCTATCAAAGCATTTACCGAGTTCTATAATTCCTAAGAGTTTTGAAAAATAACAAACGATATACCGAGCGTGCCAGACGATCTGAAGACGTCGGACCTATGTCCTTTGACGACAAGGTCCGTGCTAAGAAGAATCTCGGCCAGCACTTCCTGACCGATCTTAGCATCGCCGAAAGGATCGCTGACACGCTACAAGATCACAAAGACTTGCCAGTGCTCGAAGTGGGCCCTGGCATGGGTGTGCTTACACAGTTCCTCTTGCAGAAGGAGTATAACCTCAAGGTGGTGGAGCTCGACGGCGAATCGGTTTCATATCTCCGTGTACACTACCCTTCCTCGCTCGATAAGCGTATCATCGAAGCCGACTTCCTCAAACTGCCACTCGATGGCGAAGAAGTCTTCGGAGGCAAGCCATTCTCCCTCATCGGTAACTATCCTTATAATATCTCCTCGCAGATCTTCTTCCGCGTGGTGGATTACCGCGACATCATCCCTGTCTGCAGCGGCATGATTCAGAAGGAAGTTGCCGAGCGACTGGCAGCCAAGCCGGGTAGTAAGACCTATGGTATCCTCTCTGTACTCATCCAGGTATGGTATGACATCGAGTATTGCTTCACCGTATCTCCAGGTGTATTCAATCCACCGCCTAAGGTACAGTCAGCAGTCATAAAGATGACACGCAATAACGTCACCTCACTTCCTTGCGAGGAAAAGGATCTTCGCACACTTGTCAAAAACGCCTTCGGCACTCGACGCAAGACCCTCCGCAACTGTCTTCGCCAGCTTATCTCCGAGTGGCGTCCTGACGATGCAGCAGAGATCCTGGCAGATCCTATGTTCGACAAGAGAGCAGAGCAGCTCAGTGTACAGGAATTTATAGATTTGACAGTCAAATTAAAGCAGTGATTGATCAGCAGACCATAGACAAGATCACAGATACAGCGCAGATTGTTGACGTAGTATCTGAGTTCGTGACGCTCAGGCGCCGCGGTGTCAACTATGTCGGTTTGTGTCCTTTCCACGCGGATAAGAGCCCTAGCTTCTACGTCAATCCTACCAAGAACCTCTGCAAATGCTTTGCCTGTGGAGAAGGCGGAAACCCTGTCACCTTCCTGATGAAAAAGGAAAGCATGACCTTCCACGAGGCAATCAAATGGCTCGGCAACAAGTACGGCATCGAGGTCGAAGAGAAAAAGATGAACGAGGAGGACCGTCAGCGTCAGACCGATCGCGAGGGTATGTTCAACGTCAATGAGTTCGCACAGAAATGCTTCGAAGAGGACCTGTTCAACACGCCTGAGGGACGCAATATCGGTCTCACCTACTTCCGTGAGCGTGGTATCCAGGACGAAACGATTCATCGTTTCCACCTCGGTTACGCCTTAGAAAAGAAGACCGATCTGGCAGAACGTGCCCTACAGAAAGGTCACAACCGTAAGTACCTGCTCGATGGCACAGGTGTAGGCCTCTGTTTTGGTGATGATCCGAAGAAGACCCCTGTCTGTCGCTTTGCTGGTCGTGTTATCTTCCCACATCACTCGCTCTCAGGCAAGTGCATCGCCTTTGGTGGCCGAATCCTGCAGCGCGTCGACCACGCTTTCAAGAAGTATGTCAACTCTCCTGAGTCGGCTATCTATCACAAAAGCGACTTCCCCTACGGACTTTACGAGGCAAAGCAGGCTATTGTCAAAGAAAATAACTGCTATGTGGTGGAAGGCAACATCGACGTCCTGAGCATGTCTCAGGCAGGTTTCCAGAATGTCATCGCCGCCTCAGGCACCGCCTTGACCACCGAGCATATCCGTGTCATCAAGCGTTTCACCAAGAACTGTACGCTGATGTTCGACAGCGACAACGCAGGTATCACAGCAGCTTTCAAGAGTATCGACCTCCTGCTGGCAGAAGGTATGAATGTCAAGCTCCTTCTCCTTCCAGCAGGTGAAGACCCTGATTCTTTTTGCAAAAAGCAGAGCAGTGAGCAGGTCAAGGAATACTTTGACAAGAATCAGCAGGACTTCGTATCATTCAAGACACGACTCATGATGCAATCGATCAATGCCAACGATCCGATTGCCAAAGCCCGTGTCGTGCAGGATGTAGCAAATAGTATTGCGCTGATTTCCGATCCGATCATCAGCAGCATCCTGGTGCGACAGACCAGCCAGATGACCAATGTCTCTGAACATCAGGTCATGGAAGCGATGAACCAGGCCAAGCGTTCGAACTATCTGGCAGAGGTGCATCGCCAGGAGATTGAGCGACGTCGTGAAGAAGCTAAGCGTGAGCGAGAAGAACTCGATATAAAAGAGGAAGTTCTGGCTGCAGTGCAGAAAGCAGACGAGCAACAGAGCGAAGGTCCTACCTCACAGCAAGGTCCTTCACAGCCTTCGCTCGACTTCAACACGCCGGAACAAGAGCCAGCCGCGCCTCAGCGTATCCCGCTTCTCTCCGACCGTTACGAGCGTAATATCATCAGATATATAGTACGATATGGAGGACAGCTCTTCCCATTCACCTATATCAACCCGGAGGACAACCAGCCTGTGACCCAGAACTTCCGCGTCATTGACTTTATCTACAATGAACTCAATGCCGATGGGGTCACCTTCCTGCATCCGCTCTATGCCCGTATGTACCAGTTGGCACTCGATGCATCAGAAGATACTTCTATAGAGTGGAATAGCACACGCTTCTTCTCCAACCTACATACAGATCCAGAGGCTCAATCCACCGCGCTTGACCTCTCTCAGGATCGCTATGACGCCATGGGTGTAGCACAGAATGATGAGCAGCTTGACGTGCTCATCCCTCGTTGTGTGCTTGAACTCAAGAACTGCATCCTCATGATGGAGATTGAAGCGCTGACAGCACAACTGCGTGATCCATCGAACGATATCATGCAGATCATGCAGCAACTCAAAGAAAAGAAAGAAATACAAAAGATATTCGACAAGGAACTTGGCGAAAGAGTAATTATAAAGAAATGAAGCTATATAAATCTCTACTGTTTATTTTTGGTATCCTGTTATTATTGACAGGCCTCTGCCTGTTTTTCCCAAAAGACGGAGTCAAGATCGGCTCTACTACCCTACGCTTCCCAACTCTCCATGAGGTATTAAGTTTAGGCAAGGAGATGGTCGAAGAGGTACATGAACTGACTCCCGAGGAACTCATGGAGCAGCAGATGGCCACACTGATGGAGATGCAGGACTCTACATTTGTAGATTTCTGTCACAACAGTCCTATCCGCATCTGCATGCCAAAGATCCATATTCAGGTCGTCGACAGTGTTGCTACCGACAGCCTTCGCCGTCTGGCACTCGAGTACGATCCTGCAACTCCAGATAGCCTCTTGGCCGAGATTGTCAGCTATCGCGACTCTATCACCGAAGAGAATGATCTCACCTACCTTGATCCGCTTTTCCTTGCACTTGATAGTGCCAAGACCAAGCATGTGCGCATCCTGCATTATGGAGACTCACAGATTGAGATGGACCGAATAACCTCTTCCTTACGCGAACATTTCCAAGCTGAATTTGGTGGTGGTGGCGTAGGTATGCTCCCTGCCGTACAGCCTATTCCAAAGATGACTGTTCGCCAGTCATGCTCCCCATCACTCGGTTACAACCTTATCTACGGTTCTGCTGACTTCCGTGCTGGACACAATGGCTATGGTCCATTAGGACAAGTCACACACCTCAATGGCACTGTTACCCTCAGCTACACGGGCTTGACCAGTGACCGCTTCCCTCACGTGGCTTCGTTTGACCGTGTTACCGTGCTCCGTAGCGATGGCAATACTCACGAAATGATCTGCGAAGTGACTGAGTACGATACGCTGCGCCAGTCCGTCAAAATTAATGTCCAGGGGCCAACCAATATCTATGGAGTCATGCTTGATACACGTACAGGTGTCAATATGGATAATGTCCCGATGCGAGGAGCCTCAGGCAACTTCTTCCACAAGATTACCCGCTCCACCATGGAACCATTCTTCCTGCAAGAAAACGTTCAGTGCATCATCCTGCAATATGGTGGCAACTCTGTACCATACCTCAAGACAGAAGAGAGCATGATCAATTTCTGTCTCAACATGCAGAAAGAGATTGCCTACTTCAAGGAGCTTGCACCTGATGCTCGTATCCTCTTCATCGGTCCTTCAGATATGGCAACTACGATCAATGGTGTTCGTGCCACCTATCCACAGATACCACGTTTCGTCCAGTTGCTCGAGAAGTATATCACCGAAGCTGGTGCCGCCTTCTGGAATATGTACGAAGCTATGGGTGGTGAAGGGTCGATGGTTCAGTGGGTCAACGCCCGTCCACAGCTGGCAGGCGAAGACTATGTCCACTTCACCCCTAAGGGCGCCGAGAAAGTCAGCGACTTGCTCTATGAGACGCTCGACACCTATTATAAATATTATAAGTTCCGTATCGGAGAGTATGAGATCGAACTGCCGCAGGATTCTCTTTCTGCTGACAGCCTTCTTGTAGACTCTCTTGTAACCATACAGTAAATTTCCCTTAAAGAAAACATGGCAATCCTGCTGATCTTACTACTGGCTGTCCTGGCCCTACCCGCTACGGCTCAGACAGATAACATAACAACTCGCGCCACCTGGCCTATTGACTCCTCTCATCTGGAACTCATTCTCCCTGGCAAGAAAGACGCGTTGAAGCCATTCCATGACAAGTGGTTCGACCTGCGTACTCATGCTTCTGTGTCAAACAACGTCAACGTACTCCATATAGGAGGCAGTCACGTGCAGGCAGGAGTACTGAGCAACACCATACGTATGCACTTCTCCCCTCTGGCCGAGCGAGGATTTCTTTTCCCGTTCCGTGCCATCAAGACAAATAGTCCTCAAGGCTATCGATACGAATACACCGGACTCTGGAAGGGTTCACGCAACGTCAGCAAAGAGCCAGATGCAGAGTTAGGACTGAGTGGTGCTGCGGCCATCACCTCTGACCGTGACGCTTCTCTCACGCTCAATTTAGGCAACGAAGGCCTCTGGAACTTCAATCAATTGACCCTCCAGGGATGTGCCAGCGATACGACAGTCATACCGTACCTCATCACCAGCTTGCAGGACACACTTTTTGCAGATCCTATACTTTCTCATCTTGGAGTACGAGACTCTTGGACATTCCATCTGCCACAGCCAGACAGCCTGGTCACACTGCAATTCATCGGCTTGACACGTAAGGTAAGTCCGAAGCAGAACCGCAAGACTTACAAGCCATTAGAAGATCGTCATTACTTCACAGTGCATGGCATGTTACCTCGCTCTGAGCGTCACGGTATTACTTATACTGAGAGTGGCATCAACGGAGCTTCCGTACCTTCTTGGCTTCGCACAGGTCCTCGTTTTGAGGAAGAACTTTCTTTGATTGCTCCAGACCTGGTTGTCTTCGGTATAGGCATTAATGACGCTAACGTACCGATGCTTGAGTTTGATCCTGAGGTTTTCAAGGCTCAGTATCGTCAGCTCATCAACCGCATCCGAAGCGTCAATCCTGAGGCTTGTCTGTTGTTTATCACCAACAACGACTGCGCCTTCTCCATTGGCAAAGGCCGTCGCGCCAAGAAGATTGCCAACCCTAATACAGAGCGAGTTCGTCAGGCCATGATGGAGCTGGCAACGGAACTGAACGGAGCTGTCTTTGACGTCTACGGACTCATGGGAGGTATCAAGAGTTCTGAGAAATGGGTCGAGGAAGGCTTGATGAAGAAAGACCGTATCCATTTTACTAACGAAGGATACAAACTCATTGGAGATCTTCTATATAACGCTATTGAACGAAACTATCAAAACTATTATAAGTGAACTATCTGAATATTGACAGCATGGAAGAAATGCTACGTCTGGTCGGAGATTATCTGCTCAATATCTTTGCATTTGATCCCAACTCTCCGCTCCTCTTCACCCAGTTCCGCTTCTGGGCGTTCCTTGCCGTCGTCTTTATAGGATTTGCCATTGTAGCTGGCTCGCTGAAGAAAACGAAAGGAACAAACCTGGCTGGTTGGCATCGTGTGATGCGCAACGGCTATCTCTTCCTCATCTCGCTGCTCTTCTATTACAAGACCAGCGGACTCTTTGTAGGTCTGCTCATCCTTGTTACTTGCACGGATTATCTCATCGCACAAGGAATCTATCATATACGATGGTCGAAGAAGTCGGAGGATGGCGAAGAGCGTGTTTCGCGTAGTTATAAGGCCCTCGCATTGCTCTGTCTGAGCGTCGCCATAGACCTGGGTATCCTCTGCTACTTCAAGTACAGTTACTTCTTTGTTGACCTCATCAACCAGATGTGTGGCACACAGTTCGAAGTCACCAACATCGCTGCCAAGCTGGCCAACCAGGCCATCGGTCGCCCGTTCTGGAGTGTCGACAGGATTGTGTTGCCTGTAGGTATCTCGTTCTATACCTTCCAGGTCATCAGCTACACGGCCGATGTATATAAAGGTATCATCAAGCCGGTACGCAATATCTTCGACTTCGGCTTCTATGTCAGTTTCTTTCCTCAGCTCGTAGCAGGTCCTATCATCAAGGCATCTGATTTCATTCCACAGCTCTATCGTCGTTATGCGCTAAGCCGCACACAATTCGGTATTGCCGTATTCTGGATCCTCAATGGTCTTACCAAGAAGATTGTCCTCTCTGACTATCTGGCCGTCAACTTCATTGATCGAGTCTTTGCGAATCCTCAGCTCTTCAGTGGTTTTGAGAATCTCGCAGCACTCTTCACCTACTCATTGCAGGTTTATGCCGACTTCTCAGGATACACCGACATTGCCATCGGACTTTCGATGATGATGGGATTCTATCTGCCAAAGAACTTCAATTCACCTTATAAGGCCGAGAATGCACAGAACTTCTGGAAGCGCTGGCATATCTCGCTCAGCCGCTGGCTGCAGACCTATCTCTACATCCCACTGGGTGGCAATCGCAACATCACGTTCGGCACCTGGTTCTGGATTGCTATCATCACCATTGCTGCGCTGATACTCAGCGGATCATGGGTCGTAGCTACCGTCGTGCTCCTCATCACTTGCCTTACGCTCATCACAGCGTTGCGCAAACCAGAGAAACGCCGTCATATCTACGCCAACATGAACTCGATGATTACCATGCTTCTGGGTGGTCTCTGGCACGGAGCTTCGTGCAACTTCATGATCTGGGGTGGTCTCAATGGTGTCGGTATGGTCGTCTTTAAGTTCTGGCGTGATATGCACACCATCAAGCGTTGTATCTTCACCGCTTACATCCTGTGCATCCTGCTCATCGTACGACGCTACTCTAATGAGACGTTCCTCCCGCTCTGGAATGTCTTCCTAATTGCCGACACATTCATACTCATCTGCATGATTGTTAAGACTCTGTGGCAGTTCTACTTCACGCAGCAGGATCGTGAACGATTCACCACTTTTGCCAATGGCACACAGCGCTCCTGGAACATTCTGGTGACCTTCACCTTCATCACTTTCACCCGTCTCTTCTTCCGCTCTGGTTCGAACCTTGATCCAGCCATTGCCAACGAGACGGCCTGGAACATAGCAACTAACATGATTCATCAGATTGGAACAGCATGGACAGTCAATCCATGGGAAGTCATCTCAGCATACTGGACCGTCTTTGCACTCTTCGTCTTCGGTATGACCATCCACTGGCTGCCAGAGAACTTCAAGCGTCGCTACCGTCTCTGCTTTGCCAAGATGCCTCTGCCATTGATGATGATTGTCTCTGTGCTGGTAGTCTTTATTGTCTACCAGTTTGTCACGGCAGAGATGCAGCCATTTATCTACTTCCAGTTCTGATCATAAGAAATCAACACTTCGTTCATTGTGTTGATATAAAACAAAAAGGCATCCTCTACAGTGTACCGTGTAGAGGATGCCTAATTATATGGATCTAACACTACGTCCCTAGTGTTAGATTCGTACATGTCGGAAGCTGACATTACGTACCAGATGTCAGCTTCAACGATAAAGGCATCCCTTCCACCGTACCGTAGAAAGGATGCCAAGAAGAAAAATCCTGACATTGCGTACACAATGTCAGGATTTTGTTTTTATTCAGGGTTTGTAACGACAAGATCACTGATAAACGTCAGTTTGTCTTCCCATCCATCCGCAAAGATATTTGGCGAGTGGGTAGTCATGATGATCTGACAGTTAGGATTCAGTTCGCTCATGAGCGAGATGAGGCGATCCTGCCATTCAATGTGCAGAGAAATTTCCGGTTCGTCAAGAAGAAGTACCGTAGGCTTATCTTCCATGAGGAAGAGCGTGAAGAGGAGCAGCAGAATCTGCTTCTCACCTGCTGAGAGGCGCTCCATCTCGATGATGAGGTCACCCTTGCGGAAGATGACTCGGTTCTTATCATCAATCTCGATGGTCTTGCCCGTGTTGACAAAGAGCGAGTTAATGAGCTCGAAGAACTTATCGATACGCTCCTGCTTAGCCAACGCAGAACGTAGGTCCTTAAGCATTCCTAGACGATAGTCAGAGAATGAAAAAACATCCGGATTGCGCTGATAGAGAACCTGATCGAGCGTGAGTCCTAGCTGCGAGAGCGAAGACTTCTTGCTGGCCGGCACATCGAACGTATTGACGTAGTAGAAACAGGCAGGGCTGTCATAGCCGCCAAAAGCAGGCTTGTGAACCATCTGCTTACCATCGAACGTCATCTCTCCTGCAGTAGTCGTGATAGAGACCTTAGCCTTGAGCTGCTTGACAAACTTGTCGTCCTTCATCAGGACGGCGCGGATGAGGTTGAGCATCGTCGACTTACCAAAGCCGTTCTGACCGACGACGATGTTGACGCCAGGATCAAGGCCATGCCACTCCAAGGTGGTATCGCCCCACATACTCTCAATAACGATATCGGTAATGTGAAGATTGCTCATACTGATTGCTCAAAAGAATTAGAACAGCTTATTAGGATACAGCCCCTGCTCGTGGAGCTCCTTGAACTTAGCAACAACGGCGGGACGATCTGTAGCGTAGGTCACGCCGAACCACTTTGATGGAGTGTCAAGTACCTTGCAGGTAGCCTTGCCTGAGTTGATGAGGACATCGACCATGAGTGGGATGAAGAACTCAGACTTGAGCTCCTGGCCATGCTCCTTGAGGAACTCGATGAAATACTCCTCAGAATGACGGAAATAGTCAGGGGTCAAAGCCCACATATTCATAGATACAGGAGTATTCTCTGCCAAAGCGGTCTTGCCGTCCTCCTCGATGAAGCGGATTACACCATCCTCCTCGCGAAGGATCTTGGTGCGCTCAGTGACCTTGGTAAGGTAACCCTCTGCATTGGTCTCACAGACACCACGAGCCACGGTACCGCCCTCAGAAAGGGTATTGCATACACGATAGCCGACCATAGCGTACTTGCCTTCAGTACCCTCAATGCTGGTGAGGTAGTCAGCCAGCACCTTGAATGACTCGCTTCCGTAATAGTCGTCAGCGTTGATGACTGCGAATGGCTCCTTGATAGCATCCTTGCCCATCAGCACAGCGTGGTTAGTACCCCATGGCTTCTCACGACCCTCTGGCACCTTGAAGCCAGCTGGCAAGTTATCAAGGTCCTGGAATACGAGCTCTACTGGGATGCGACCCTCATACTTAGAGACGATCTTCTCGCGGAAGTCCTGTTCGAATACACGACGGATAACAAAGACTACCTTGCCGAAACCGGCCTGAATAGCGTCGTAGATACTATAGTCCATAATGGTCTCACCGTTAGGTCCGAGGCCATCGAGCTGCTTAAGTCCACCATAGCGGCTGCCCATACCGGCAGCAAGTACAAAGAGTGTTGGTTTCATTTTAATAATAATAAATCGTTTTTTACAAGGCGGTTCATCTATCTGATGAGACGACCTAATTACTCATAATTTCTACTGCAAAAATACGAATTTATTGTGTAAGTTGGCAAAAAAATTGTTCAAAAATTGAAAAAAGTACTTAAAATAAGCGATTTTTACCAATTTATAGACCAACATATCGAAAAAAATGCCATATTTGCAAACAGAATAATAATCATAAACCCTATAATTTCGACTTTCCGCCTATCGAAACAGTTCTACTCCTTAAGAATTATAAAGTAGATCAAAAGATGAAAAATCTTACTGATGACGTGCTTATTTCTCTTTTCATAGAGGGAAACAATCAGGCATTTGATGAGTTGCTCAACCGTTACAAGGACAAGCTGTACAATTATATATATATGATTGTGCAGAACCGCGAAGTTACCGAAGACGTCTTCCAGGACACCTTCACTCGTGTCATTGTCACGCTCAAGAGCAAGGGTTATACAGAGAAAGGACGCTTCCAGGGCTTCCTCTTCCGCTTGGCTCATAACCTCATCGTCGACATCTACCGTCAGGAGCAGACAGCACAGTTTATCAGCCCTACCGAGGCGGGTTACGATATCTTCAATGACAAGGAACTCTGCGACCAGTCGCTCGAAGAACGTGTGTCTTACGACCAGGTGCTTCGTGACGTGCGCCGTCTGATCAAGTTCCTACCTGAGAATCAGCAAGAAATCATACGCATGCGTTTCTACGAGGATATGTCGTTCAAAGATATTGCCGAAAAGCTGCAGATCAGTATCAATACAGCTTTAGGACGTGTACGATATGCCATCATCAATATGAGAAACATGGCTGCCGAACACAACATCTCCTTGGCTATTTAATCCTATCCTACACAATTAGAATCAACCATGAATCTCGAACCCCGCACACGCGTCTCAAACAGCGAGAAACGCGCCTTCTATGAGAGTGCTGCCAAGCGCTTCAAGGCGGAATGTCGTCTGACGGGGGCTACTGCGGCAATTCATATCGAGAATAAGAATGATGAGATCTTCTGGGGAAAGGTACTCCATGAGGCCTATCCTCAAGGGAAATTCCGTTTCATTTCAGCCAGTCGCAGTTTCAGTGGCAATATGACTGCCGGCTGCACTCAGTGCCTACAATACCGTGAATTTCTGGATCAACGTTTCTGGATTGCCATTGACTCTGATTACCGCTATCTGACCGAGGAGTGCGGCATTGACGCTAATCACTACGTACTGCAGACCTACACCTATAGCTTTGAAAATCATTTCTGTTACTATAAAAATTGTCAACGCGCCATAGATGTGGCAAGAGAAGAAGAGGCAAAGCAACAGGAAAAAGCAATGGCTCCTCTCCCGGAGTTTTCTTTCGAAAAGTTCCTGAAGAGTTATTCCTATGCCGTATATCCTCTTCTGGTATGGCAGCTCTACCTGCAGGAAGTCGGCGAAGATGCTTTCCCTCAGAAAGTCTTCCATCGCATTCTTGCTCTTCCTTTGGGACATCGCTCAATATATCATAATGGTGATTCGGTCTTACGCTTGTTGCGTGAACGTTGCTCAAAGCTTCTAAAGCATCTCAAGCAAACCTACCCAGACGCTGATACCACCTGGTATGAGGCTCGCTGCAATGCACAAGGTGTACACCAAGACAACTGCTATCTTTTCGTGAGAGGCCATCAGCTCTATGATCTGATTGTGTCACAAGGTTCGAAATTCAACAAACACTTTGAGAAAGAACTTACCAGTCAGCTCTATTTCGGCGAGTACGATGAAATCTCAAAGATTCACCGTGATATTCTCAGCATGGTTCAATCATGAAGCAGAATAAGAACATATAAAAAAGAAGAGATCCCACTCTCAACGAGTAGGATCCTCCAAGTATGTTTTTTCTACGATGTAAGACTTAAGACTATATCTTTAATATTGCCATCAATTTATATATTTTTGTTGATGCAAAGATATGGTTTTTGAGTTAGTTTTCCAAATTATTCTGCAAGAAAAATGCGCAAACATGTTGTAGAACATATTTTTGTATTTAATTTTTGAAGAAAATATGCTGTAGAACATATTTTTTAATTCTTATTTTAGGTTTTCTAATAAACGATATCGAATAATTGTCCAAAATATGGGAAAAGAGATAGAAAGAAAATTCTTAATTAAGTCTGACACCTTCCGTCAGCTGGCCAAAAGTACCTACTACCGTCAGGGTTATATCCCTACAGTCAATGGTATGACGGTACGTATTCGCATTGCTGGAGAACGCGCTTTTACTACGTTCAAAGACCATGCTGTAGGACTCACACGTCACGAGTTTGAATACGAGATACCCGTTGCAGACGCTCAGCAAATGCTCTCTTTGATGTGCGCACAACCTCAGATTGAGAAGAATCGCTATGTCATTCCAATAGAATCATGTAAGGATACCTCAGGAAATCCATGCACCGCGACACGAGCTGATGGCACAATAGTAGAAGGTCTGCATTGGGAAGTAGATGAGTTTCACGGAGATAACGAAGGACTTATTGTGGCCGAACTGGAAGTTCCCAGCGAAGATGTCCACTTCACGCTCCCTGCATGGATTGGTGAAGAAGTAACTGGTGACCATCGATATTACAATTCACAGCTTTGTAAGGTACCTTACTGCAAATGGTAAATATCTTATGTCATTGGTAAAGACAATTCTGCAAATACCAATGGTAAATGGTAAATGATTAAATAGTAAATAAAAGGTGTATCAGAAATTCATCATCTCTGAAGACGGAGAGCTTCGCTTCGGCAACGTATACCTGCATCGTGACTTATTAAATATAGGAGAAGATACCTGCTATGGTGGTGGTCTCTGGAAGATTGACCACGCTCGCTGTGCTATTCTCCTCTATGGACGTTCTTTCGACTTCGGAGGACCAGACTTCAACTATATTCGCAGGATTGACTGGACAGGGGTAGGCGGAAAACCGCTTCCACTGTTCTTCCTGCCACATTGGCCGAATGAAGATCAGTTGGAAGCGGTTATGGTAAATCCGTAAAAATCACTCTTTTGTTTATTCCTCAGCAGGCTGTTGGAGCGAAGCTTTCGTTTTCTTCAGCCTGCCGCTTTTTTTGAGCGCCTCGGCCAATATCCATTGTATCTGGCCGTTGACCGAACGGAACTCATCAGCAGCCCACGCCTCGATAGCATCCATCGTAGCGCCATCGACACGTAGTACAAAGCTTTTAGTAGTGTTTCCTTCTTTCTTGGCCATTGTTTTTCTTATTGTTAAATGTTACAAGGCGTTCATCAATCCAGCAATTGTTTATCAATGTCAATCTCAGGATTGATCTTCTTGATCTCTTCGAGGAAATCCTGCTGATAACGAGGCGAAACCAGCACATCAGGACCTGCCTTGATATCAAGACAGATGCGTTGGAGCGATGCAGCAGGTGCACTCAGAATACTTTTCGACTTATAGATGCGCTTTACCTCCGTCAAATCTACGGTTCCAGAAGGCAAGCCACACACCTTAATCTTAAGTGTCTTTGATTCTGGATCAACATAATACCTGATTGTGAGCATAATAGCCATAACAAACAGGAAAGCCAAAACGAGAACTATAATAGGAACAATATCTCCAGATTGGTATACAACAAACCCTGTATAACCCATCATCAACGTGATGAAACATGTCATAGAGACACTTACACGTGAAGGATAGACTTTCATAATCTTCTATATTTACAATCCTTAATTGAAGGCCTATTAATGATTCAAAGTGCCTGAATTAATCACCGGCTGAGCTGGCTCATCAGCACAGAGTACTACGAGCAAGTTGCTGACCATAGCAGCCTTCTTCTCATCATCAAGGTCAACGATCTCCTCAGCAGAGAGCTTATCAAGCGCCATCTTAACCATCGAAACAGCACCCTCAACAATCTTCTCACGAGCAGTAATAATAGCAGCAGCCTGCTGACGGCGGAGCATCACGGCAGCAATCTCTGGAGCGTATGCCAAGTAGTTGATACGTGCCTCAGTAACCTCAAGGCCTGACTGCTCAAGGCGCTCATTGAGCTTGCGGAGCAATACCTCATTGACCTCATCACTGCCACTTCGAAGGGTTACCTCCTTCTCGTCATCACCGTCATTGTCGTATGCATACATGCCAGCAACCTGACGGAGAGCAGAGTCGCTCTGTACGGCTACAAACTTCTCGAACTTATTCATTCTCAATCCAGAAGCATTGCCAACAGTATTTGAGTTTGCAACGTCTGTATCAATATCGAAGATAGCCTTATAAGTATCCTTCAAGCGCCAAACGACTACGAGGCCGATCATCACTGGATTACCTGCTTTATCATTGACCTTGATAGGCTCTGCATTGAAGTTACGGGCACGAAGACTTACCTTCTTAACGCTCATAAATGGATTGATCCAGTAGAAACCAGTAGCACGGAAAGTGCCGACATACTTACCGAAGAATGTGAGTACCTTGGCTTCGTTTGGTTCTTGCATAGAGAAACCACAAAGTCCGATAATCCAGGCAATCAACAGAATGATACCAGCAGTGAAAGGAAGGACATAGAACTCATCAGCAGGACCGACACTCTCAATGAAACAATACACCATAGCAACAATCATTGCCAAAACGAGGATCAACATCAGGAAACCGTTCATCGAACCGCCCTTAAACTCAAATTCTTTACTCTTTTCCATAATTTAATTAGAGGTTTTTGGTTATATAATAGTAGGATTAATTATGATATCATTTTAATATCACATTGCAAAGGAATAGTTTTTGCGCAAACCCTCCAAAAATCTAGCTAAAAATCGATCAAAGAAAAATAAGAATTAGTAAAGATGCTACATTTTTGCTACATTTGGATAACAAATCAACGATTCATTAGTCATTCTAAGATATACATAGCAAGGGATAATTGGAAATCTCTGCAAAAAGCGGTATCTTTGCCCTAAAACAATACCATATTATAATAAATAACCCCCCCTTTGCAAATGAAAGCACTCTTCATCGGTGGCACAGGCACCATCAGTTCAGCAATCACCGCTCTTGTAGCGCAGACTCCAGGTTGGGAACTCTATCTCATCAATCGTGGCAATCGCAACAGCGAACTTCCGGCTAATGTCAAGCCCATCGTAGCAGACATTGACGACGAGAAAACGGTCTCTGAAGCTATCAAGGATCTGCAGTTCGACGTTGTCTGCGACTTCATCGGTTTCGTAACTACTCAGCTCGAGCGTGACTATCGCCTCTTCAAGGGTAAGACACGCCAGTTTATGTATATCAGCTCGGCTTCGGCTTATCAGAAGCCACTCTCCTCGCCTTACATCACCGAGGGTACGCCTCTCTGCAACCCTTACTGGGAGTACTCGCGCAACAAGATCGCCTGCGAGAACCTCCTCATGCAGTGGTACCGCAACGAAGGTTTCCCTATCACCATCATCCGCCCAAGCCACACCTACTGCGAGCGCAGTATCCCAGTAGCAGCACACGGCACGAAAGGCAGCTGGCAGGTACTCAAGCGTATGCTCGATGGCAAGCCAGTCATCATCCCGGGCGATGGCACTTCGCTCTGGACGGTGACCCACAACAGCGACTTCGCCAAGGCTTTCGTTGGCCTTATGGGCAATAAGCACGCCATCGGCGAGACCTTCCAGATCACGAGCGATGAGCACCTTACTTGGAATCAGATTCACGAGATCGTTGCACAGGCTCTCGGCGTAGAGCTCAAGGCCTATCATGTAGCTGCAGAGTTCATGCATGCCGTAGGTCCTAAGTACGATTTTGAGGGAGGCCTCATCGGAGATAAGTCATGTTCTGTACTCTTCGACAATACCAAACTCAAGCGCGCCGTCCCTGGCTTCTGCGCCACTGTCCGCTTCGACCAGGGTGCACGCATGGCCGTAGATTATATCCTCAAGCATCCTGAGTGTCAGGAAGAAGATCCTGATTACGATGCATGGTGTGACCGTGTCATTGCGGCACTCGAAGCAGCCAAGAAGAATATCTAAAAGACATGTCTCAGTTCAAAAAGAAACTACTATATAGCCTCAAAGCCGCTTGGCCAACTACACTCAAAAGTGCCAAGTGGCTCTTGAAGCTGATGATTCCTATCTCATTAGCTGTGGCATTGCTGCAGCATTTCGGCATCCTCGAGTGGATTGCACAATACCTCAATCCCATCTTTCAGTACATGGGATTACCAGGGTCTTCGGCCGTTATTTTCATCACCGGAGCCACGGCTGGCACCTATGCGGGTGTTGCGGCCATGATGTCCATCCCACTCACCTTACGCCAAGCCACGATTATCTGTCTGATGATTGCGCTCTGCCACGCCTTGCCTATGGAGTGTGCGGTGTGCAAGAAGACCGGTTCCTCGTTCATCAAAATGGGCATCATCCGCATCATCATGGCCTTCGTATGCGCGTACTATTTAAATATTGTGCTTCCTGACATGCCCGAAGCCTACGCCTATATGGGTGCTGCGGCCGACAGTAGCCTCATGGAAGTTCTCTACACCTGGCTCCTCTCCCAGCTGAAGATGGTGGTCATGGTCTTCGGCATCATCTATTCATTGATGGTCATCCAGCGTCTCATCGAAGCCTATAACCTCCTGCCGAAGCTCTCTCAATTCTTCGCGCCACTGATGCACGTCTTCGGATTATCGCGCCAAGCCACCTATATGTGGCTCGTAGGCAACGTCTTAGGCCTCAGCTACGGTTCAGCCGTGATGCTCGAACTGGAAGAGAAAGGCGTCATCACCCCCAAAGAAGCCAACGATGTGAACTACCACCTCATCATGAATCACTCCATGCTCGAAGATACCATCGTCTTCGCCATCACCGGCATCTCAGCGTGGTGGATCATCTCTACCCGCGTCCTTTTTGCGATGATCGTGGTATGGGGCAGACACCTGATTAAACACATCTAACAGCGACAACCACACTATTTTTCTTATTGTTAATTGTTAAATGTTACAATTATAAAAAAATAAGGCCTCCACAATCTTAGCGAAAGTGGAGGTCTTTATTATTCTAACATGTTCGTGTTCTTTACCTGTGTCGATACGTTTTTTTACATTCGAAATTCAAAATGCAGTTTCGCACATCAAGAATACTGACATCTGGTACGCGATGTTGAAATCCACGGCCAAGAAAAGGCTGTCAGGATTTCGGAAGCTGCAATTCTTGATCGTGGCATCCTTGTCACGGTACTGTGAAAGGGATGCCTTGGGCGTGGCATGCTAAACTGCGTACCGAAAAGAGGATGCCTTGGCGCAGAAAGAGAGCATTCGATTTTATAACGGCTTATATTGAGGTAAACACCTGTTATAACATTTAACAATTAACAATAAGGAAAATAGTGTGGGTGGAAGGGAATTTTACGGAAAATTTCTAAGGAGTTTTAAATATACCTATTATATATATAGAACATCTTCTCTCTTCTTTAACTCAATAGGTGCACTTGTTTTCTTATTGTTAATTGTTATTTGTTATAATCGTGGAATATCAGTCTTCGTTAAATAGATTATGACAAGCTGAAAAAAAAACATACTCATGACCGACCGTTATCATAACTTATGGTCGAGAACAGTCATAAGTTATGCCACACTAATTATGATATTATACCACACTAATTACGGATTATGCCACACTAATTCGATATTATGCCACACTAATTATAAATCCATTCTTTTGGCGAGAAAAGGCTTGTAAACGCGGATTTTTTTATGTATATTTGCAATCGAAAAACGAGCGAAAAATAATGGCTCGGATTATTAACTATAAATTTTAATTATGGACAAAAAATTCATTCAAATCGGGTACATGGATTCCCGCTTGGAAAAATCCATGAAACTTTTGACTGCTGAGGGCTTCGAGCAGTTGATAAACTCTGAGAAGGTACGCGAGACAATGGCTCGCATCAAGGCCGAAACAGATCAGGAGAAGAAAAGTCAGTGGAAGCAGCAGTTGCCGGTGATACTGTTTGCCTGCCAGATGACCGAAAACGGGGAGCGACCTTCGGCGCAGAACGGGCTTGCCGTGGAGAGCGGGTTCTGCATCCACGACTGGGATCACATGCCAGAGTCGCCTCGCCTGTTCTATATCAAGAACATCGCGGGCCATGAGCATGAACTGGGTATTGTGCTGGTGCACATCACTCCTCGCGGCGAGGGACTTCGACTGGTGACGGTGTTGGGCGAAGGTGAGAAGATCAGCGAGTGCCAGGCAAGAATAGCTGCACAGTTTGGCATGGAGCAGTTTGCCGATGAGAAGATCAAGGACATTACACGACTGTCGTTTCTGCCTGGCAACGAATATCTGATGTTTTGGGATAAGAAAGGCTTGTTTGAAAGACAAAGACCTACCCCACTTTCTCGAGAAGGCTTATCAAGCCTTGGCTGTGAGAGCCCTCAAAGGGAGGAGGTCTTAAAGTTGCCTCAAGCTGCAGATACCCAGCATGGGAATATGAGCGAAACAAGAGCAAATTCTTCAAATGGGAACACTGCTCAGCAGAACATCGCAGATAGCTTCTCCTACAACGGCATCAAATACAGCTCCATCATCGAGGCATTGTTGAAGCGACTGGCTACTCAGGGAGTGGCTAAGGTGGGTGAGCGTAATAATGTATTGTTTGCGCTGGTGCGTGAGTTGCGCCACATCTGCGAGTACAACTTCCAGACGGTATATATGCTCACAGCGCCTTACTTCGAGGGCTTGCCTGACGGGGAGATCCGCCGCACCATCGGCAGCGCCATTGCTACCAACGGACGAACCATCACTCCGATGATGCGAGGCGTATTGAGCGAGCTGAAGAACGAGAGCATTGACCAGCAGGAAGATACAGAAGTGGTGCAGTTGGCCAAACTGCCAAAGCTCTCGGCCGTGGAGGAGATGATACTCGCACATTATCCAAAACACCTTCGTGCACAGGCATTTATGTCTATGCTTCCGATCTGGGGTTTGTATGGCACGCATATCCGTTTCGATTACATGGATGGCCGCGAGAACTCCCTCTCGTTCATGACCGCCGTGGTGGGCAAGAGTGGTTCGGGCAAGGCCTTCGCAGCTCATCTCTTCGAGCAGATGACGCAGAGAATCAGGGTGCAGGATGCTTTGGAACGCCGGAAAGCCGATGAGTACTTAGCGATATGCAACAAGGCTTCGGACGACTCGGAGAAACCCGATGACCCTCGCCCACGTGTCAGAATCTATGGTGATGACATCACAACGAGTCAGTTTCTGGAGTATCTGGACAATCTGAAGGGCGAGCACGGTATTCAGTTTACCGAGGAGGTGGCGCGACTGCAGAAAGCCAAGCGCACCATCTATGGAGACAATGATGACCTCTACTGCAAGGCGTTCGACAATGCCATAGGAGGCAAGGAATCGAAGAGTAAGCAGACACGAAACATCCGTATCCCGATCTTCCTCAACACGCTTTTCTGTGGTACTCCGGGCGCTATGCACAAGTTCTACAGTAATCCGGAAGGTGGCCTCAACAACCGAATCCTCTACGCTTTCATGCCAAAGGTGAGAATGAAGGGATTCCCTCACTATGAGAAGTTTACCGATACTGAACGTGCTCAGTTTGAGGAGGTTTGTGACCGTCTCACACAGGCGGGCAAGGACGGTAATAAGGTGCAGTTGCCTTGGCTCGAAAAAAATATCCTGCTCATTAAGAATAAGTGGGATAAGGAAGATGACGAGAATCCTGATGAGGTGTGGTACGATCTGGGCAAGCGCTCGCTGGTAGTGGCTATGAGAGTGGGCGTACTGGAGTGGTTCCTGCGTGGCTGTCCGACCGATGAGAAGCAGATAGCGGAGATTGGCAAGGTGGTGAAGTGGACGGCCGAGGCGATGCGTCAGAGTGTCTATACCTTCTGCGGAAAGGCCTACGAGGAGATCAACGAGGTGGATAACGCCTTGCAACAGAGCCAGACACGTATGTCGAAGAATAAGAAGCTCTTCTCATTGCTCGCTAATGACTTCACGACACAAGACCTCATTGCCCTACGTCTGCAGAATGGTGCTAATGCTCAGGTGGCCATGGTGCTCAGCCGATGGGTGGCTGACGGATTGGTGAGAAAGGTGGGCGATGGTAGATACCAGAAGGTGATGCAAGCGGCCGCCTGAGAGTAAGGTCCTCGCAGCCATAGAAAGAGCTTTTGCCGAGGGTTATAACAAATAACAATTAACAATAAGAAAAAGAGTGTACTAAATTTGGTAGGGTGACGGAAAAGTATTATCTTTGCGTCAGGATTTGAGAAGGAATGCTCTTCCGCCCCTACCACAAATAAAGCTAAGCATATGAAATCGTGGACTTTAGATATTATCATAGGTTATTATGACCACTTCATAAAGGACGTTGACTTCGCCCATCTGCCCGAAAAAAAGAGCGAGGAATATCGCCAATTGGTGCTAAGAACGGCCAATAATGTGATGTTTTGCGAGGGTCGGTACTCACAGATCACCGAATATACGCTTGAGGTATTTGACGATCAGGAGTTGTGTGAGCTGGTCAGAGACCTGAGCCAGATCAATCAGCTTTCGGCTGAGAAGCGCGTGCGTCTGGGGTTCTATCTGGACGTTAAGGAGGTGTGCTATCCGCTATTCCGCGGTAGGAAGATTGATTGGTCGGCTTGGCCATGGAACTTGAATAATGGAACATCGAGCTTCGAAAACAAGGAGCTTTTTGAGCTGATCTGTCAGGGAGATCCGGCCATCGGCCAACCCATGCCTTACCTGTCGGCGGCCATCCTCTATGACTTGGAACACCAGATCTGGATGGATGTGGAGAAATACTCATGTGTGGCGCGTCAGGAGGCAACAGAATCGTTTGAATATCAGGTAAATCAGGAATGGAAGAGATGCACTAAGACGGACGAAAAGCAGAAGGCTCTGACTGCCGCCATCTGCAAGTGTGCAGAAGATCTTTGGGAAATCGAGAACCATATCCTGGTGGGTCAGCTGCTGGGCTTTGACCTGCTGGAGCAATCGGTATACGACTCGTTCGACACCTTCATCGACCCTACCTATCGGCACAATCAGGTGCTCTGCGCCCGAGAGCTTTCGGCTTGGATCAGAGAGCATTGGACGATGGGAGAACGCCATCCGTCACAGGAGCAGATGGATGCACTCCATGCCCAATGGAAGGCGCTGATGGTCAAGTATGACGTATCGACCCCCGATGAGAGCTATTCGTGGAACTTCCTGACACTGGATGCGCTGGGAGTGTCGTTGTTCTCAAAAGAGGAAGAGATGGATGATGATATCTGGGATGATATTGAAGAGGAGTAAAGCACATGCTCTGGACAGATGACGAAGACATAACACCTAAGGCCAAACGTGCTGTAGGTCGCCCGGTGGAGAACCCTTTCTGCTCAACGGAAAGTGAGGAAGAGTTCTTCTGCCGTGGCGAAGCTATGCTCAGGCTTTATTATAAAGAAGGAGGACCGAATACGAGACATGATTTTTTGTTCGGCCCAGATCGCGGTATGAGTAAAACCCTGTTCTGGTCAATCATCTTCCTTTATTATACCACCGAAAAAAACATGCAGAATAATCTGCAAGGCTTCCTCTTTGCCATAACTCGCCACTTCGGCGCCAAAGTAACCAGTGAACGTACGAGTATCAGTAAGTGTGTGAAGCTACTTGACAAACTTACAGCCAACTATAAACACAGCTTCGAATTGTCAGGTGCCAAAGGGAAACAACAAGCGATGTATCGGAGCTACTATCAGTATGTGGTGAAAAAGTGGAACGAATCACTACGCGCATGAACATTTATTAATATAGGAATCAACGTTTAAATTTTGTTAAGATTTGTCATTTTCTCAGTACTATGTATTGCATAGTATCTAAATTATGCCTACCTTTGCAGCGCAAACCAATAATTATGATAAAATAAACGATGCAAACAAGCATTATTGACCTAAACTAACACAAACAAACGAAAGAACTATGAACGTTGACAACACTAAATCTCAGATGCGCAAAGGTATGTTGGAGTATTGCATCCTGCTACTCCTCCATCGCGCGCCTTCATACGCCAACGACATCATCGCTCAACTGAAGGATGCGAAGATGCTCGTGGTGGAAGGGACACTCTATCCTCTCCTTACCCGCCTTAAAAATGATAAGCTCCTGAAGTATGAATGGCAAGAGAGCTTGCAAGGACCTCCGCGTAAGTATTATGCGCTGACACTTGATGGTGAGGAGGCGCTGCGACAGCTGGATGACAGTTGGAACGAGTTGGCTTACACGGTAAATGCGCTCAAGAATACGCTGATTGAGGCAAAGCCGGAGGCAGCAGAAGTGATAACACCGTCAGAACCATTTATCAATGACACAATAACCTATTAACTATATGAAAAAGAATATCACGATCAACCTTTTCGGTTCATTATACTGCATTGACGAAGATGCATACGCTTTGCTGCAGAAATACACAGACTCGATGAAGAGCTACTTTGCCCGTCAGGAAGGCGGCGAGGAGATTGCTGATGACATTGAACACCGTGTGGCTGAGCTCATGTGGCAGAAGAAAGAGGAAGGCAACGAGGCCATCGACATAGACATGATCAAGGAGATCATTGCCAAGATCGGTAATCCTGCTGAGATTGATGGCAAGGAGGAGAATGAAAGTGCAGAAAATGGAACTTTCAAATCTTCAGGAAATACTACTGGAAATGGTGCAGGCAATACTGGGAATACTTCGAGCAATACTGGAAGTTATACAGGTAAGCCCTACGATAGTACGACCAACGAAGGCAATAAGAACAAGTGGAATCTGAATGACCGCCACCTCTACCGCAACCCAAAGGACAAAAAGCTCGGTGGTGTCTGTTCTGGTTTAGCCTTGTTTTTTAATGGAGGAAAAGATACGGGTATCAATGACGCTACTTTCTGGCGACTGGGTTTCCTCGGCTTGACCGTATTCCTCATGTTTTATATGCCTCGGTGGATACCAGACGTTATTAATATCAGTGTACCTGTACTTTATATCATTCTCTGGATCATCATGCCAGAGGCCAAGACACCAGAGGACATGCTGCGCATGAAAGGTGAAAACGTTACACCAGAGAATATCAACGCAGAGATCCTCCGCGAGTCAGCTACCAGCCATCACGATGAGACTCAAGCTCACGCCAGCTACCAGCAGCAGCAGAACAACAACAGCGGTTGCCTAAAGGTTTTCTTCGGAGGCTGTCTGGTCTTAATGCTCCCTATCATCCTGATTACGCTCTTTTGGTTCTTCATTGCACTTGTTACCGTAGTGGGCATTGGACGCGAACTCATAGGTAATCTCTTCGATGCAACACCATTAGAGGGTTTACCAGCCTTGCTGAGTACGGCCAAAGTGCCGATGCTGATCGGAATTATCGCAGTCATCGTAGTACTCGTTGTCATTATTTGGCTCATCGTCCGTTGGCTGAGAGGTTCAGACAAGAAGATGTCTACCACCTCGATTGTCTGCTGTATCCTTGGCATTGTGCTGGGTCTCGGATGCGCCATCGTCGGCCTGTTGTCTTCGGCTGGACACCTCGCCAAGAATGCACATATATATATAAATACGACAAGTTCCGATTGGGATGATCCGTCAGAGTGGTTTGATTCTGATAATTACGACCAACCCGATGACACGCCAGAGCTCCCTGCAGATACTATCGTATTCTCGACCGACAGTATTGCGAATGACTCGGTGAAATAAACAGGATTTTGTAACTAATACTTTCAAATACCGCTGAATGTTTGCCTCTACGTGCAACGTCAGCGGTTTTTGTTTTCGTAAATTTGGAGATTCTCACAAAAAAATGTATATTTGCAGTCGATTACAAAAATACAATCATACTCAATAAAAAACACAAAACCATGAAGATGAAAAATCTTGCAGCCTTCGCGCTGCTCTTAGGCGCTCAGCCTATGATGGCTCAGCAGCTCAAGCTCAATGCTGACAACATCGACGAAATCCTCAAGGCTATGACCCTCGAGGAGAAAGCAACCCTCTGTGTAGGTTACAGCATTGCACAGGCAACGGAAGACATGAACGGCATGCTCGGACAGCATGCAGACCTCGTCCCAGGTGCAGCTGGTGCTACCCGTGCCATCCCTCGCTTAGGCATTCCATCAACCGTATTGTCTGACGGTCCTGCTGGTGTACGTATCTCTCCTACCCGCAAGAATGATCCAAACACTTATTATGCAACTGGCTTCCCTGTAGGTACCGCTCTGGCTTGTACCTGGAATCAGGAACTTGTAGAAAGCGTCGGCCAAAGCATCGGTAATGAGGTGCTCGAATATGGCTGCGACGTACTCCTCGCACCAGGTATGAACATCCACCGCTCACCTCTCTGTGGCCGTAACTTCGAGTATTATTCTGAGGATCCTATCGTGGCTGGTAAGATTGCAGCAGCTTACGTTCGCGGTATTCAGAGCCAGGGAGTAGGTACTTCTATCAAGCACTTCGCAGTCAACTCTCAGGAGACCAACCGTACCTTTGTCAACGAGGTAGTCAGCCAGCGTGCTTTGCGTGAGATTTACTTGAAGGGCTTCGAGATTGCTGTCAAGGAGTCTGATCCTTGGACAGTTATGTCTTCTTACAACCAGGTCAACGGTGAGTTTGCTCAGCAGAGCCACGGCTTGCTCACTACCATCCTGCGCGACGAGTGGGGTTACAAGGGCATTGTCATGACCGACTGGGGTGCTAAGGAAGGTACCAAGAAAGCTGTCATTGCCGGCAATGACCTGATGGAGCCAGGTAACCAGACTGAGATCAACCGCATCATCGAAGGTGTAAAGGAGGGTACTATCCCAATGGCAGACCTTGACCGCAACACCCGTCGCATGCTTCAGTTCATCGTACGTACTCCTCGCTTCCAGGGCTATAAGTTCAGCAATAAGCCAGAGCTCCAGAAGCATGCTGAGGTAACCCGCCAGTCAGCTACTGAGGGTATGGTATTGCTCAAGAATAACGCAAACACTCTCCCAATGGAAGGTGTCAAGAACGTAGCTGTTTTCGGTATTACCTCTTACGACTTCATCGCAGGCGGTACTGGTTCGGGTGACGTTAACAAGGCTTACACCGTTGACCTCATGCAGGGTATCACCAATGCAGGTCTCAATGTTACTGAGGATCTCAAGAATCTCTACTACGATTATAAGAAGTATCAGGAGAGCCAGCAGGCAGCTAATGGTGGTGGCCGTGGCTGGGGTAAGCCAGTACTTCCTGAGCTCGCTGTTTCTGTCAATGCCATTGCTGCTCAGGCTAAGAAGGCTGACATTGCACTCATCACCCTCGGCCGTCAGGCAGGTGAAGGTGCTGACCGTCACATCGAGAATGACTTCAACCTCACTGAGGTAGAGCGTGATCTTATTAATAATGTATGTCAGTACTTCCACCATGCAGGCAAGAAGGTGGTTGTTGTGCTCAACATGGGCAATGTTATTGAAACTGCTTCTTGGAAGGGTCTTCCTGATGCTATCCTCATGGCTTGGCAGCCAGGTCAGGAAGGTGGCAACTCTGTAGTTGACGTATTGACCGGCAAGGCTAATCCTTCGGGCAAGCTCACCATGACCTTCCCTATTGCAGGTGCAGACGTTCCTTCTTCACAGAACTATCCTAACGTAGGTATCTCTGAGGGTAATAACTGGTGGCGTCGTGGCCCAGTTAAGAACACCGACTACACACTCCATCAGGAGGGACTCAACGTGGGTTACCGCTTCTTCAACACCGCTGGTGTAGAGGTTTCTTACCCATTCGGCTTCGGTATGAGCTACACCACTTTCGCATACTCTAAGCCAGTAGTTAAGGCAGGCAAGGATGGTTTCACCGCTCAGATCACCGTTACCAACACTGGTAAGGTAGCTGGCAAGGAGGCTGTTCAGCTCTACGTCTCTGCTCCTGCAGGTGGCCTTGAGAAGCCAGCTAACGAGTTGAAGGCTTTCGCTAAGACACGTGAGCTCCAGCCAGGTGAGAGCCAGACACTTACTATGACCGTCAGCGCATATGAGCTTGCTTCTTACAACGAGGCTACTCAGGCTTGGGAAACCGCAGCTGGCAAGTACACTGTCAAGTTCGGTGCAAGCGTAGAGGATATCCGCGGCACGGGTGTCTATACTCAGGCTAAGGCTCAGAGCGTAGCAGGACATGATGTCTGCAAGCCAAATATGGACCTCTAAACCCAAATGACCATACTACTAATCTTTCTGTTCAGCCTCGGCGCCGCCTTCGTGCAGCGAGTCTCAGGTTTTGGGTTCGGCATCTTCATCATGACGGTCCTGCCCTACCTGTTGCCATCGTATGCTGAAGCTACGACTCTCTCCGGGTCACTGGCACTCGTCACTTCTATCATCATTGTCTCAAGGATGTGGAAGTTCATCGAGTGGAGGAAGCTCCTCCCCATCCTTCTGACATTCTTAGTAGTATCCTATATCTCCATCCAGTTTGTGTCTTTAGCGGGCGATGGTCTGCTGAAGCGCATCCTGGGTGGGGTGCTTATTTTAGTATCTCTGTGGTTCCTCTTTATCAGCAAACATGTGAAGGTACAACCTACCTTGCCAATGCAGATCAGCATGGGAACGATCAGTGGCGTCATGGGAGGATTCTTCGGTATGCAGGGTCCTCCGGCCGTCCTTTATTTCCTGGCTTGCACTGAGAAGAAAGAAAACTACATGGCGCTGGCACAGACGTATTTTCTCATTGGCAACACAATGATGACCCTCTTTCGTGCCCGCAATGGTCATTTCACTTCTGCTGTTGCCGAAGGCTGGCTCTATGGCATTGTAGCCGTCCTCATAGGCACGTGGATTGGAGCGAAGGTCTTCCGTCTGATCCCTATCGCAATGCTGAGGAAAATTATCTATATCTATATGGCAATCAGCGGAGTGATAGCGTTGATATAAAGACCACAAGGACCCTCCCCGACCCTCCCTTAAGGGAGGGGGTGCCACCCTCAAAGAGAAACGTCACCATGCTCGCAAAAATGCGGATGGTGACGTTTATTATTCGACGGGGTGGGTCCTTTAGATCTCCTTGTTCTTCACTACCGACTCATAATAAGCCAGATAGTCATCACGCTGATCACTGGCCATCCAAGCCATTGCTGAACGTGGGTGATCATTCTGCGAACCGGTGATCATGTAAGGGATGAAGTAACCCCAAGAAATCTCCTTCTGCAGTGGGTGGATGTAATCCTGGATGCATTTGATGACTGGTTCGAGCTTGTACTTAGGGTTCTTAAGGAACGAGAGGAGCAGCTCCATCGGACAGTTACCAGCACCACGGCCAATGCCGAGCATGGTAGCATCGAGCATGTTAGCACCACCACGGATGCACTCAATGGTGTTAGCAAAAGCCAACTGAGTATTGTTATGACCATGGAAACCGATGGTCTTGCCTGGCAATGCCGTGATATACTTCTCCATCAGGCTATGAATATCCTCAGAGTAAAGGCTTCCGAAGCTATCAACGAGATAGAAAGTGCCGACACGTGAGTTAGCTACATCCTCAAGCACCTGATCCAGCGCCCGATCGTTGACCTTAGAGACCGCCATGAGGTTGATGGTAGCATCATAACCCTTATCCATTACGTGGTGAGCCAACTCAATAGCCTTATCAATCTGATAGTCGTAGCAAGCTACACGGAAAAGATCAATGACACTCTCACCCTTAGGACGGATATCATCGAACTTGATACGGCCAATATCAGCCATCACAGAAAGCTTGGTATGAGTATTGTTATCGCCAACAATCTCGCGCAGCTCATCTTCAGCACAGAACTTCCAAGGACCGAACTCAGGGCGAGGGAACTGATCAGCACTACTGATGTAGCCAATCTCCATGATATCAACACCTGCTGCAACATTGGCATCATATACAGCCTTAACAAACTCCTTGCTGAACTGCCATTTGTTCATCAGGCCGCCATCGCGGATGGTGCAGTCAAGCACCTTAATTTCTTTTCTAAACATATTTAATTATAATATAATTTCTACTTAACCAGTTTCTTTTCCTCAAAGATAAAATACTCTACCAGGCGATTATAAATATCTCCAATGGCATCAGGATCAAGTCCTGCCTCCTGAGCCCATTGACGACGCGTATTGATCACCTCATCACGACGACCCTTAGCCTCAATGCCACTGGCTGTACCATCCTTATACTTCACCACTTCGCGTACATAGGAGAAGCGAGTGGAAAGCAGACGGATGATTTCCTGATCAATCAAATCAATCTCTTGTCTGACCTCCGAGATGTTTGTACACTCTTCTGGTCTTCTGGTATTCAAATTTTGCGCCACAGTAGTTCTTTTTATTAGTAATTTCTCAAAAAAGCTCGACAAAAATAATGTTTTTTCTCTAAATATCATACATTTTAATAGAAAAATTCGCTATTTTAATGTAAAATGTATATTTACGAGCCGATAATGCCATCAAAGAAGTACTTTTTAAGCGCTTTATGCCAGGTATTACTCAATGATTACTCTATCACCGATTCTTGTCCCAATTTGTCCTAAATCTTAAATTTCTTTGGCCGTTTCATCATTTTTTCAGAGCTTGTACATCAACTTATACTACAAGCTCCTCCTATCTTTGCAGCGAAAATAAAAATAATTAACGGCAATACGCCACAAAATAATTACAACTATGACAACAAATTCTATTCTCTGGATCTTGGTTTTGGGTCTCTGTTTCTGCAACAACTGGTTGGCAGTAATCTTCTTCGGTGGTGTAATCCTTGCTTTGATTATCGGTGTTATCTCTATCGAGCTTCAGAACTGGAGAAACGAGAAGGCTACACATGACTGCCTCAAGGCTCAGGTAAAGAATGCTAAAAGATTTAACCTGAATAATTAGTGACTTGCGCGAATCCTAATATTCTCATGTATCCTATCCGAATAGTACAGCAGGTCCCAGTGGTGCAAACAATCCTCATGCACCTTTGCCATCGCGAAAGCCGGGTTACTGCGCATCCATTCATGATAGAACGTAGGATCAGGCACGTTGACCACCAGCTGGTGCGAAGCCTCGTCCATCGCCACAGTGAGCGTGTCGTCCAAGAAAACAAATTGGGCAGGCGTATTGTCCGTCCTCCAGTTCACCGGATTGATAGCATCCACTGCGCCCTCTGAGACCAATGGCCAGACAGCGTCAAGGTTCATGACCGAATTATAAGAAACCGTCACGCCGCGTGTCTCCTCATCATGAGCTGCAATGATGTGCGGATGAGCGAGGTCCTCAGCCGAGAGGCGGTAACCCATCATATAGGCACCCACCATCTGGCTATACTGCTCGTCGGTCATGTGCCGCAGCACATCGCGGATGAACATGCTGCCCTGACTGAAACCCACCAAGGCGAATGGACGGCCCTGGTTGAGGTGGCTCATATAATAGTCAAATGCCTCGCAAACCTCAGCAGCAACGTCGGCATAGACCTTGGAGAATTCATCCTTAGGCAGCACGATGGCCTCGAAGTTAAACTGATGATAATAAGGCGCAAAGAAATTATAGTCACCCTGGCTATAGTGCTCATTCACATACGCGAACTCACCGCCAATGGCTGCACGCTCCTCTTCATTGAGCACGGCGCGATAGAGCACGTTGCCCAACGAATCATGCGTAGTCATCACATCGGTTGAGACAAGATAGAAGAAATCGATCTTGTCGGCACTGACCGTATCGCCCGTCTGGAACCACATCGCACTATCTGCCCAAACCGATGGTTCCTCTGTAGAAGCAATCTTTGCCTTGCAGCCCATAAGAGCCACAAGACAAAGAGACAATATCAAAGACTTGATTATTTTCATCATACTTATTTAATTACCAGATCTTCACGCGAAGGCTATCCGGACGCCACATAGCGTCACCCTCCTTCACATCAAAAGCCTCATAGAACTCCACAAGATCCTGCAGAGGTCCAAGTACACGCCACTTAGCTGGCGAGTGCACGTCACTCTTCACACGAGTAGCCAGAGCCTCTTCGCGGTAGATGGTGCGCCAACCCTCAGCGTAAGCCAGGAAATAGCGCTGTGCTGGGGTGAAGCCACCGATCATCTCGTTGTCCTGATACTGCTTGGTCTTCTTGAATGCCTCGAAGCCCATGATGATACCTCCGAGGTCAGCGATGTTCTCGCCAGCGGTGTTAGCGCCATTGATATGGAGGCCAGGAAGTGGCTCATAGCCATCAAACTGAGCAATAATCAACTTGGTCTTCTCGTCGAACTTAGCCTTGTCCTCCTCGGTCCACCATGACTTGAGGTTACCCTCTGCGTCGTAGTTGCAGCCCGCATCATCGAAGCCGTGGGTGATCTCATGGCCGAAGGTGCTACCACCGATGATGCTATAGAGCACAGCGTCATCAGGCATGCCCTTGAAGCCTGGCACGATGATGTTACAGCCAGGGATGCAGATAGCGTTGTTCGATGGGCTATACGATGCGTTGTAGGTCTGAGGCTTCATGCCCCACTCCTCACGGTCCACTGGCTTGCCATACTTAGCCACGGTCTGCTGGTGGTTCCAGATGCGCACGTTGATCATATTCTGCACGTAAGAGTCGCGGCTGATCTCAAGGCTGCTCATGTCCTTCCACTTGTCAGGATAAGCCAGCTTCATCTTCACAGCGTTGAGCTTAGCGAGGGCCTTCTCTTTGGTCACGTCGCTCATCCAGTCGAGGTTCTGGATATGGTTAGCAAACTCAGCCTTGATGGCGTTGCCGATCTCAATGAACTTCTCCTTGGTGCCAGCTGGCAGATACTCAGCCACATAGACCTGGCCGACGAGGTCACCCAGCGCGCGGTTGGTTACATCCACACAACGCTTCCAGCGAGGACGCTGCTCCTGGGCACCGGTCATTACCTTGCTGCGGAAGTCGAAGTTGATGCCGTAGGTCTTGTCATCGAGGTACTCAGCGAGCGCATCAACGAACTGGAACTTCATGTAGTCCTTCACCGTGTTGATCTCAGCCTTCTTCATGATGCCGTTGAGCTGAGTGAAGTACTCTGGCTGGCCAACGACTACGCTGTCAATCTGAGGATAGCCCTGCGCGGTGAAGTAAGCGGTCCAGTCGAAGTCAGGCGTTGACTTCTGGAGTTGCGCCAAGGACATCTTGTTATAGTTAGCGAATGGGTCACGCAGTGCCTCGGCCTTGCGCGAGATCTTAGCCATAGAGTTCTCAAGCTCCATGACATTCTTAGCCGAAGCAGCAGCCTTGTCAGCGTCATAGCCGAGGTTGACAAACATATCGGTCATATAGGTCACGAACTTGGCGCGGATGTTGAGCGCACGCTCGTCCATGTCGTCATAGAAGCGACGACCCGAGAGGCTCAAGCCACCCTGGTTCATGCCCATCACATACTGGGTGCTGTTCTTATCATCCTGTGAGAGATGTGCAGAGAAGAATGGCGTGCGGGCAATCATCCCCACCTCAGCAGCTAACTGTGGCAGGTCTTTGATGCTCTGCATGGCATCAATCTTGTCGAGATAAGGCTTGATGTCTGCGAGACCCTTCTGGTTGATGGCAGCGGTGTCCATGCCCGAGTAGTAAAGGTCACCGATCTTCTGCTTGTTGCTACCAGCCTCATTCTGGCTCTCTGCAGCCTGCTGACAGATAGCGGCGATCTGGGCATTGATCGTGTCTCCGATCTGCTTCCAGAGACCCATGCTGTTCTCCGAGGGTTCGATCTCATGCTCAGCGAACCAGGCGCCAGTAGCATAGTCAAAGAAATCGTCCTGAGGACGTACGGTAGTGTCAATGTGCGAAACGAGAGGATCCACCTCTGTCTGCGCTACCTTACCAGCGCATGAAGAGAGCGCCATTGCAGCTACTCCACCCCAAAACGCAATACCTTTTAAGTTCATTGTAGAAATTATAAATTATGTGGTAAATATATTAAAATCGCGTGCAAATTTACTAATAAAATAAATAAGGTGTGCAAAAATAGTAAAATATCGAGGAAAATTGCGCACAAATGACCCATGATTTGAAATTATTTCTTATATTTGCCAAAATCATTTAACAAATATCACCGATGAAATTCATTTCATGGAACGTCAACGGCCTCCGCGCCTGCGTGGGCAAAAACTTCGAAGAAGACTTCCGTAAGCTCGATGCAGACTTCTTCTGTCTGCAGGAAACCAAGATGCAGGAGGGCCAGCTCGACCTACAGTTCGAGGGCTATCAGGCCTACTATAACTATGCCGAGAAGAAAGGCTATTCTGGCACAGCCATCTATACCAAGCACCAGCCGCTCAGTGTCACCTACGGCATAGGCGTTGAGGAGCACGACCATGAGGGCCGCGTCATCACGCTCGAAATGCCCGACTTCTACCTCGTCACCGTCTATACGCCCAACTCGCAGGACGGGCTCAAGCGCCTCGATTACCGCATGCAGTGGGAGGAGGATTTCCAGTCCTATCTCCGCGCCCTCGATGAGAAAAAGCCCGTCATCGTGTGCGGCGATATGAATGTAGCTCACGAGGAGATTGACCTCAAGAACCCGAAGACCAACACGATGAGCGCTGGCTTCACCGCCGAAGAGCGACAGAAATTCACGCAGCTCCTCTCCCGTGGGTTCACCGATTCTTGGCGCTTCCTCCATCCTGACGAGATTAAGTACTCGTGGTGGTCCTACCGCTTCCAGGCGCGTCAGAAGAATGTGGGCTGGCGCATTGACTACTTCGTCATCTCCGACCGTCTGCGCGAGCGCCTCCAGAGCGCTGAGATCCACAACGAAATCCTCGGCAGCGACCACTGCCCGGTGGAACTGGTGCTTAGTGACTAAAAAATCAACTGTAGCACTGTAGCGTGTAGCGCTTTTTATGCAATACAACCAATAAAACATCATAACATGAAAAAGCTCCTTACCTTGCTTGTCACCCTGGCCCTCACATCCTCATTTTGGGGATCTGTGCAATCCCTCCAGGCCAAGCCTGCCGCTGACTCCCTGGCCTTCCGCAACCTCAAGAAGACCGATGATCAGCGCATCGACCTGCTCCTCAAGCAGCTCACCCTCGATGAGAAGATTGACCTCCTCTCCACCAATCTCGGCGTGCCACGCCTTGGCATTCCTAACAGCAGCCACTTCGAAGGCCTCCACGGCCTAACCCTGGGCGGCGCTGGCGGTTGGAACAAGATTACTAAGCCCGATGGCACCCAAGTCCTCGACCCAAAGCCTACCACCGTCTTCCCGCAGGCTTACGGCCTCGGTGAGACCTGGGACGTAGACATCCTCAAGCGCGTGGGCGAAATCACCGCCGAAGAGGCTCGTTGGTACTTCCAGAGCCCCCTCAGCCCTCAGCATTCGCTCGTGATGCGTGCTCCGAATGCTGACCTTGCCCGCGACCCTCGCTGGGGACGCACCGAGGAGAGCTTTGGCGAAGACGCCTTCCTCACCGGCACCCTCTCCACGGCCATCATCCGGGGCCTCCAGGGCGATGATCCACGCTACTGGAAGACCGCATCGCTCATGAAGCACTTCCTGGCCAACAGCAACGAGGATGGGCGCGACAGCACGTCTTCCGATTTCGATATGCGCCTCTTCCGCGAGTACTACAGCCGCCCGTTCTACATGGGTATCACCCGTGGCGGCGCGCAGAGTTTCATGGACGCTTATAACAAGTGGAACGGCACCGTGATGATGGTGCATCCGGCCAACGACACCATCGCACGCCAGCAGTGGGGCGTCAAGGGCATTATCTGTACCGATGGTAGCGCCCTGCGTCTCCTCGTCAACGCGCATCACGCCTACCCTTCGCAGGTCGAGGGCTCAGCGGCTGCGGTCAAGACCACGGTGGGTCAGTTCCTCAGCCCTTATCGTGAGTCGATTGTCGAAGCCATCCAGCGCGGACTCGTCACCGAGGCTGAGATTGACAAGGCCATCCGAGGCAACCTCTACACCGCCCTCAAGCTCGGTTTGCTCGATGGCCCTGACACCCGGAATCCTTACCTCCAGATCGGACAGGACGTCACGGCGCCTAAGCCTTGGGAAGACCCTGCCATCCGTCAGTACGTCCGCGAGGTGACGGCCAAGTCGGTAGTATTGCTCAAGAACGATGGAATCCTCCCGCTCAAGGCCGACAAGATCAAGAAAATCGCAGTCATTGGCCAGTGGGCTGACAGCATCGATACGGACTGGTATGGTGGCGAGCCTTCTTATCGCATCACTATACGTCGGGGGTTGGAGATGGCGCTCTCAACAGATGGGCGAAATGGCAATCTGTGGGGAAAGGACGTAGAAATCCTCTATGCATCGAGCAACGCCATGAGCCAAGCAGAGCGACTCGCCAAGGAGGCTGACGTGGTGCTCGTGTGTGTGGGCAACCATCCATACGGTACGACGCGCAACTGGAAGGTCTCTCCTGTGCCCAGCGACGGACGCGAAGCCGTCGACCGTAAGTCCCTCCAGCTCCCTGACGAAGACCTCGTGCGCCAGATGTATAAGGCCAATAAGAACACCGTGCTCGTCTTGGTCAGCAGCTTCCCATACACCATCAACTGGAGTCAGGAGCACCTCCCAGCCATCGTGCACCTCACCCACTGCAGCCAGGAGCAGGGCTCGGGCTTGGCCGATGTATTGCTCGGCAAGGTCAATCCAGCAGGCCGCCTCACTCAGACCTGGGTGCGCGACATCACTGACCTGCCCGACATGCTCGACTATGATATCCGTCATGGCCGCACCTACCAGTACTTCAATCAGCCCGTCCTCTACCCGTTCGGCTACGGATTGAGCTACACAACCTTCCAGTACAGCGCCGTGCAGGACCTCAAGCAGGACAAGCAGAGCGTCACCCTCACCGTGCCTGTCAAGAATACGGGCAGCCTCGATGGCGATGAGGTCGTCCAGGTCTACGCCACCTATCCTGAGAGCCGTGTGAGCCGCCCTCTCAAGCAGCTCTGCGCCTTCGCTCGTGTCAACATCAAGGCTGGCGAGACGTCTCTCGTCACCCTCACGATCAACAAGGAAGATCTCTCCTACTGGGATGAGGCTCGCCACGCCTTCGTGTGCGAATCGCTCCCTGTCAAGCTCCTCATCGGCGCATCGTCGGAGGATATACGACAGACAGCGGAGATTAGAATCAAATAAAAAAGGACTCTGCAAATCTTTCTATCCTGATGTAAGAAAGCTTGTCGGCACTTCCCGGCAAGCTTTTTTTGATGCAGGATTGCTTGCCAGCACTTCCGGACAACCCTTTCTTGATGCAGGATTGCTTGCCAGAAATTCTGGGAACCGATTATTACTACAAGATGTCAAAGACCGTATATATGGTGGAGCCCGAGGGCAGAGAATTTTTGTTTTGCGGTGCAAAGATACGGATAATTTTTCGCACCAGAATGAGCTGTGTGAAATACGAAGAAATACGATGAGCTATGTGAAATAAAATTGATTTAGGACTTTTCTCGTTTTTAAGGGCATTTTGGGTTATTTTGGGGCATTTTGGGGCATTTTTAGCCAACTTAATCAAACAAAAACAGAGTTAAGAAAAGAATGGAAATTTATAACATACTGATTATCAGCGGAATTTCAAAGCAAAGCGCTACGCGCTACAGTGCTACAGTCATTTTTTTGGTGGAAAAAACTCAAAGTCAAATTTTTATATATATAAATATATATATAAAGAATAAATTCTCTAGTTTTTTGGCAAAATATCAACTGTAGCACTGTAGCGCGTAGCGCATTTTGCAAATCCAAAAATGTTATAAGAATGTTGCAAATCGCAAAAATGAACGAATTTTGATAGTCTGAATGAAATTTATTCATTATCTTTGCGCCATCAAAATAAAACCAGTAAAAACTATAATTATGGAAATCGCAGCTAGAAACCTCATCGAAGAAACTTACAACTATTATGGGCTCAAGGCCAGCCTGCAGTTGGCTATGGACTACCTTGAGCAGTTTGGATGCGCTACCCCGGGAAGCTTCCTGGATTGGGTAAAGAATACAAGACAATAAGGAGCATCATAAATTGTCACTCCTATATAAAAACTTGCATTTTGCAAGGCTATAAACAATAAAAATCGGACGTTTTGCAAGGAAACGCCCGATTATTTTATGCACTTGCGAGGTGCTGAAAGCTATAAAAACGGATCAGTAATACTTCTCGACACGTGCATCCTTGATGACACCGCTCCAGTTCATACCGAAGGCGAAGTCATACTTATTAGCATCCGCGTCGGTGTAAGGAGTCATGTCGCGTGGCACGTCCTCGCACTGCTCCTCCACGGTCTTCATGTCAGCAGGGAACTGGCAAGGGAGGAGGCCCGAAGGCTCAGTCTTGCCACTGATCATGTCGAGGAATGGCTGGTTAGAAGTACCGAAGCTGACGAGGATAGCATTGGCATTCTCCTCGACGCCAGTGAGGACGGTAGGCTTGCTGGCCTGGAGGCATACGATGACTGGCTTCTCTCCCATCGCCTTGCGGGTCTGCTGCACCACGGCCATCTCGTCGCGATTGTAGGTCTGAATGGTCTTGTTGCGATAAGTGCGGTTCATGTAGTCATACGAGCCATCTGGGGTGGTCATGCTGTTGCCCGATACGCTCTTCTCGCGCGCGTCTACCGCTTTATAATCGGCATACTGGAGGCTGATAGGCAGGAAGCCTGTGCCGCCCTTCTGGAGGTCAGCCACGTCGTAGCCAGCGCCTGAGGCTGGGCTCTCGATGAAACAGAGGGCAAAATCAGCGTCTGTAGGATTTTCAACCACCTCGTAGTATTTTCCTACCAATGCGAGGTCTACAGGGTAATCCCAACGGTCCTCGCCTTGCATGCCAAAGAACGTCCACTGTGGCACGTAGTGACGCTTGGCTACGTACACCTTCTGCTTCTCCTGGATCGGGAGCGCCTTCTCGTGGTTCTTGACCATCACGATGCTCTTGAGCTGAGCATTGTAACCAGCCTCCATAAACTCAGGCTTGCCGAGAATGGCAGCGGTCTGAGCTGGGTCGAGATATGGGTTCTCAAAAAGACCTACACGGAAAGAATTGAGCAGCAAACGACGAGCTGACTGGTGGAAACGATCAGTCCAAGCCTCCTGGCCAAACTCATCGCAACCCATCTTATAAGCCTCGAGGATCGGACCCATGACGTTGTTGCCGCCAAACTGATCTACACCAGCCTTCAGGACAGCGTAGTGACGCTCAGCGATGGTGAGTTTCTCGGTGCCCCAAGGCTTGCCGTCAAAGGAATACATCGTAGCATTATCGCCTGTGATGGCCCAGTCGGTGCAAACCACACCGTCAAAGCCAGCCTCGCCGCGGAGCTGATCAGTGATCATCCACTTGCTATAACCAGCACCTACGTTGTTGCCCGATGGGTCCTGGTCGAGCAGGATATTGTACATTGGCATAACAGCCGAAGCCATCTTAGTGCCACCCTGCAGCGCGAAAGCACCCTCGACAAACGACTTGCGGTGGAGGTCAGCCTTGCCACCTGGGAAGATGGCGAACTTACCATAATTATAATGCGAGTCACGACCCGACTCAGGAGCGCCGCAGCCATACCAGTGCTTTACCATGGCATTGACCGAACCTGTGCCCCATCCATCGGCAATGACCTGATCGGCTGGAGAGGTCTGGAAACCATCACAATAGGCGCGAGCCATATCGGTAGAGAGCTGAGGATCCTCGCCGAAAGTGCCAGAGAAGCGACTCCAGCGTGGCTCGGTAGCAATGTCGACCTGTGGAGAGAGCGCGGTAGCAATACCGAGAGCGCGGTACTCCTGAGCTGCAATCTGGGCGAACTGGAGGGTCACCTCAGGGTCAAAGGTTGCGGCCAAGCCGAGGGTAGTTGGCCACTGTGATATTGTACCACCTGAGCCATAGTTATACTCAGCGGTAGCAGCGGTTTCGTGACGTGGGTCGGAACTGTTATTGGCAGGGATACCGTGGTTGAGACCCTCTACGAAGGCCTGTACGTTGTTGTTCCAACGGGCAGCAATCTCTGGGCTCTCGACCTTAGTAACGAGCACGGCGCGGAGGTTATCATCGGCCAGGAACTTGCGCTGCTGGGCGGTGATGGTGTCAGATGGGACGCCCTGATGGGCACTATAAAGCATCAGGCCTGCAATCTCCTCGATGCTGAGCTGCTCGGCCAGGTCAGTAGCACGCTCGTTGAAAGAGAGTCGCCAGTCCTCGTACTTGTCAAGCACGCCATTGCGATTGAGGTCCTTGAAGCGGTAACCGTCCTGCTCGAGGAGCTTGACGCCCGAGGTAGGTGAATAACCGAGTGTAGCGCCGCCCGACTGGGTGACGAGGATGTACTGGCCCATATCGGTCTCTGTGATCTGAGGCGCATTGCATGCAGTAACCAGGGCTGCAGCAGGGAGTAAGAAAAGCGTTTTTTTCATTATGGTAAATGTTTTGTGATATAGTTCATGAAGTTTTCGCGATAGGCATCAGTGACTCGGATGATCTGATCGCCGATATAGACGCAGTCGTTGCGGTCAATGCTCCGGATGTGCTGGAGGGATATGATATAGGAGCGGTTGATGCGCATAAATAGAGAATTTGGTAACATTTCCTCCGCAGCGGAGAGCGTGAGGTGCGTCACCAGCGGGGTCTTCTCGCCTTCGATGGAAAACTTGAGGTAGTCTTTCATGCCTTCGACGTAGATGATTTTGTCGAGGGCGATGCGTTTAAGTTCGCCATCCACTTTCAAAAATATGGACCCTATGGAACCACCCCATCCCTCCCTCGAAGGGAGAGGGCTTGGAGAGTTAGTGTCAGCGGGCTCCTCTCCTTTCACCTCTCTCGCCTTTTCAACGGCTGCCTGGAATTTGATATATCGGATAGGCTTGAGCAGGAAATCAAGAGCATTGACCTCATAGCTCTCGAAAGCATAATCTTTGAAAGCTGTGGTGAAGATGACTCGGGTGCGACGCGTATCAATGGCATGAGCCATCTCCATACCATTCAGATCGGGCATCTGGATATCCAGGAACAGGAGATCTGAGGGATTAGTGCGCAAAGCGTCGAGGGCAGCAATGCTGTCCGTATAGGAGCCTATAAGCTCGAGGTCTGGGGTGCGTACTACGAAGGACTCCAGGAGCTTTACGGCGAGGGGCTCGTCATCAACGATTATGCAGGTCATTTTCAGTTAGGAGTGAGGAATTAGGAGTGAAGAGTTAGGAGTTAGGAGTTGAGGGCTACGCGAATCTGGAAGTTATTATCCTCCACCTTATGCTCCCACTCATATTTATTGGGGTAAAGAAGCTCTAATCTACGACGCGTATTTTCGAGCCCAATGCCCGAACCGCTCTGGTCACTATCACCCTTCGGGAGGTTGGTGTTTCGGCATTCAAAGACGATGGTTTGGTCTTCGGCTTTGAGCGAGATATGAATCTCCGAAGCCACATTATTGCTCACCCCATGCTTGAAAGCATTCTCGATGAAGGAGATAAAGAGCAAGGGGGCAATGGTGATCGAGGAAGATATATGGACGGGGAAATCCACATGAACCGTGGTATGGGACGAGCAGCGTAACTTCATCATACTGATGTAGTTCTGCATAAATTCCACCTCCCCCATCAGCGGTACGCTTGGCTTGTTGCTCTCATAGAGGGCGTAGCGAAGGAGGTCAGAGAGTTGAGCAATAGCATCCTGTGCCTGGTCAGGATCAATCTGGGTGAGCGAGGAGATGTTATTGAGCGAATTGAACAGAAAATGCGGATTGAGCTGATTTTTGAGCCAGGTGAGCTCGGCTTCGGTGCTCTTGCGCTGCTCCTCCTCGAGCTTGTGCTGGATGCTCAGCGTGCGCAGATAATTGCGTAAAGCGAAGGCCGCAAAGGCGACGATAAGATGAATGAAGAAATTGGTGCCAATCAGCGAATAGAAGCCATCCTGCCAGGGTTTGGGGAGCATCGACACATCGCCAAAAAAGAAGCGATAGTTGACGAGTATGAGCAGAGCGAGCGTCGAGAGGGCATAGAGCAACTTGTGTCCGCGGAAATAGAGATAAGGTACAAGGAGATAGAAACTGACCATGTAAATCAGGCACATAGGCGCGAGGATGGTCATGGCCTGGCCAAAAAACATCCAGTGGCGCGGAGAGCTCGGATCCATCAGATAACTCACACATGCCGGTGCGAGAATCATGACAATCCAGACTATGAGCTGGACGATCAGAAGTACGATATTTTGTTTTAAGGTCTGTGACATATTCTTATAAATCTGGTGCAAAATTAAATATCTTCTCGTAAAAATCCAAATTTTCGAATTATATTTTACACGAATTATCATAAATTGTCATGAATTTCTCAAAAATAATAATTTATGATATAATTCGTGACAATCTATGATAATTTACTCAGGTTTAGCGAGTGCTAAACTTAGTAGTAAAAAGTGTAGTAAAAGATTACATTCCCTGGAAGACTCCATTGATCTGCTCACTACTGCTCTTCACATCGAGCACATCATTCTCAATCTCGGTGCGACGTGTCTGCTGCTTGAGCTTGAGGTCACCGAAGCGGTAAGAGGCGTTGGCGAGGATGGTGGCCATAGAGACCTTGGTGGTGCTCGTACTAGTGTAGCCAGTTCCTTCTGAGGTCATCTTCATGGTCATGGAGCTATGGAATGGATTGACCGTGTTGATACCCACGCTGAGACGATCATTGAGGAAGGTCTTGGTGAGGCCCAGCATGTGCATGTTCATGCCTGCTGACTCGCCCTGGAGGGTCACCGAAGGGGTATTTACCATGAACATGGCAGAGAGCTTGAGGTCCCAAGGCAGGGTCTGCTGGAGGTTGATCATGGCCATCTCCTGGAAGCCACTGTTCTTGTATCCCATCTGCGAAGCACGGAGGTCAATGTATGAGGTGGTGCTGTTGAGGGTCAGTCGCGTCTTTGGGGTGAGGCTCAACGAAGCGAAGAGGCTCAGTGCGGTGTTCTGGCGCTGCCCGATGTTGCCGTAGGTGCTGTAGAGCACGTTATCGTCGAGGAAGGAGTATGACTCTACACCGTTATCGAGGTACGAATAGCGGAGGCTGGCGTTGAACATCGCCTTGGCAGAGAAGTAGTTATAAGTAAATTGCAGGTTGTGCGACTTCTCTACTTCGAGGTTAGGATTACCGAAGCTGATGTTGTGCAGATCCTGGGTGTTGCGGTAAGGATTGAGCACCGAAATGCCTGGGCGACTGATACGCATATTGTAGCTCAGCGAGAGGTTGTTGCCGAAGGTTGGCGCATAAGAGACGGTGAGGTTTGGCACCCAGTTGTTGTAGGTAAGCGAGAAATCTTCGCCATTGCCCTTATTATAAGTCACTTCCTGCGAGGTGAACTCATAGCGGAGGCCAGCCTTGAGAGTCACCTTGCCCAAGGTCTGTGAGAAGGTGCCGTAGAGGGCACCGATGGAGTTCTGGTGCTCATAGTCGAGCAGGTCAGAGACGCTGGTACTCTGGCGATAGACGTACTTACCGCCGGCCTCGAAAGTATTGGACGGAGAGAGCGGCCGGGTATAGTCGAGCTGCAGGGTGTGCTCGGTCATATTATTCTTATCAACACGATCATAATCAGGGATGTTAATACCCGAATACTCGGTGAGCATATCGTTTTTGCGAGGAGAAGCATTGAAGCGGTAAGCGGTGGTCAGCGTGTGGCGCGGATTATCGCTGTAAGTATGCGTATAATCGACGCTGGCATTGATCGAGGTATTGCGCATCTTATTATTATTGGTCTGGGTATAGTCGCTGCCAGGCACGGTGCTGGTGAGCATGTCCATGTCTGTCTTTGAGTTCATGTCCATGAGGCTCACAGTGGCTGAGAGGTTGTTCTTCTCATCAAACTGGTAGTTTGCATCAACGGTAGCGAAGGCCATGTTGCTGCTGCCCTTGGTTGTGGTGTTTGAGGTAACGGAGGAACCCTCAGCAAGGTTCTTCCTCATGGTGTTTGTCTCGATTTCTGGGGTGTTGATATACATATCGCTGGCATTGACCGTGAGGGTAAGCTTGTCTTTCTGCACCATGACGTAAGCATTGCCGCCCGTCACACGGTTACCGCTTTGCAGAGCGACGCTTCCGGTATAACCTTCCATGCCCTGCTTCTGGTCGGTGATGAAGTTGAGGATGCCACCTACGCCCTCGGCATCGTACTTGGCACCAGGGTTGGTAATGACCTCTATGTGCTTGATACTCTGCGCTGGAATGGCTTTGAGCACGTCCTTAGGGCTACCGCTGAGCATAGGGCTTGGCTTGCCATTCATGAAGATCTGGAAGTTTGAGCTACCATTGACCTGGATATTATCCTCTCCATCGACAGTGACCATAGGCACCTTGCGGAGCATCTCAAGTAGTGTGTTGGTCTTGGCGTCAGGGTCATCTTTGACGCTGTAGGCTATCTTGTCGCCTTCGACCTTGATGAGAGGTTTCTGTACAGCAATGACGAACTCGTCGAGATTATGCACTACGCCAATCTCATTGGTCGTAGAGTCGGCTATCTCATAGGATACTTTTGGCTGTGTTTTGGCTTGCTTGCTCTTTTTCTGAGCAAGGGCTGGGGTGGTCATAGCTGATGCGAGGAGGATTCCCGTAAGAAGGAGGCTGGTGTAAGATGTCTTTTTCATATTGCGTAATGTTTATGATTTACAATTTACAATTTATATTCTGCTTGTCATTTTTGTTTTTTGACACTGCAAAGGTAGCATGATTTAGCACAATAGAAAAATAGATTTCGACGAAATGACACCTGTATTTCGACGAAATCTTTCATTAATTCTCCTTCTTTCGACAAATTTACTTGAATTCTTCGACCAAATATTTGATTATTCCAAAAATATTTAGTATATTTGCACGCGTTATTTTTGTGTTTTTCACTCCTTATTAATATATAAAGAAAACTACTATGCAAATTGGTTTCGATAACGACAAATATCTCAAAATCCAATCTGAGCATATTAAGGAACGTATTGCCAAGTTTGGCAACAAACTCTACCTCGAGTTAGGAGGTAAACTCTTCGACGATCATCATGCTTCACGCGTACTGCCAGGCTTCCAGCCAGACAGTAAGTTGCGTATGTTCAAGCAGCTGGCTGACCAGATCGAAATCGTCATTGTCATCTCTGCCCTTGACATTGAGAAGAACAAGGTGCGTCAGGACCTCGGTATTACCTACGACATGGACGTGCTGCGTCTGCGCACTGAGTTCATGAACCGTGGTTTCATGGTCGGCTCGGTAGTCATCACCCACTATAATGGCCAGAGCAGCGCTGACTCCTATCGCCAGAAGCTTGAGCGTATGGGCATCAAGGCTTACTATCACTACACCATCGAGGGTTATCCTCACGACGTGGCACTCATCGACTCTGACGAGGGCTTCGGCAAGAATGATTACGTAGAGACCACTCGCCCACTCGTCATTGTGACGGCTCCTGGTCCTGGTAGCGGCAAGATGGCAGTATGCTTGAGCCAGCTCTACAATGAGCACAAGCGCGGCATTACTGCTGGTTACGCTAAGTTTGAGACCTTCCCTGTCTGGAACCTCCCACTCAAGCACCCAGTTAACATCGCCTACGAGGCTGCAACGGCTGACTTGAATGACGTCAATATGATTGACCCATTCCACATGGATGCATATAACAAGATTGCCATCAACTACAACCGCGACATTGAGATCTTCCCTGTGCTCAACGCATTGTTTGAGGGTATCTATGGCGAGAACCCATACAAGTCACCAACAGACATGGGCGTCAACATGGTAGGTTACTGCATCAGTGACGATGAGGTTTGCTGCACAGCTTCGAAGAATGAGATTATCCGCCGCTACTACACTGCCCTCAACCACATGGCCAATGCAGATGGTAACGAGCACGAGGTCAGCAAGATTGCCCTCCTCTTCAAGCAGGCAGGCATCAACAGCGCTTACCGCAAGACCACCGTGGCTGCACGTGAGCAGAAGGAGCAGACAGGTCACACCTCAGCAGCTATTGAGCTGGAGGACGGCACTATCATCACCGCTCATAGCAGCGACTTGCTCGGCTGCAGCGCTGCATTGCTCATCAACACAATGAAGCACCTGGCTGAGATTGACCATGAGTTGAAGCTCATTCCTCAGGACATGATTGAGCCAATCCAGAAGACCAAGGTAGAGTACCTCGGCGGCCACAACCCACGCCTCCACACCGATGAGGTGCTCGTAGCCCTCAGCGTACTCTCTCAGCACGATGAGAACTGCCGCAAGGCACTGGCTCAGTTGCCTAAGCTCCGCGGCTGTCAGGTACACTGCACCGTCATGCTCTCGGATGTAGATCAGAAGATCTTCAAGAAACTCGGCGTAGGTCTAACCTGTGACCCAGTGAAGAAGAATAAGACCAGCAATATGTAATCCATATTACATAATCATTAATAACTGGCAATAACAATCAAACAAACAATCACCACCCTCCTGTATTTATTACAATGAGGGTGGTGATTTTTTTGTACCTATCTGTCAAAAACTGATAACCAGTTAGTAAGAAAATAATAACCAGTTATTCGGAAAATAATAACCAGGTAGTAAGAAAATAATAACTAGTTAGTCAGAAATTGGCAACCTATAGTTGTTATGTGAAATCATATCTCAGCACTTCTCACACTTCCATTATGTAAGATCTTGGCTTCATACAGTTTCTTATCAGCCAGCTCATAAATGGCAGTCAGGTCATGCTCAGAACCAGCAGGGATGACTACCATGCCACAGCTAAGATTAGGCGTACTATGAAGCTGAGGGATATCAATCTTCTTCAGACGCTTCTTGAGTGGAGCAATAACAGATGAAGCTCCCTCCTGCTGCGCCTGAGCCACGGTTTCAGGATTGACGATAAAGACAACAAACTCATCGCCACCCAGTCGCATGACAATGTCACGTGGGAAGACGTCACTGAGTGAACGTGCCACTTCAATCAGCACCTGGTCACCAATCGGATGACCGAGCTTATCATTGATCATCTTGAAGTAGTCACAGTCGAAGATGGCATAGATAGAAGGTTCACGGCGGCGGAGCACCTCGTTGATAGCACGCTCACCGGAGTAACGGTTCATGATGCCCGTAAGCGCGTCACGCATAGCTGCTACACGCAAGACGCTGAGCTCCTTATGATGGTCAGCCGCAGTCTCAGTAGTAAAGATAGCAGTCATGTACTGGCCCTTAGAATCCATCTCACCCGGCATGATACGTGCATGGCACCAACCGATATTCTTGGTCAGATACTCATAAGAGATAAAGCGGTTGGTCTGGAAGCGGTCATTGATCGTAATCTCACTGATGAAATTACGAAAGCCTTCCTGATACTCTTCATCCACATAATACTGGCAGAAGAGCTCACCCAGTTCAAGTACGGTATTTACCTTCTGGCTGGCCGCACGTACAGCAGCAGTACCTTGCAGAAGCTTGAACGAAAAATCGTGTAAGTCAATGTAAATCATCGTCTCAAATGAGTGACGCATGATATCAGTCATGGCAATCTGCTCGTTGAGCATCTTGATGGTCTCATGCATTTTGTCACGAGTCAGATAGACATCCAGATACTGACCTACCACAGTAGTCACCTTGCCTTCATCGTCGAAGAGACAGGTATACTCGGTGCAGACCTCCGGTCCTTCTTTGATCAGGAATTCCTGTGTTCCGGTCTTTGGGAAATCAGGTTCATTGGCAATACGTCTGAGAATCTCTACAATCTTCTGATGCTCAGTCTCATCGAAGTAATAGTTCGGAGCAACTTTGCTGAAATTCTCAAAAGCCAGGTGCAGCTGTTTACCTTCCGGATCATTGCAGAGAATGACCATGACATCCTCGACTACTTCATAACGGAACAGCTTGAAGTTATTACGGCTGATAAGCAGCTTATTACGCTCCAGCTCAGAGCGCAACAGGTAACGTACCTGCTGCTCACTGAGTTGGTCAATATAGTTAATGTCAAATGCTTTCATAGATTTTAGGGCATAAGCAGTGCCCTAGCTTATAAGAGGGTTACTCCTCACCCATAAACATAGGATCCCAAGCTGGGAGCATGATAGGCTTCTGCTTGAGCATGTCAAGGTACTTCTGGTCAACGTAGCACTTCTTGATAACGAGGCGGAACATATACTCATTAAACCACTCATCGGTCATGATCATGTGGCCCTTGTATCCGCTGGTTGCACCCCAAGAGTTCTCTACCATCCACTTGTTGACCTTCAGGTCCTTAGATGTCTGGTCAATGTCTACAGCTACCATAGTCATAGCGTGGCTAGAACCCGAAGCATGGGTCATTACGCGCTCACGCTTGTTCATATTGAAGGTAGTGCCGAGGAGAGACTCGTAGTCGAAGTTCTGGAGAGAGAGGAGGCCGCTCTTGCGGTTAGCAAACTTACCTACGTCGCAAGAGAAATACATAGCAGTAGTATCCTTAAGAGACTCAATAGCCAATGGCTTGATCTCGTCAACAGGGAGGTTGAGGTAAACCCAGTCGTGGCCATCATAGGTGTGACGGTCATACTCAATCTGGTAGGTCTTGTAGTACTCACGGAGTGGGTCATTCATCACCATGATGTAGTTATCATAGAGATCCTCGTCCTGCCAGAACTTGGTATAGAATGACTTAGGAGTATACTTCTCGGTGCTGACTACCTCGTCCTTAGCGTTGCGCTGAGTCCAGGTGAACTCTGTTGGAGGCACGCCGTAAGCAAGGGTGAGGATGCGGTAGATAGTGCCGAGCATCTCAACCTTGGTCTTCTCGAGGTCCTTGTTGATGGCAATGTCGCTCTGACGGGTCTTCACATTGTTGCCCTTATCACGGAGCTCGAGGCCCATCTCGCGGAGCTTGAGCTTGAGGAGGTTGGTGATCTGGCCAGTGTTGGCAGCCTGATAGTTGTCTGGCATTACCTCCGATGGAACCACACCATACTTCTGTACGAGGTCAGCCACACCGCAGAAAGTACCACCATCAGAGAGTGGATTCTGGAAGAGCCAGTCTACCATACGGTCATCCATAGGCTTCTTACGAGTGTCAATGACGCCCTGCAGGAAGAGGTTGGCCTTCTCCAGCTGATCATAGAAGAAAAGGTAGCACTGAGAGAGCTCCAGGCCCTTGAGGTTATAGCGGTTGATAGCCTTGCTGCGAAGGACGTTCATACCAGTGAAGAGCCAGCAGCGTCCACTGCTTGCCTGATTGGTAATACCCTTGTTAGGTACACGATAGGTGAAGTGATCATCGATAGGGATAAGTGTAGAAGCATCGGTGGCCAATACACTGATGTTGTTGCTAGCCATAGCATTACGGATGGCCTTGTCAGCAACAGTCTCTTTCTGCTGCAACTGCTGCAGCACCTCTGGTGTGATAGCCTCCTGCGCAAATGCTGTAGTGGCAGCAAGGGCAAGGGCGGCAAGAATAGATTTTTTCATAATAAGATTATTATTAGGGGTTTATGAATACAAGAATCTCTTAATTGACTTCTTAGGCGTCTTCTCAAACTCCTCCTGTACCAGCTCAATAGCATTGATATGAGCATACGATGGGAAGTTCTTGTTGACGTCATTCTGGCGGCTATGGAGCAGCTTCAGGATAGCTTCGTCATTGGCCAGACCCGCGTCAGCAGCGGCCTTACGGTCAGGGAAGACCAGAGCAATGAGGCGGTGCTCACGCTGCACGACTACGCTCTCTACGACGTATGGCATACCATTGACCACAGCCTCAATCTCCTCAGGATAGACGTTCTGGCCCGATGGTGAGAGCAGCATGTTCTTGATACGGCCACGGATGAAGATATTGTTGTCAGCATCCATCACACCCATATCACCGGTGTGGAGCCAGCCTTCAGCGTCAATGGCACGCTGCGTAGCTTCCTCATTCTTATAATAGCCAAGCATGACATTCATGCCGCGCGTGATAATTTCGCCTGGCACGTTGACCGGATCAGCGCTGTCAATACGCACCTCCATACGAGGAGCCGGACGGCCACAAGAGGTTGGCACAAATGACTGCCAATCACGGTAACCGATGATAGGTGCACACTCCGTCATGCCGTAGCCCACGGTGTATGGGAACTTGATATCCTTCAGGATAGACTCCACCTCGCCATTGAGGCCAGCACCGCCGATAATAACCTCGTAGAAGTTGCCACCCAGTGCGGAATAAAGGCCGTCGCGGAACTTCTTCTTGACGAAACTTCCTACCAGCGGAATGTTGCGCAGCACCTTCATCAGCGGAGCGTTATACTTAGGCATCAAGCCCTTACGCACCACTTTCTCAATAATCATTGGCACAACGACAATCAAGTCAGGCTTAACGGTGGTCAATGCCTTGAGGATGATATTAGGGCTCAGTGCACGGTTGAGGAAAGTGATATTGATGCCCACGATAAACTCATAGAGCAGTTCAAATGCCATACCATAGAGGTGAGCCGTTGGCAGCATAGAAACCACCTTCTGCCCCTTGCCCAGGAATGGCAGCACCTCCTTGGCAAACGCCATGTTGCTCCACACAGCACGCTGGGGGATCATCACGCCCTTAGGCTCTGACGTCGTGCCGCTGGTGTAGTTGATCATCAGCAGTTCGTCGGCGCTCTGCTCGTAAAAAACCACGTCCGAGGGTTTGTAGCCCTCAGGATAACGCTGCTTGAAGAGTTCCTCCACCATCTCCTGCTTCTCGAAGGTACAGATCTTCAGATCAGGCAACTCCTTCTTGATCTCAGCCTCCAGCGACTTGAGGATCTGCTGGCTGACGAGCAGCAGCTGCGCCTCGCTGTGATTGACCAGACGGATCACCATATCTGGCGTAAACTCATTGAGCAACGGCACAGCCACCGCGCCGTATGAGAAGGCAGCCAGCAGGCCAATGCACCACTCTGCACTATTACGGCCACAGAGTGCTACACGGAATCCCGGCTGCAGTCCGGCCTCCTGCCAGGCCAGATGGTAGCGGGCAATGCGCTCACCCACCTCAGCATAGGTATAGCTCTCGGCTTCGAAATTACACAGAGCAGGCAGCTCCCAGTAATTACGTATAGCTTCGGCTAATAATTCATTATATGTATCTTTCATAATCAGAAAATAAATGTCTTAGAAAGGGTAACCTACCGCAAAGTGCAGCGTGTTATGATTTGAGCGGAACGGGTGGCGGATGGCCCATCGTTCATCCGCATCGATTGACGGATCATGCGCCTTGAAGCCCCAGTCAAGTCGGAGTATCACAAAGTCAGTCACCACGCGCAGGCCTACTCCCCACGAGGCAGCTATCTGCTTATAGAAGTCAGACGTAATCTCGCCGCCTTCCTGGTTGTCATACGGTTTGATAGTCCAGACATTGCCAGCATCGACAAAGAGCGCCGACTCAAACTTCCAGAAGAGGTTGGTACGTAGCTCCACAGAAGTATCCAGTCGCACATCGCCACACTGATTGAAGAAATTGAATTTCTTCGCATCCGCACTCTTATATCGTCCAGGACCCAGCTCACGTACTGACCATCCACGCACCGAGTTAGCGCCACCGCTGTAGTAACGTTTCTCAAACGGCATTACATCACTATTGCCATACGGTACAGCCACGCCACCGGCAGCACGCAGTGCCAGACGGCTTCGCTCAGAGAGGAAGAGGCTGCTGCTCCAGTCCACATCCAGTCGGGCATATTGCTCAAAGGGCTGAGCCACAATCTTATATCGCCCGTCCACCTCACGTGCATTGAACATATTGCTGAATCCTGAGAGCACATTACCCGCAATCTCTGGATTGATGCGCAATGACCACAGCGTCTTAGTCGTATGCTGCTGGCGGCCGGTGGTAAGCGTATTGTTACCCAGGTAGAGCGTGTAGTTCATACCGAGGATGAAGTGGCTGCTGTAGCTGCTGTAACTGATCGGACCCAGGTTCTCTATCAGCTGCTTAAAGGTCTCGCTCTGCTCTGGCAGATGCACGTAGCTGAGATTGAGAATATCCCAGGTATGATGCGCCGACGGTGAGTTCCACTTATAGCCAAAAGCTCCCTGTGTGATGATACGCGTATATTCCGGACGACTCTGATGCGAGAAACTGGCTTTGAACAGTGACGAGGCGCGACTCTTACGCCTCACCTCCTCGCTCAGGAAAGGGAACAGGAAACGCGGAATGTCAAGGCCGAACTCAGCGGCATACTCCGAGTAGTTCTTGTTGACCAGATTCTCCACATTGCCGGTCAATGACTCATAGCCGCCTTTCAGTCGCGTAGTGAACGCCTCACTGCCACGGAAAAGGTTTCTGTGCTGATAAGACAAGGCCAGGGCAAAGCCCAGATCACCAGCCGTATTGGTGCCATCTACCTCAAACTGCACGGCGTGATTGCTCTGTGGAGACAGGTAGACAAAACAGTCAAGCGCAGGATCTTCACCCTCTGCCGACACCGCCTCCACACGGAGGTTGACATAGCGCAGGATGTGCAGACGGCTCAGCGCCGAATACGTGTTACGGATGGCACTCTCGCTGTAAAGCTGCCCCGGGATTACCTCACAGCTACGGAGCAAGACAGGATCACGCAGATAGCATTGATCACCCGAGTAAGTCAGGTCAAAGCCCGGCTGGTCAAGCTCACGGAAGTGCTGTGTCAGAGAGTCAGTACCCGTCTGTGAGAGGATATTGAAGTTGGCCAGGAAGTGCACCTTGCGGAATCGCCACTGCTCATGCTCTCCATCAATGCGGATGGTCAGATCTACCTCCTCCTTGCCTTTGAGCGTATCGGCAATATACGAGATATTCTCCTTGTTGAAGCTCCAGTAGCCATGCTCACGCATCATCGTCGTGATACGCTGGCGCTCATTCTCCAAAGCACTATGGTCCAGCAGGTCACCTACGTGCAACTGGCCCTGTTCGCGCCCCTGCAGAATGGCAGAATGCAAGGTAGTATCCTGCACCTGATAGCGGATGGCCGACAGCCTGCGGGGACGGTTGCTCGAGATGTTATAGATCACACGGGCCTTCTGGTTCTCTACTATTGTGCGGTGAGAGACCTCCGCGTCAAGGAATCCTTTGCGCTGCATCACCACCTGCAAGGCACGCTCTGTACGACGGGCAGACTCTTCGTTATAGATAGGAGGCTCACTGCCCAGACGCCCACGCATCCTGTACCAGAACGTCGTAGTGTCAGGGTGCCACATCCACACGCCCATCGGCAGGAAACCGAATGTACGATGATAAGGTTTCTGCACCGTAGCCATACGCAGGTCAGCCGCGCTGGAGGTCTGACCATCTATACGCACCTCCACCTTACTCACTACAGCCTCTCCCTGGGGGATGTGACGCGCCACGCGGCAGCCGGTGACTGTCAGCAGCAGGAAGAGCAGGAGTATGCAGAGGATATGACGCAAGCTTTTATTTGTTATTTGATATGTACTACCTGATATTGGTCAAAAAGATCACTTCACCTTCCACATCTTCAGCGAGATGTACCCCTCGCCAAAACCTGGCACACACACGAAGATGGCATCATTGAGCCAGCCATACTTGCTGTCACGTGGAGCCTCGAACTTCGGCGCTGTGCGGAAGTAGAAGCCGTCAGGACCATTGTTGAGGATACCTACATTGCGCACATGAATGTTCACACCATCGTCGGTGCGGATGGTATAGATAGCCTCCAGCTGTGTGCGGCCAGTCTCCTTATCTACCAGCTGATGATCTGCTCCACCCGGTATGATGGTGCCACGGCCAGCAGGACCAGCAAACGTGCCGCCTGTGATAGGGATGATATTGCGTGTGCCAAAGTAAGCCTCACCACACTGGTAAGCCTCGCCAATCTCAGCGCGGATCTCAAAGACGAACTCAAAGCCAGGGGCCTCGCCCATATCATAATCGGTGGCCTTGTCCTGAGCCTTTACAGCCATGACCGACAGTGCAGTCATGAGAATAAGAAAAAAGAATTTGCGCATGATATTATAATTTAATCACGCGCAAATATACATATTCTTAATAAAATTACCAAATTCTGGTATTCAAAAATACCTTACCCGCTAAAAATAACAGCAAATCGTCTGGTTTTGTAACCTGGCCTCTGTGTATTTTGTAACGGTTATTGTGTTACATTCGTTAACTTCCTACCGTCCTAACTCCCTACTTTCTTATACACTCCGCGCCCCACCTTCACCAGCTTACCGCAGCGGCAGTAGCGTGAGAGGAGCATCCTCACATCGGCACTCTGGCCTTCGCGCTGGCGCACCTCCTGCATCTCCTGCACGGTGAAGACCTCGGCCAGTTTAGAGAGCAGCGGCTCGGCGGTCTTGCGGCCATCCAGGCGCTGAGAGAGCATCTCGTCCGATGCACGCAGGTCTTCAGTCACACGCATGCCGAAGATGTGGCAGATGTTGTAATAGGCAAAGTCGCCCAGCCAGCGCATCAGCTCGAGCACCTCACGGCTCTCCTCGCCATAGAGTGCCACAAAGGGGATGGCGGCACGCTGCATGAACTGCCCCACGCGGTGTGAGAGGTCTGCCTCGGCCTCGGTCAGCTCACCGTCATTATAACGCTCCTCCAGTGCGTCATACCACTCTCCTATCAGCTTCTCCGTCTTAGGCATCTCCAGCGTCAGCGTCTGGTCAGCCAGCGAGAGGTCTTTCTGCCAGAGGTTCACCAGCAACGCGTCACGCTCAGCCTCCTCATCGGGGGTCAAAGGGGTGAATACCGGAGGGCGGAAGGTGCGTTTCAGCCGGGGCATGATCATGGGTATGAAGCGCTGCATCATACCATTCTCGGTGTCTGCGAAGAGGCGTGAGAGCACACTCTTGGGCGTACCCGTCAGTAGTATGGCAGCGTTCAGGCGGCACTGGGTATTACAGCTTGCTTCGCTCATGTAGAACTGGCGGTGCATGTCCAGATCCCATGCCTTGCGCAGTATCACCGAGATGTTTGAGAAGGCTGCACGTGATGAGTTGGCAAGCTCGTCGCTCTCAGAGTATTTGCACAGTATCATGCCATTCTCGCCCAGATTGGTCTGCACCTCCAGCAGCGAGGTCTTGCTCATGGTCTCCATGATGCGGAGCTTGGGGTGGTACTTGGCGGGGCAATCCTTGCTGTTCTTCATCTTGTCGCGCATCTGCTCATTCTCGTGCACTTTGCGCCACTCGGCATCGTCCCAGCTTTGCAGCGTGTGACGTGTCATGATGTCAAAGAGCATTGACACCCAGTTCTTGCCCTTGCCCGAACCCGCTATCAAGGCAGCATAGAGGTTGGCCCCGATGGTGCGCCCATCCAGATAAGTGGCCCTGTAGTGGCTGGCTATGGCGCCCTGCAGCACCAGACTCGTCACCACCAGCATGGGGTGATACTGCACAGGGAACGGCTTCACCAGCAGCTGAGTGAGCCGAGGCAGCTTCTTAGGCAAGGGTGGCGGGTTCCACCCCTCCTGCATGGCACCCAGCAGAGAGTCTTCCTCCTCATTCTTAGCGCCAGACTCCTCACTCTTCACTCCTGTCTCCTCACACATAACTCCTTGCGCCTTGGCATTGATGCTTCGCAAAGCCACGCTCATGAAGCCCTTGTCGGCGGTGTAGTTCTCATAGAAGTAGTCGATGAGCGCCTTGCAGTCCTGCGTCTGCGCATAGTTAGGCAGGCGTGTCTGCACCACCGCCCAGAGCTGCTCACGGCTCATCAGCTTAGGCAGGCCAATGCTGAGCACGGCCATGAGGTTGCTGTGCCAGTTATGCTCACCCCACACATCGAGCTTCGCAGCGTCAAGGCCAGCCTCCTTTACACAGAGGTCAAAGGCAGACAAAGAGACCCTCTCTGCCTCACAAGGAGACACCTCTCTCTTAAATGAGGAGTCATTCTGTTGTGACTCTTCTTTTGCGGGAGTAACTACTTCCTCTCCCATTAACGGGAGCGGGTTGGGGAGGGTCTTCACTTTGAATATCTCATCATCGAGGAAGATCAGCTTATCGGCAGGCGTAAAGAACACACGCGTCGGGTCCTTCGCACCCTCATCATACTTCACGCCCAGCACCGCGCTGGCCCAGCGCAGGTTCTCCTCCTGCGTCAGTTCGGGGCGGCGGCAGAAGACCAGATGGTAGCCCTTAGAGTAAGACCGCTCAAGCATCCTGAGCCCCACCTCGTCCCTCTTAGCCAGTATCAGATTTGGCACCTCGGCCATCTTCTGCTCATAGGCGGGGTCAGTGGGGTCAAAGTCCACATCCATGCCCACGGTGTCACTCAGCGTCTTGCAGCCGCGCAGCAGCCCGTCTTCGCCCGGTATGCAGCTGTAGTTGCACTGCAGCAGGTGCATCTTGTCCGCACGGCGGTTCTGCTCACTGTTGCGCAGGGCCAGATATTCCTCTCGGGTAGTGACGGGAAGCATCACCTTCTTCCCGTCACGATATATGATTCTATATACACTCATGATTTAGTATAATCATCGGCACAACTGGTAGTTTCTGATGGCCACTACCGCAGCCAGAGCCTCCTCTCGGATGGTCTCACTGATGCAGACATTCTCTGTCACTGCCACCTTGATGGTGAGCGAGATAAATCCGTCAATCGTCTCACTGGCACGCCCATGTGCCAGCTTCTTGATCAGCTTGGCGCGTGAGCGGTGACCACGGTCAATGGGCAGGAACTCATAGCTTCCGTCGCTCAACTGTCGGCTCTTGCCGAGGAGGTCGAGCTTCTCTACGGAGTTAGCATTCGACGCATCTGGTGCGAAGAAGAAGTGCTCACCATCATAGGTGGCCACACCTGTAATCATAATCTGATTCATAGTCTTACTTTTTGAGCATAAATCGAATCACCTTATGGCGGTTCTTGCTAAGATCTGGCTGACAGCTCACGTGCAGCCAGAAGTTCTTCCGATCAGAGGTCTCCATGATCACCTCGTCGAAGTCAGTGTGGTTGATGATATAGTCCAACCACTCACGGCCCTTCACCATGTCGGTGTGACGGCGGCCGTCGCCCCAGGTAGCATCGGTCAGCGGCAAGCGTATGTCGGCCGCCATGCCTAAGGTATGCTGGCTGCTGGGCACCCCACCCACGCGGCGGTTGAGCTCAGGGCAGCGATATCCGCTTGTGATCACCACCGGCTCACCGGCCCACTCACGCAGCGGCTCCAGCACCTGGCGGCAGAGGTTCTCCAGCCGTGGCACGAAGGCTGACGGTGGCTGGTTGTCAATGCCCAGGCGCTCAGCCGTCTCGCTTTTGATAAACTCCCCCAGTAGGAAGTGTTCTGAAAGTCTTAATGTCTCCATTCTTTTTTAAGCACATTATTTATAGTTCATGTTTTCTAAGTTACCGTTGATCTTCTCTCCGGCACTCGTCTCTTAGTTTTCGTGGTGCAAAGATAGAAAGGAAAAATGACAAAAAATCAGGTTCAGGAATCGAGTAGGAGGTAAACGCTAGTCGTAGGCGTTTATCTCCTACTTTCACGTTTACCGACCTCTCACACCACCGTACGTGCCGTTCGGCATACGGCGGTTCCTTATTATTGCACGCGGACTATTAAACGATGATAGTCCAGCAGACATGGCCAGCCTTGCTTCTGTAATGACTCATTGCTAATAGCCTGATGTAGAATCGGACTCTTTGCAACTCGCCAATACATCTTGCTGCTGTTACCCCATTCATAGGCTTGCCATTCTGCAATGACGCACTTGTTGAGGTGCTTCACCTACGTGCTGCATTTCTTCCAGACCTTGCATATACACATGCGGTAACGGCGGCGCAGCCATTCATCAATCTCCTTCAGTCGCGTCTGC
>JAZRXZ010000051.1:0-1187 GCA_045600445.1 Bacteroidales bacterium | reverse complement strand
ATGATGGAGAAACAACACAACCGCGGACAGGAGGGTGCAGGTATCGCCTGTGTCCAACTCGATCAGCAACCCGGACATGAATACATGTATCGCGAAAAAGCCGAGGGCAAAGACGCCATCGACCGTGTATTCGCCTCTGTTTACCGTCAGGTAGCTACTACCGATCCCGACGACCCTTGTGCCGGCCCTGCCTTCCATGGCGAGCTGTACATGGGTCATCTTCGTTATTCTACCACGGGCAAGGGTGGATTGAAGTACGTGCACCCTTTCCTCCGCCGCAACAACTGGAGAGCTAAGAACCTCTGTCTCTGCGGCAACTTCAACATGACCAATATCGCTGAGGTGTTCGATGTATTGACCCGCCAAGGCCAGTACCCTCGCATCTATAGCGACTCATATATTCTCCTCGAACTCATGGGTCATCGCCTCGATCGTGAGGTGGAGCGACTCTTCAACATCGCTAAGGACAAAGGCCTCGAAGGCATGCAGATTACCGATTACATCGACAGTCACATCGATGTGGCCAACGTGCTCAAAACCACCATGCCACACTTCGATGGCGGTTACGTGATGTGCGGCCTCACGGGTAGTGGCGAGCTCTTCTCGATGCGCGATCCTTGGGGCATCCGTCCGGCTTTCTATTATGCAGATGATGAGATCGTAGCCATCGCCAGCGAACGTCCTGTATTGCAGACGACCTTCGCCATCGAGAGCGAACAGATCAACGAACTGCAACCCGGACAGGCGTTGATCGTCAATCGCAACGCCAACGTCTCATTGAAGCAGATCCTGCCAGCCAAGCAGAATGCGAAGTGCAGCTTCGAGCGCATCTATTTCAGCCGAGGCAACGACCGAGACATCCATCAGGAGCGCAAGACCCTCGGCCGTCAGTTGCAGCCAGCCATCCTCAAGGCAATCAACGGAGAAACCGACAATACCGTCATCTCATACATCCCAAATACGGCCGAAGTGGCATACATGGGCATGGTCGATGGTATGCGAGAACTCAACCCGAAGATTCGTGCAGAAAAGATTGTGGCCAAGGACATTAAGCTCCGCACGTTTATTACCGAAGGCGGTTCGCGCAACGATCTTGCCGCTCACGTCTATGACATTACGTATGGTGTGGTTCGACCGAAGGAAGACAATCTGGTGGTGATCGATGACAGCATCGTGCGAGGAACGAC
>JAZRXZ010000050.1:0-1467 GCA_045600445.1 Bacteroidales bacterium | reverse complement strand
GGCGTCCTACCTTCTTAGGCTCCCACCTATTCTGTACATTTGTTGCCAAATCTCAATATCAGGCTACAGTAAAGCTCTACGGGGTCTTTCCGTCCAGTCGCGGGTAATGTGCATCTTCACACATACTTCAATTTCACCGGGCCACTTGTTGAGACAGCTCCCAAATCGTTACACCATTCGTGCGGGTCGGAACTTACCCGACAAGGAATTTCGCTACCTTAGGACCGTTATAGTTACGGCCGCCGTTTACTGGGGCTTCGGTTCTCTGCTTCGGTTTCCCTAACAGTTCCCCTTAACCTTCCAGCACCGGGCAGGTGTCAGCACCTATACGTCAGCTCTCGCTTTCGCAGATACCTGTGTTTTTGCTAAACAGTCGCTTGGGACTCTTCTCTGCGGCTGCATCTCTGCAGCACCCCTTCTCCCGAAGTTACGGGGTCATTTTGCCGAGTTCCTTAACAAGTGTTCTCCCGTTCGTCTTAGGATTCTCTCCTTGCCTACCTGTGTCGGTTTGCGGTACAGGTACCTCAGATCTCATTAGCAGCTTTTCTCGCCAGCGTGAAATCACCTGCTTCGTTACTTATTTTCACTCCACGTCACAGCCCAGCCTTTCGGGAAGTGTACTTCACTGCTTCCCAGCCTCGCCGCTTGTACAGGGATGACCATTACCCTGCTCAGGCTATCCTTCTGTGTCACTGCTTCACTCATACAATCTTCGGTAGTGCAGGAATATCAACCTGCTGTCCATCGCCTACGACCTTCCGTCCTCGGCTTAGGCCCTGACTTACCCTGGGCGGACGAGCCTTCCCCAGGAATCCTTAGGCTATCGACGGGCATGTTTCTCGCATGCCTCGCGCTACTTATACCGGCATTCTCTCTTCTGTATCGTCCACGGCTCCTCTCGGTACCGCTTCTCCCAATACACAATGCTCCTCTACCAATTGTCATAAGACAATTCCAAAGCTTCGGTGGTGTGTTTTAGCCCCGTTACATCTTCGGCGCACAACTACTCGACCAGTGAGCTATTACGCACTCTTTGAATGAGTGGCTGCTTCTGAGCCAACATCCTGGTTGTCTGAGCGGTTGCACATCCTTTCCCACTTAACACACACTTCGGGACCTTAGCTGTTGATCTGGGCTGTTTCCCTTTTGACGACGAAACTTATCTCCCGCCGTCTGACTCCCGATGAACGATTGCGCGCCATTCGTAGTTTGATAGAGTTCGGTAAGCTTTGTGGCCCCCTAGCTCATTCAGTGCTCTACCTACGCCAATCTCTTAATCGAGGCTAGCCCTAAAGCTATTTCGAGGAGAACCAGCTATTTCTGAGTTCGATTGGAATTTCTCCGCTATCCACAAGTCATCACCATCCTTTTCAAAGGGTGTGTGTTCGAGCCTCCATGGTGTTTTACCACCACTTCACTCTGCTCATGGATAGGTCACCCAGTTTCGGGTCTACGTCATGCAACTAA
>JAZRXZ010000049.1:0-20622 GCA_045600445.1 Bacteroidales bacterium | reverse complement strand
CGAGGGCGTTCAGGCTGCTGCATCTAAAGGAAAGAAGGATGCTGCAACGATGGCTATGGTTGCCCCTCTTCAAGAGAAGGTTGCCCGACTGACAAGAAGACTAAACGAACTCGGTCAGAAGACAAGCAAGATACGCCGTGAATCACGAGCTGAAGGAATAGACCTCTGGAACCGCTTATACAAGAAACCTGTTGAGACTCTAGAGAAGGAACTTGCAGACCTCGGCATTGATGAAACGAATACAGACAAGGAACTCAACAGAAAAGTGAAAATAAAGCAGGAGCAGCATCAGACATATATAAAGGAATACAACAGCAAATATATTCCTCTCTGGCGAAATGCCATCATAGCAGGCCTGAATGTAGTTACGACTGAGTTACCTCCTGTTTATAAAGAGTTGAGAGATACCTATGCTGAGTTATATAAACTGACGGGCGTTCCTCAGTTTGATGCTCTCTCAAAACTTAAAGAAGACATTGCCGAAGAATACATGGGGCAGGCAGAATATATTGACTGGTACGACGAAGACATAGAGAAGCTTTAAACTATAATGAAGAATCTCCTTATTGCTGTTATAGCACAATTCTTTATCATTCCTTTTGCTTTGCATGCTCAGAAGCCAAAGGGCCTGACTATCAAGACTCGCGTTGATAGTACATACGTCTTTGCCTTCGATTTAACAGAGTCACGTTCTGCCAAGGGAGGCATCTGGAACGTGAAAACGGGCAAGGCAGAGACTCCGCAGAACTATACCCAGATAAAGAACGACACCATCGATGGTAGGCCTGTCATAAGGCTCTACCGCGAGGTGGTGCCAGGCAATCATCCTCTCAACAGATGGGAAGCTTGGGTGTTGAAAGAAGGCAAATGGATAGATGCATTCTAATCGGCGTACGGTGCTTAGCATGCATTTGTTGTGGCATTCTAATCGGCGTACGGCGCTTAGCATGCATTTGATGTGGCATTCTAATCAGCGTACGGCGCTTAGTATGCATTTGTTATGGCATTCTAATCAGCGTACGCGGTTTAGCATGAATAGGTCTTGGCATGCTAAAGCGCGTACGCTGTTTAGGATGAAATACTTTTTGAGAACACTTTGTTCGTTTCTGTGGGGAGATGGTTGTTGTGAAGAGATCGAGATTTATACTAGTCTCTGCTCCATAGCCACACGCACCAGCGCTGCGGTGTTTGGAACACCGAGCTTCAGTTTCAGATATTTATAATAGGAGTGCACTGTCTCGAAGCCAAGGCAGAGACGGTCTGCAATCATCTTGATACTGTATCCCTCTACGATGAGCTTCAGAACTTCTCGTTCGCGAGGAGTCAGTTCCACTACATCCATCTGCGGATGTTCTTTCAGGATCGTAGCCACCTCGGCGCAGAGATATTGCTCGCCTGTGATTACGGTCCTGATACCTTCCAGCAGCTCCTCTTTTCCGCAGGTTTTCAGTACATAGCCATCAGCGCCACAAGACAGGGCGCGGTTGATGACCGCAGCTTCAGCATAAGTAGAGAGCACCAGGATACGGACGTCAGGATAGCGGTCTTTCCATGTCTCAACATAGTCGAGGCTGTTTCCGTCGGGCATACCTACATCGAGAATGAGCACGTCAATGTCATTGTTCTGTTCGAGCATGGCCTCACATTCTGCAATATTGGCCGCATGAGCTAAGACCTCGAAACCGCCACTCTGTGTGAGCATAGTCTCCAGGCTCTGTGTGATGACTTTATGGTCATCTGAAATCGCTATCTTTATCATATCGTCGACAAAGATAACAAGTTTTTTCGTCATAACCATTTACTCACTTTCAAATACCCCCATTTGGGGGATGTGTTTTGCCTACTAATTTGTTGTAATGATTCCGAGTTATCGGGGTATTTCTATATTTATCTCAGTGCCAGACGAAGAACTGCTGATATTCATCCTTCCTTGCATTAGTTCTACTCGCTCTCGGATATTACGCAATCCCATATTCTTAGCCACACTTTCAGGATTAAATCCCTTGCCATTATCAGCCACAATCACCGCTGCATATTCTTCATCCATCATCAGTTGTACCATGATGTGCGAAGCCTTTGCATGCTTCAATGCATTATTGACCAGTTCATGAGTAGCACAGTAAAGCACCACTTCCTGTTGCTCTGGTAGTCGCAGATCTTGACCATGATGAGAGAAGCTGACTATCGGATTCACACGGCAGAAGTCACTTAGCGCCGTAGCCAGACCTTTCTCTTTGAGCGAAGCTGGCATGAGGTGATGAGCCACACGTCGCATCTCCTCCGTCGCCAACTTTGACAGACTTTTTATCTTCTCCTCGTTTGACTGTATCTGAATGGAAGTCAGCAATCCTCCCAGTCGGTCATGCAGGTCTCGACCCAGACGGGTTCGTTCGTCGGTCTCACCTTGCAGTCGTGACTGCATATTGCTGATGCGCCGGCGCTGTCTACTAGAATGGATTATAAATGCTACGATAAAAACAAGAATGGCAATTAGTCCCAGATAGAGCCAGTTCTGCAATCTTGACATACGATGACGCTGTTCCAATTCGCGCAGTTGAGCCTCTTTCTCGAGCGTCTCATAACGAACCTCCATCTCAGAGAGTGCCGACTGGTATTTCGTCGAAGACTGCTCCTCCATGGTTTCATGCAGCTTGTTGATATAGGTTCTAGCTTCTGTGGCATTTCCTATCGAACCATAAGCCTCTGCCAGTGTCTTGAAGACACCGACATTATGCTGAGGATCCTGGTCATTTGCGTCCAAAGCCATCTTGCCCCACTCAATGGCTTTCGCCCACTCTGCACGCTCCAGGCAGAGAGTCGCCTGTTGGGCATAAGCATCGCTTAGATTGGTAGGATTAGCCTTGTCTTCAGCCAGTTTCAGACCTTCAGATAAATATTGCTGAGCAGTAGCCAAGTCTTGGAATCCTAACTGATAGATTCTTGAAAACAGCACATAACCGTCCAGCAGGCTATTCAGTTCATCTTCCTTGTGATCCTTGTAATATTCAATACTACGCTGTGCATAATCCAGCGCTATCTCATATTTTCCAGTATTGAGCGCTGTCATTGCTAATCCGGAATAAGGAGCACAGATCATCAGCGAATCCCCCGTTTCAAGCGCTACATCCAGCGCGTCTTGATAATTTTCCTCAGCTGCCTCATAATTGCCTAATTCAAGATAAAGCTCTCCTACATTATAATATAAAATAGATTCGCTCTCTTTCCAGCCATTACGTTTGAAGATAGGCAAAGCCTTCTGGTAATAATCAAGCGCCAGATGTAGCTTACCTTGTATATTATACAGGTTGCCCAATGTGCCATAGAGACGGGAGTAGTTATTATCCAGGTCGTCTTGATTATAGCGTTTATCTCCGACCATCAGTTCTGTGGCATGCAAAGCTCGGTCGAAACAGTGTAGCGCAGAGTCATAATCGCACTGACCGTATGCATGCAGACCGATCATCATCCAAGCATCGTATAAACTATTGTAGAAATGATGCTCCTCAGATAACTCTATCTCTAATTTGGAATAGTAGATAGACTTTTCTCTATTAGTCTGCTGATAGCCAGATATCAGCGACTTGTAGATGCCAGATAATTCGTCTGGCTTAAGTCGCTGAGTCTTTATCACCTGCTCTAGCGAATCTACGTTGTGATTGCGATAATCACTGTATTCCGCATATAGTCTTATCGGAAGACTCGATAAGACAAGTAGGAGGGCATAGAGAGAAAGGGGTCTCATTGTATGATACATTAGCAGTCCTGTATGGCCATCATTTTACTTGGCATTCTTAACATACGTTTCCAGCCACTGATCCTGCTCCCAGAGGAGGTGGAGCATATTCTCACGTGCTGAGAAGTGGTGACTTTCGAGAGGGAGTACGACGTAGCGGACGGTAGCCTTGTGTCCCTTAAGCGCCTGATAGAAACGCTCGGTCTGGATAGGGAAGGTGCCAGAGTTGCTGTCGAGCTCGCCATGTACGAGGAGGAGTGCACCGCTGAGTTTGTCGGCGTACTGGAATGGCGACATGTTGTCATAGACTTCCTTCGCTTCCCAGTAGGTACGTGTCTCGCTCTGGAAGCCGAATGGAGTGAGCGTACGGTTGTAAGCACCACAGCGAGCAATGCCAGCCTTGAAGAGCTTGGTGTGAGTCATGAGGTTGGCAGTCATGAACGCGCCGTAAGAGTGACCACCGATACCGATACGTGCAGTATCGCCGACTCCCATCTCGTGAATGACCTTGACAGCAGCCTCGGCATCCATGACGAGCTGGTCGATGAAGTGGTCGTTAGGCTCAGTGTCCTCGGTACCTACGATAGGCATCTCGACGTTCTCCATGACACAATAGCCACGGGTTACCCAGAAGGCTGGAGTGCGATAGGTGAGGACTGGGAAGGTGTACTGTGAGCCACGTACCTGAGCGGCGTCAGCGGCTGATCGATACTCGCGAGGATATGCGAACATGAAGACTGGCAGGCGGCCATCGCGCTCCTTGTCATAACCTGCTGGCAGATAAACGGTAGCGGTGAGGTCGAGTCCATCGGCACGCTTATACTTGATCTTCTGCTTGGTCACACCATCGAGCATAGGATATGGGTTGCCAAAGGCTGTGATCTGCTTCTCTCCCTTCTTGCCGATAGTATAGAGGTGGAAGTTCGCTGTCTCACTCTGCGACTCACGCGAAGTGATGAACTGTGGTACCTTTGCATTGGCATGGATACTTACAATATGCTCATAATAAGGAGCCTTGCACTGCCAGAGTACCTCGCTCTTTTGGGTTGGGATGGTGTAGCGGGTGAGGAGTGGCATGTCACCTTCTGGCGAGGCGCCGTCGCTCTGCATGAGCAGCTGAGTGTGGTTCTTTGGCGCATAGACGACGTTGCGGCCAAAGTCATTCTTGACGGTGACAGGACGGCCAGGATTAGCATAGTTGTCATCCGAGCTCCATGAGAAGATTTGCTTCAAAGCCTCGTTGCTGCATGGCTTGAAGCTTGAAATGGTGCTGAGGTGCTTGGTGCCAGAGCGCTGAGAGACGAGCGCAAACTGATCGTCGCACCACTGGATAGCTCCCATACGCATCGGGGTCTTGACGATCTCGGTCTTCTCGCCGGTGAATGGCGCGTCGAGCTGATAGGCTGCATCGAGATACTCGAGGTCCTTACCCTTAGGGTTGCCTCCGTCGAGCGCCTCCACCCAGTAGATGGTAGCAGCCTTGTCGGCACGCCAGCTATGGTTACGTGGGTAAGGCGAAGTTGTGTCACGACCCATAGCATTGACCACCTGAGGGGTATTAGCCAAGGTCTTGATGTTCTGGCCTTCCAGATCGATGATAGCGGTGGTCGATGGGAAGTTATAGTAAGGAACCATATAAGAATATGGACGCTCTACGGTCTTGGTGAGCAGATACTGCTTGTCTGGCGATGCTGAGACACTGCTATAGATGGCTGGTTTGCCAATCTCCTTAGCTCCCTCAGGAGTGACGACTACGAGCTGTGAAGCGAAGTAGAAGTCGAAGAGCTGCTCATCAGCCTCGTTCTTCAGAAGATCCTGATAAGTACGAGCAGGAGCCGACTTGCCGAGGTTCTCCTGGATAACTGGAGTCTTAGGTGTCTGATCAACGGCAGGAGCCAGGTGCTGACCCATCGGTACGGCCTGCATGACGAAGGAATCCTTGCCTGTCCAGACAATACCTGAAGCGGTATTGGCCACGCCATAGCTGGTCGAAGACATCACCTGATGCAGGCGATAGTCAGTGAGACGGGTAGCTGCGCCGTCTGCTACAGAAGCCGAATAAAGATAGATGCCATCGTCCTCTCGCACGCCGAGGAGGATGTTCTGGTCGTCGTTATAGAACTCTGCGCACCAGATGTTCTTGCCTGCAGGAAGACCGGTTACGGGGAGCTCCTGACCATTCTTCATATTGACGAGTTTCGCGTCGCTGAAACCCGGTCGGCGCGACTCGCTGTAGGTATCAGGATTGAATCGCACACCTGCCAGACGTAACTCGGTCTGTGCCAGCTCGGCCAGGCTGATGAAGGTGTTGCGGGTGAGCTCGATGCGCATGGTGTAGTTGCCATCGAAAACAAGTGAAGGGGTAACCGGAGCAAGTGCCATGTCCTTAAGCACCTGCACAGGTTCACGGTAGCCGTTTTCCTCCACGGCCATGGCTGCAGGTGCAGCAGCGGCCAGAAGCGCAGTGGCTACCATTGTTTTGAATAGACTTTTCATTGTGTTTGAATCTATGATTTGGGGAAATTGTAATTGTTTCTTGACGATGCACTTATAAAGAGCACGCTGCAAAGTTAATGATTTCTTCGCAAAATGTCAACTTTTAGGCCTGAAAAGCACAAAAAGCAACAAACTTATCGTTCCATAGTTATTTTTAGGGGTTATTTTTTTGACCTTATAAATATATAATGTATCTTTGCTGCACTATTATTTAGCTTCGACCTTGACCATGATATAAAATCATTATCTATTACCGACTATATTATTTTCTAACCACAACTTATATGAATTTTCTCGAAGAAAAAATCTTGCAGGACGGAGTCATTAAGGAAGGCAATATCCTTAAGGTCGACAGCTTTTTGAATCATCAGATTGACATCGACATCATGCGTCAGATGGCCTATGAATTCAAGCGCCGTTTCCGTGATGTGGAGGTAAACAAGGTGCTTACTATTGAGGCCAGCGGCATTGCTATTGCTACGCTCCTTGGTCACATGTATGACGTGCCTGTCGTCTTCGCCAAGAAGAGTCAGACAGCCAACAGTACCGACGACAAATACGTCTCTCAGGCTTACTCTTTCACTCACAAGAAGATGAACAATATCTTCATCTCCAAGCCATATCTCTCGGCCTCTGACAAGGTACTCATCGTGGACGACTTCCTGGCCGATGGAGAGGCCGCACATGCTTTGATTGATCTGGTACATCAGGCAGGCGGTACCGTATCTGGCATTGGCATTGCCGTAGAGAAAGGTCAGCAGAAGGGTGGTGGCGAACTCCGCGCAGAGGGTTATCGTCTGGAGTCACTGGCTATTGTAGATTCGATGGATTGGCAGACACAGACCATCAAGTTCCGCGAACAGCCAGAGAGTCCTATGATCAACGCAAACTTACATTCATAAATTAATACCACTGCTATGTCCTCCAAGAATTCCAACCTCTATCAACTCGACGGACGTGTACCTATGCTTCAGGCTATTCCGTTTGGTCTGCAGCATGTACTGGCCATGTTCGTCTCGAACATCACTCCAATCATTATTCTGGCCAATGTCGTCGGTCTTCCAGCCGAGCTTAGTGCCAACCTGGTGCAGAACTGTATGATCATTGCCGGCATCGGCACCTTGATACAGCTCTATCCACTCTGGCGCATCGGTTCACGCTTGCCTATCGTCATGGGCATCAGCTTCACCTTCCTGACTATCTCCATTGCTATTGCCACCTCACAGGGTATGGGTACGCTGATGGGTGCAGTCATCGTAGGTGGTATTGTCGAAGGTCTGTTGGGTCTCTTTCCGAATCAGTGGACCAAGCTCATCCCACACGTTGTAGCTGCTACTGTAGTTACTGCCATCGGTTTCTCGCTGCTTCCTATTGGTGCCAATAGCTTTGCTGGAGGACAAGGCGCAGCTGACTTTGGTAGCGTCAACAACTGGATCGTGGGTACAATCACTCTGTTAACCTGTCTCATCACACAGATCTTTGCCAAAGGTTTCCTTCGCGCGCTCTCTGTACTGGTAGGCCTGATCGTCGGTTACATCGTGGCTCTCTGCATGGGTATGGTCGACTTCTCTGCACTCAACAATGTGGGTTTCATTTCTTTGCCAAAGTTCCTGCCATTCACGCCAGAGTTCAATCTCAATGCTATCCTGGCCGTTGTCTGCGTTTTCCTTGTCTCTGCCACTGAGACCATTGGCGACACTTCAGCTCTCTGTTCAAGTGCCTTGGGACGTGGTGTACACAAGAAGGAAATGGGTGCTTCAGTAGCTTGTGATGGTTTCGTCAGCACTCTGGCAGGTCTCTTCGGCTGTACTCCTATCACCTCCTTTTCGCAGAACGTAGGCTTGGCTGCTATCTCTAAGGTCGTCAACCGCTTCGTCATTGCCACCGGTGCTTGCATCATGATCTTAGGAGGCCTGTTCCCTGCAGTGGGTACACTTCTCACCACCATTCCTCAGTGTGTATTGGGTGGCTGTACTATCATGATGTTCGGTTCAATCATGTACGCTGGTTTCGGCATGTTGTCACGCTGTGGCTTTACAGATCGTAACATGATCATCGTGTCGCTTTCGCTGAGCGTCGGTCTTGGCTTCACACAGGCGGCAGGCATGTTCGACATCTTTCCAGACATCATCAAGACCGTCTTTGCAGAGAACTGTGTGGCAGTGGTCTTCCTGCTTGCTGTGATTCTGAACCTTGTGCTACCTAAAGACAAGAATTGATATGGAATTCAAACCTCAAGAGAGTATTACTGATGCCAGCGGCCACGATCGGAGGTGTAAGCCTTATTCTCTACAGAAAGTCTTCCCGTCAGATGACGTGGTACTGGTATGTGGGGCCATCGATCCGATACTCAACGAACACAAGTACATCGTGCCAGGGCTTGGCGATGCAGGTGACTTGATGTATGGCGATAAGATCTGATATAATTAATAACAGGGATCTTTACATGAGATTTCATAATTCATAATCGATAGCTTATGAAGAAGTTTTTCTTCCTTTGTGCCATGTTGGTAGCTGGAGTCGCTGCCAATGCACAGAATATCCAGTTACATTATGACTTCGGTCGTAGTCTCTATTCAGACGAAGAGGCAGGACGTCAGAAGGTGACAGTAACCTTTGAGCAGTTTAAGGCCGATAACCTCGGTTCATGGTTCTGGTTCATCGATCTCGACATGTATCATGATGGCATGAAAGGTGCCTATACCGAGATTTCACGTGAGTTCAATGTCGGTCAGTCAGGCTTCGCTGCTCACGTCGAGTATGATGGCGGTATGACCACTTTCAAGCCAGCAGGTAGTTCTCGCTTCCAGAATGCCGTTCTCATCGGTCCAGCTTGGAATGGCCACAATGCAGACTTCTCTAAGACCTGGTCTATCCAGGCTATGTATAAGCAATACTTCAATGGAGGTGGTGTTGACGCGTATTCATCAGTGCAGCTTACCGGTGTGTGGACTATTGGCTTTGCAGGCGGCAAGGGAACCTTCTCTGGCTTCTTAGACTTCTGGCGTGGCGAACAAAATAATGGCCATGGTCAGCTCGTATGGCTCTCAGAGCCACAGCTCTGGTACAATGCTAATAGTCACTTCTCTATCGGTACAGAGGTGGAGTTGAGCAACAACTTTATCTTCCCTACATGTGATACTGGCGTGACCTTCTATATCAACCCTACACTTGCTGTTAAATACGTATTCTAAATATGCTTCAGAAACTATTCGGATTTGATCCAAAAACCATGACGCTCAAGAAGGAGATCATGGGTGGCATCACCACTTTCCTCACTATGGCCTATATCCTGGCTGTGAATCCAAGCATCCTGGGTGATGCTGGCATGGATTCAGGTGCCGTATTCACCGCCACCGTCCTGTCGGCCGTCATTGCTACGCTGGTCATGGCTATCTATGCCAAGATGCCATTCGCATTGGCTCCTGGCATGGGTCTGAACGCCTTCTTTGCCTACACTATCGTTCTCACCATGGGTTACAGTTGGCAGTTCGCACTGACCGCAGTCTTCATAGAGGGTCTTATCTTTATTGCCCTTACGCTGACCGGACTTCGCCAGAAGATTGTCGAATGCATGCCACTCCTGTTACGCAATTCCATCTCTCCAGGTATCGGCCTTTTCATCGCCTTCATTGGTCTGAAGAATGCCGGTATCGTTGCCGCTAGTCCTTCTACATTCGTGACCATGGGTGACTTGCACGATCCAGCCGTACTCCTTGCTTGCTTTGGTATCATCCTCAGCGCTGTGCTGCTGGTTCGTAAGGTGACAGGCGCTCTGCTTATCGGTATTCTGGTCACCACGCTGGTAGGTATTCCAGTCGGTATTACTCATTTTACCTCGGTTGTAAGTACTCCTCCAAGCCTTGCTCCAGTCTTCTGTCAGTTCGAGTGGAGTAGCATCCTCAGCCTTGATATGGCTGTGTGTGTGATGACTTTCCTTTTCATCGATATGTTCGATACCATCGGTACACTCATCGGTGTCAGCAACCGTGCTGGTATGGTCGATGAGAATGGTAATATCCCACGATTGAAGGACGCCTTCATGGCCGACGCTATCGGTACGACCCTTGGCGCCGTGTTGGGTACTTCTACCGTCACCACCTACGTCGAGAGCGCTTCTGGTGTCAATGAAGGTGGCCGCAGTGGCCTGACTGCATTATCTTCTGCCGTCTGCTTCGCCTTGGCATTGTTCCTGGCTCCACTCTTCCTCGCCATTCCTGGTGAGGCTACCGCGCCAGCACTCGTCCTCGTAGGCGTCATGATGATGCACGACATCCGTAAGGTCGATTTCCAGAATTATATCACTGCCATCCCTTGCTTCGTCTGCATCGCCTTCATGCCATTGACCTATTCTATTTCCGATGGCATCCTGATGGGTCTGATCACTTGGGTGCTCCTCCATCTTTGCAGTGGCAAGGTTAAGGATCTCAACGCCGGAATGATCATCCTCGCAATCTTGTTCATCCTCAAGTACGCGTTCCTCTAATCGAGGAGAGGGGGCCGTGTCATAAGACACTGCCAAATAACATAAATAAAATAACAAATATCATCACCCGCTCTATAATAGACTGTAGCGTGGGTGTTGATATTTGTTTGATATTTTGGAGCTGATGTCATCTTTTGACACAGGTCCTTCGTTCCTCTTCCTTCTTCGATGACAACATGCCACAGGCCGCGTAGATGTCTTCACCACGTGAGGCTCGGATGGTCGCGGTGAGGCCGTGTTCGCAGAGGATGTCGCGGAACCGTTCCATCTGCTTGAGATCGGAGGTCTGTAGCTCTACGTCAGGGATGGCGTGGAAGCGGATCAGGTTGACCTTGCAGGGGAGTCCCTTGAGCAATGAGAGTAAAGCGTGAGCGTGCTTGGCATCATCATTAAGACCACGGAAGACAATGTATTCGAAGGTCAGGTCGCGCTGGTGTGTCCAGTCATAGGTACGGAGCAGCTCGAGTACCGAGGAGATAGGATAGGCCTTCTGTACTGGCATGAGCTTGAGACGCTCATCGTCGAACGGAGAGTGGATGGAGATGGCAAGGTTGCAGAGACTCTGACTGAGGAAGTCGGGGAGGTGCTGCATCTGGCCGATGGTACTCAGCGTGACGCGCTTCGGACTCCAAGCCATACCCCATGGAGCGGTGATGATCTCAAGAACTTTGCTGACTTCTTCCCAGTTGTCAAGTGGTTCACCCATACCCATAAAGACGAGGTTAGTGAGCGTCTTACTCTCTGGGATGGCGAAGATCTGGTTAAGGATCTGATTAGCCGTGAGCTGTCCGTTGAATCCCTGCTTACCGGTCATACAGAAATAGCATTGCATCTTACAACCGATCTGGCTGGAGACGCAGAGGGTGGCACGATCATGGTCAGGGATATACACCGTTTCGATATGCTTCTGCGCAGGGGTAGCGAAGAGGTAACGGATGGTGCCGTCTTTGGAGAAGGCGGCGTCAGCTGGATCTTCGTAACCTACGGTGTATTTCTCTGCGAGCTTCTCGCGATTGACCTTCGAGAGATTGGTCATCTCGTCGATGGTACGGACGCGCTTCTCGTAGAGCCATTGAGCCAGCTGCTTGGCTGTAAAACGAGGCATGCCGAGGCTTTCGGCCACGGCATGCAGTTCGTTTAGAGTTTTACCTAAAAGGTACTCCATATCTATTATTAATAGAAGTTGATACGGTTGTCCTCAATCTTAGCATTGTTCTGGAGAACTGCGAGTGCAGCCTGAGCAGCCTGAGCGTACTCTGGAGTGCGAGCAACAGCTGCGATGCGCTCTGCCTCGTTGTACTCAAGACCCTTGTTGTTCTTGCTGAGAACCTGGAGAGCTACAACGGCGTTCTGACCAGCAACGGTGATAACGTCACCCTCGTTAGCCTTGAGAGCTGCGCTGAGAACCTTTGGCTCAGAGCCGAGACCCATAACGCTGTTGAGGTTGAAGTTTACGAACTGAGCGGTATCAACCTTAGCGTCGAACTTAGATGCAAAACTTGCGAGGTTCTTGTCTGCAACCTCTGCGAACTGGCCAGCGAGATACTCGACCTTCTTGAGAGGTGCTACATAGAACTGTGAGAGCTGCTGCTGGAAAGTAGTGTCGCTGATGCTCATGAAGCCAGACTCTACGTCGCCAGTGATAGCCATTACGAGGAGGTTGTCACCAGTCTCGAAGATCTCGCTGACATCACCCTTCTTACCCTGGAAAGCGAAGCGGACAGCCTGACGAGCGTCCTGAATGCCTCCTACATTATATGAGGTAGAATAGATGGTGGTTGGCATCATCATGAAGCCCTCTGCACGAGCGCTGTCTGCCATAGCCTTTGGAGTCTTGTATGCTGAGAGGAAGCGGTTGAGCTTGCCATACTCCTCACCACGGGTGCGGGTTGATGGGATTACCTCAGTAGCATAGATTGCCACCTTGGCGAGGTCAACGTTCTTGGTGCGACCCAGAACCTTGCAAACGACGTTAGCGTTCTCGTTGATAGCCTTATTGAAGGCGCTGCCGTTAGCAGTGGCACGAACCTGATCACGAACCTCTGCACCGAAGTTAGCAAGGACACTTGCGTCTTGCATCCAGCCGATGAACTTCTGCTGATCAGAATAAGAAGCGAGAGCCTCCTCAGCGCTGTTAGCCTTAGCAAGTACGTTGTAGATGCTGTCAGCCTCAGCCTTGGTAGGAAGGATTACAACTGCAATCTGGATAGAGTCAGGACCAACGGTCTTGTCCATGATACGAGCCATCATGTAGTAGTTGCCCTGCTCACGGTGTGGCTCCATGATAGCGCCAACGCCATTCTCCTCAACGAAAGTCTTGAGGTCACCGCTCATGCCGCTTACTGGCACGAAAGCGTCCATGTACTGGGTGGTAGAGTTGCCGTTAACGAGTTCTGCAACCTCAGTGGTGGTAGCAAACTCATCGCGGATAGACTTGATGTCCTCCTCTGCTTCTGCGAAGTCGAGCTCGCTTGGTACGAGGTTTACGCTGATGTAGCTTACTGCACGACGGTCAGCGTCGATCTTATAAGTACGCTTGGTGCTCTCGTAGTACTTCTTGATGTCGTCTGAGCTAACCTTTACAAGAGAGTCAGCAACTGCGCTTGCAGCCTGACGGACATAAGCAAAAGAACACTCAGTGTTATCACCGTTGAAGTTATCCTGAGCCTCGAGCTTGTTAGGCTTGATAGCTGCAGATACAAGACCCATATACTTCTCTACAGTACGGTTGAGTACCACCTGATCCTCGATCTCCATCCAGTTGTTGTAGCTGAAGAAAGGATTAGACTGCTGAGCCATCTCAAAAGCGTCGTTGGTGATGAGGTTCACGAAGTAAGAAACTACCTGTGGAGCCTGCTGACCAAACATCTGGGTGAGTACAGGAGAGAGGTTAGAACCCTGAATGAGCTCGTTGGTCTCAGCCTTAGTAACAGCGAGGCCATACTTCTCGCCAACCTCTTCGATAAGACCCTTAGTCAAGAACTCATTGTAAACCTGCTGGGTGAGCTGCTGTGAAGCGTTGTTGTCGAGCTCCTGGCCCTGCATAGCCTTGATAAAGTCCTGCTTGCGCTGACGTGCAGCTTCGAATTCCTCATAAGTCACTTTCTTGCCGTTGATGGTGACTACCTTGTCGCGCTGGCTCTGGATAATAGAGCTAGAGCTGGTGAGCAAGTCACCGACGATGAAAGCAGCCATAGCGAAGCCCACGATAATCAAAAGGGCTACAGAATGGTCTCTGATGCGTTGTAATGTTGCCATTGTTTTCTTAGATGTATTTTATTGTTTTTATTAATTTAAAAAGGTGTAGACACAATTCTATCATTAGAAAGTGTCAAAATCGGTCGCGAATATACATATTTTATTTCAAAAGTCGAAATAATTGCTCGAAAACTTTTTGAAAAAAACTTAAAATAGCATGAAATAATATGAAAACTATTCTTCGGTTGCCAATTTGGTGAGTCTTATGAGCTCAATTTTCATGGCACTTGCCTTGATGACCGTCATGCGGATATGCTCGTCCTCGAGGGTTACTACATCGCCTTCCTGTGGAAAGGTCTGGAGCTCATGCAGTACTAATCCGGCCAACGTCAAATAGTCTTCGCTCTCTGGCAATCCGAGTTCGAGTTCCTCATTGATCTTGCTGATCTCTACGCGTCCGCTCACTTCCCATTCGAGGTCACTGATCTGGCGTTGTACCAGCTGCAGGTGATCGTGCTCGTCCTCAATATCGCCGATGATCTCTTCAAAGAGGTCCTCCATCGTGATGACGCCTGCCGTACCACCAAATTCGTCAATGACTGCAGCGATTGACTTCTTCTGCTCCATCAGCATTCTCAGTACTTTAGGAGCTGCCATAGTCTCCGGAACAAAAGGCAATGGGATAATCTTCTGCTGCCATTGTGCAGGACAACGGAACATCTCAGAAGAATGTATGTAGCCGATGAGATTGTCAATATCGCCCTTGAATACAGGGATTTTCGAGAAACCGGTCTCTACAAACAGACGGTTCAGCTGTGCCAATGGAGTGTCGATAGATACGACGGTGAGTTCCGAGCGTGGGATCATACAATCACGCACCTTGACATTGCTGAAGTCGAGCGCGTTCTTAAAGAGCTGTAGTTCCTGCAGATTATCGTCCTCGTCGTCCTTCTGCTGATGATTCTCATCATTGGAGCTGGCATTGTCTTCTGCATCATCGTCCGATGCACTCTCGATACCTTTCTGCACGAAGAAGTCGAGGTCTACACGTGTCAGTACACCCTGTTTCTCCTTGATGATAGGCATGCCGAAGAGTTTCAGGATACCATGACTCAGCAATGTGCTGAACGTCGAAATAGGATAGAGGATCCAGTAAATTCCCCACAGAGGGATGGCAAAAGTGCGCATCATCAGGTTCGGATTGAGCTTGAAGAGCGTCTTTGGCAGATATTCTGCGGTGAAGAGGATGAGGATGGTTGAGAAGATGGTCTGTGTCAGCAGCACCAGGAAATCATTCTGTGTCAGGTACTCGCGGAAGATCGGCTCCAGCAGGTTGGCCATCAGTATACCATAGACGATAAGTGCGATGTTGTTACCCACCAGCATGGTGCTGATGAAACGTTCAGAATGGCTATAGAAGAACTGCAGGATGCGAGCCGTGTGGTCGCCTTCCTGCTTGTCAAGCTCCAGTCGCATACGGTTGGCCGAAATAAAGGCCATCTCCATGCCGCTGAAGAATGCGGAGAAAACAAGGGTGATGAATATGCTGATGAGTAAGGAACTCATTTTTCTACGAAAAAAGTTATTAGCTAATAGTTAATAGTTATGGGATGGAATCTTCCTCTACCGCAAGAGAATCTTCCTTCGGACGGTCAATATCCTTCATCTCAAAGATACCCGTCGTCTGGCGTACCACATATTCTGTGAAGGCGTCGTTGCTCGTGAAGCCGTAGCCTTCGAGGATGTCGTAGTTACGCTCGATGTGGATGAATGAGTCGCTGTATACCTTGTGGTTACGAGCGTCCCAATAGAGGTCGTTAGTATTGAATCGCTCCCCCTGCACGCTATAGATCTTGACATTATTGATCAGGTGCCACAGGTCAGTGTTCTCGTAGTTGTAGGCGGTATCGGCCTGGATGTGTCCCACGATGTTCTTTTCCTGGTCGATCTGATTGAGCACCAGTCCGTCAGGGAAGTACTGGTAAGGATTCTTCTTGTCGAGATCATAGCGATACCATATTGGCGCAATGGCATGGTACTTGATCTTTCCCGAATCGGATACCAGCATTGAGACATCATGTGTCACCATACCAGGGATGGTGCTGAGATCCAGATCGGGGTCGACTTCCTTGTTCGCATCCTCACCGTGGCATCCAGCCATGATGCAGATGGCGCAGAACAAGCTGGCTATGAAAATAATATTTCGCATTCAGTTGTTTTTACAAAAATATAGAGTGCTTACGCGTCAAATAAAACTATTTTGACGGTTATTTAAATAAAAGCGCGGCAAAGATACAACTTTTTTTGTTTCTTTGCAAGTTTTTTCGTAACTTTGCGCGCAAATCACATAAAAGTGGTGAAGTTAATAGATAAACAATAAATCGTAGATTATATTATGAAGCAGTATTTGGAGCTTATTGAGCGTGTTCTCAAAGAAGGTGTCAAGAAAGAAGACCGTACCGGTACCGGCACCATCAGCGTCTTTGGCCACCAGATGCGCTTCGACCTCAGTGACGGTTTCCCACTTCTGACCACCAAGAAGATGTTCACTCGTGGCATCATTGAGGAGCTTCTATGGTTTATCTCTGGTTCGACCAATAAGAAAATCCTGCAGGAGAAGAATGTGCATATCTGGGATTCCTGGGGTGACGATGAGACCGGCGAGCTCGGCCCTATCTACGGTCATCAGTGGCGCGCTTGGCAGGACTATGACGGCGGCAGCATCGACCAGCTCATGCAGGCCGTAGAGACCATCAAGCATAATCCTGATTCGCGTCGTATCATCGTCTGTTCTTGGAATGTAGCGCAGATTGACCAGATGGGACTCCCTCCTTGCCACTGCTTCTTCCAGTTCTATGTGGCTGACGGCAAGCTCTCTCTGCAGCTCTATCAGCGTTCTGCAGATATCTTCCTCGGCGTGCCGTTCAATATCGCCTCTTACGCGCTTCTGCTTCAGATGATGGCACAGGTCACCGGCCTCAAGCCAGGCACCTTCGTGCATACTTTAGGCGATGCACATATCTACCTCAACCATCTTGATCAGGTCCGCCTGCAGCTCTCGCGTGAGCCTTTGCCATTGCCAACTATGAGCATCAATCCAGAGGTGGATGATATCCGTAACTTCAAGATTACCGACTTTACACTGAATGACTATCAGTGTCACCCTGCGATTAAGGGTGAGGTGTCAGTGTAATTACTGTCTAATGCTATTTTGCAACCACGTTCTGGGAGATTCTCCCACTACTTCCTTAAATTTCTGATTAAAAGCCTGTGCTGTGCCAAAGCCACATTCTGCAGCGACCAATTCCTGTTTTGCCTCGGGGTTTTCGAGCATATACTTTTGGGCCGCTTCGATGCGGAAGTGAGCCACTAGCTGGCGGAAATTGACGCCGTAGGTCTGACTGACTGCGGCGGAGAGTGTCGTGCGGTTGGTAGACAGATGTGCGGCCAACTTTTGGATACTGAGGTACTGATCAAGGAAAACTCTCTCTTGCTCAAACGCGTTCTTTAGGCTGGAAATCAACGATGGCGGTACTATTATTGACTCGTCGGAAACTGTGTCTTCTGGGTCTTCTGTCCCTATGACCTCGGTTTTCGACTTTGATCTTTTTGTAGCTGCAACATTCGGCATTCCTAACTGCACATGGGAGAGGGAAGAGAGCGAAAACTCTGGAATATTGATCATATATTCCACATAGAACAGGCAGAAAAGAGTCACACTCAGCAGGATGGAGAGCGTACATCCTAAGCCAGGATGTTGCATGATGTAAGTCCTTCCCAATCCAGCCAGGGGAATCAGCAGACACAGCGTGACAATCTCTAAAAAGCAGATGACACGAATAGGCTTCGAATGGTTCTTCCCGAAAAAGAATCTGAAAACGTCACCGAAGCGATAGCCATTTCTTGCCGTTAGCTTGATACAGACAAAAAGCGTGAAGAGAATATAGGACAACAGAATGAAATTAAGCGCTATACCATTGATTTGATGGAATAAGCGGAAAAAGGGAGAGTCATAGTCGGGAGGAAACTCGCCATATTGATCAAACGCCTGATAATACAGTGCAGCACCATCGATTCCGATATGATAATAAAGGAGAGAATTGACCGTAGAGACGACGAGTGCTGGCAGGAAAAGGATCAGGTACCAACGGGAATGAATCAGCAATGTGCTATGATGAGTATAGACAAAAAGCAGATTGACCGTTGCAAGCAAGAGGATTACCGGCACATTGATCATGTCAAACACGGCCATCATCTGATAATCCGTCTCGGGTGTGATATAGAACGCGTAGGCGGTAAAATAGAAAACACTTAGCAGCAACACAGCCGTCATCAGCCGTTGGGTGATGACTTTGACCCTGAACGAATAGATGAACAGCCACACCAGGCTGACAATACAGGGTAAGAAATAGGTTATGTCTGCTAAGTGTTGCACGTGTAGAAAGACTGTTTACTGTGTTATGTTCGCCTCTCTGCCAATAGCTGAGAGACCTTCTCGTAACTGAGTCCGAGGAAGTTATCCATCACATAGTCGCACTTGTCTGCAATGTCTTCCTTCTTGTTGTAGGTAGCTACGCCGAAGGTAAAGATCCCCGAACGTCGGCCGGCTTCAAGCCCGTTGAAGGCGTCTTCGAAGACTGCACATTCTCCGATCTCACAGCCGAAAACACGAGCACCCAGGAGGTAACAGTATGGATCAGGCTTTGAAGCAGAGAAATCTTCCGCAGTGAGGATGCGGTCAAAGAGCGAGTTGAACTCTGGCATCTTACGTGCCACAGAAGCCATCTTGATACTGTTGGAACTGGTGACTACAGCGCACTTGACACCATGCGCCTTGATGTCATCGATGAAGTCTCTTGCGCCGGGTATGAACTCATAGCGCATCTCAGCTTCATACTCGTTGAGGAGGTTATTGATCTCTTTTTGTACATCAGGGTCAGGGAAGTAGCGCTCGAAGATCTGGCGGAGCGTGGTTCCCTTGATGATGTACTCCAATCCGGGAATGTCCGGACGGAAGCGCTGCGAGATCTTATGCCAGATGATGGTATACTGATCCTCGGTGTCAAACAGCGTGCCATCGAGGTCAAATAATGCGGCTTTGAACATAGGCTTACATCATGTGAAGTCCGGCCTTGATAAGGGCCTGTACGGTCATAGAAGGATCCTTGGCCAGCAGCTGGTTGATGGCCTTGACGGCATTGGCCTGTGGATAGCCGAGTGCCATGAGTGCCTGGATAGCTTCGTCGCCATTCTGGTTGCTGGCCACCAGAGGGCTGCTGGCGCTTGTAGCGGCCATGATGCCAGTGGCTCCCACCTTGTCTTTGAGGTCGACAATGATACGCTGAGCCGTCTTGCCGCCGATACCCTTGACATTCTTGAGCTGTCGGTCATTGCCCGATGAAACTACTGCCACGAGCTCGTCAGGAGCCAGCGAAGAGAGGATGCATCGCGCCGTGTTAGGACCTACACCGCTTACCGAGATCAGCAACTGGAAGAGAGCTCGCTCCTGCTTGCTGCCGAAGCCGAAGAGCTGGTGTGCATCCTCGCGGATACTTTCATGGATATAGAGCTTCTGCACTTCCCCTTTCTTCAAGTGGTCGTAAGTATAGACAGAGATGGCACAGGCATAGCCTACACCACAGCATTCCACTACGGCCTGCGTAGGGTCAAGTTCGGTGATTTCACCGTAAAGATATTCAATCATAAGGGTCGTTTTTTGTTTTATGCAGGGCAAAGATAACAAGAAAAAATGAGAAATCACAATTTTGAGTCGAAAATATAAATTTTGATGACTGATTATGAAATAATATGGACGATTGGTTGTGCTTTTACTTTTTTTTATATATCTTTTCGCACAAAAATGATGTATGAGTCTACTCCAAAAAGTAATTCATCTCCTACACCGTACAATGGGGGAGATGCCATGTTCTCGCCATCCTCCCCACTGTACGGTGCAGGAGATGCCATGCTCTCGCCATCCTCCCCATTGTACGGTGTAGGAGATGCCAAGCTCTCGCCATCCTCCCCATTGTACGGCGTAGGAGATGCCATGTTCTCGTCATCCTCCCCACTGTACAGCGTAGGAGATGCCTTCGCCATGTCATCCTCCCTACTGTACAGTGTAGGAGATGCCTTTATCATGCCAAGTTTTTCAGAAGAGGTCGCCATACCCCAGTATTGTTACTAAGCCCCCTTAAGGGGGCAGTAACTATAATACTGAGGGGTGAAAGCGGCCTCTTCTGACTTTGACATCTTACATAGTCAACGAGCGCAATTTTGCGCCGGTCAAAAGAGGCCGAGGAAATAGGTTTGACGTGACGGGAGTTTTGGACGGATTGCGTCGAAAATGATATGTTCGGCGATAAAAAGCATGGAAAAGGAATAATTTATGGAATTAATTAGCAGTTTTTCGTAGAAAGATTTGGATTTTCAACGGAAAATGAGTAATTTTGCGCCCGCTAAATAAAAAGAGTGACAAAATAGTAATTCGAAATAAGTTTCAAATTCAACGATATGAAGTACGCAGAATATAACCAATTCAACCTTTCGGAGATCAACAAAGAGGTCTTGAAGCGTTGGGATGAGAACAGTGTCTTTGAGAAGTCGATGACCACACGTGAGGGTCATCCTTCTTTCGTGTTTTATGAGGGTCCACCGTCAGCTAACGGTATGCCAGGTATTCACCACGTGATGGCACGTTCGATTAAGG
>JAZRXZ010000048.1:0-1044 GCA_045600445.1 Bacteroidales bacterium | reverse complement strand
GGTCTCGTATTGTTCTACGATGTCCGACACAATATCCAGCTCCAGCATGAGAGGATCATTGTCTGGAGTGTCTTCTGTCATTTTCTTCAGAAGCTCTTCCATACGGTTATTTGCGAACTCGTACTGTTCCTTGCTTATATTTTTCATTACTATTTCACAGAAAAAGTGCCTACTGGAATAGCTGTAGCCGTTACGATTGACATATAGAATATGCCGTACTCTCCAGGCTCAACATCTGATACGGGGATAGTGAGGATATACGACTGACCCCCGTATTTATGGCCAGTGAAGTTCACGTAGCCACCATTTTTGGCATCTTCGGTTCCAAGGACAGATGATTCAATCTCCATCCACTGGATCCGGCGTTCCTTCTTGGTCGTATTAAAATGGACGATTCTGTAGATACCCATAGGATCCTGCTCGTTATTTTCACCCTTGATCAGAAGACGGATATCTTGACCGTCGGTAGGGTAGGAGTAGGCAGATGCCTTACCCGAGAAGATGATATCCATGCCCACCGATCCGGCCAATGCACTGGCCGAGGATGCCAGGCTGCCCACGCTTGATGCGGTTCTCATGGCCTTAAGCCCGGCTGCAGCTCCGCTCAGGCTTCCAGAGTGGATGCCTACGACGGCTCCCAAGCTTCCGGCTGCTCCTGCTACATTGGCAATTTTGCCGATCTTTCCCAGAATATTCTTACTCTTGTTCTCGTGTTTACCGATCGTGCCATTTTCTTTTGGTAACACATCGCAGGTCGAGTCTGATGTCAGGATACAATAGCTGTTGATGAACTCCGGCTCAGGAACTGTGATCTCCTGAGCAAAGCTGCTCATGGCAATGATGGCAGCTATGAATGAAAGAAAAAGCTTTTTCATAGATTAAGGTTTTTAGTCTGGATTGATGCCAAGAGTGTACAGGACGATGAAGAGTCCCGGCTTATCAGAAGTCTTCTGAAGCTGGATCATCTGCCTTCGGTCAGGAGTAGAGTAGGCTCTCATCGTCTCATCCTCATGGACAAAGGTATATTTGCCATCGAGGAACTTC
>JAZRXZ010000047.1:0-1527 GCA_045600445.1 Bacteroidales bacterium | reverse complement strand
GATTCTCCCTGCATCGGATGGTGTACCAAAGAGATCATGCGCACCGCAGGACTTCCAAAGGAGCGTGAAAGACATCATGTATGATTACTTCTACGGTGCAGAAGCGGATCAGTTTTCGTTCTACCGCATCCCAAAGGTGCTGTTCACGGAAGAACGCTTTCAAAGCATTTCCGCAGAAGCCAAGGTTCTTTACGGTTTGCTCCTTGACCGCATGAGCCTGTCTGCAAGAAACGGATGGTTGGATGCGGAAGGCCGGGTGTATATCATCTTCTCCGTTGAGGACATTATGACCGCCATGGGCTGCGCCAACCAAAAAGCCGGAAAGCTCCTGTATGAGCTGGAAAGCAAATGCAGTCTCATTGAGCGTAAGCGGCAGGGCCTCGGCAAGCCAAATCTCATCTATGTCAAAAACTTCGTTACTTACTCAGAATCACATTTCAAGAAGTGTGAAAATCATGATTCTGGAAATGTGATAATCACAGATCAAGAATCATTAAAATCACACGGTAATAATACTGAGAATAATAATACTGAATTTAGTGATACTGAGTCTTTTCTCTTCACTTCGTTCAGAGGGGATCACACACGGGAAGCGAAAAGAAGCGAAGCGGATGAGAGAAAAATATACAGAGAAATCATTATGGAGAATATCTCGTATGAAACGCTCCTGTATGACTTCCCGTATGACAAGGACATTCTTTCCGAAATTCTTGAACTCATGGTTGATGTGGTATGCACCACCAAAGCTACCGTCCGCATCTCCGGGGACGACAAGCCCGCAGAGGTGGTCAAAAGCCAGTTTCTCAAATTGGACAGCGAACACATACGCTTCATCATGCAGGGTCTCAAGGAGAATACCACCCGCGTCCGCAATATGCGCCAATATCTGTTGGCAACCCTGTACAACGCTCCCATGACCATCGGGAACTATTTCCGCAGTCTCGTCAATCACGATATGTCAGAAGGATTGATTTAAGCCGTAGGCACACGCCTGCGGCTTTTGGCATTTCAGGAGGTGATGATACTATGCCAAAACAGGAACCAAACGAAAAAGTACAGCAGATACCGCTGTCTGAGATTCGTCCGTTCAAAAACCATCCCTTCAAGGTGGTGGATGACGAGCTGATGCAGCAGACGATAGACAGCATCATGCAGGTGGGCATTCTCAATCCCGCCATTATCCGTCCATTGCCGGAGGGCGGTTATGAAATGGTAGCCGGACACAGACGGCTTCATGCCGCAGACCTCGCAGGACTGAAAACCATTCCGGCAATCGTCCGTGACCTGACCGACGATGAAGCAGTGATCCTTATGGTGGACAGCAATCTCCAACGGGAAGAAATCCTGCCGAGCGAACGCGCGATGGCTTACAAGATGAAGCTGGAAGCGTTAAAGCATCAGGGTGCGCGGACAGATTTAACTTCGGCGCAAGTTGCACCGAAGTTGAGTACGGCGCTCATCGGCGAGCAGGACAATGTGAGCAAAGACACAGTGAAGCGGTATATCCGGCTGACCGAGCTTGACCCG
>JAZRXZ010000046.1:0-18065 GCA_045600445.1 Bacteroidales bacterium | reverse complement strand
ACCTCTCCACGGTCAGGGTCGGCAAGGTGAATATGCTGCTTAAGGAGGAGTTTGAGAAGGTCATGGAAGAACGCCTCTCCACTCATGAATCGTACCGATTTTACTTATAATTCTCATTTTCATGCCAATTATTCCTTCCATTACCCGTGAAAACGCTGTGATAGGGCAATGATGAGGAATAACAGGCATAACGGACAGACCATTTATTATCTTTGCGCCGCAGAGAAACGCTCTGCCCAGATTATTCATCACACAAAACTCTTATACCGATATGAGCAATATCTGTAAAACAGTAACACTACGCAAGCGCAAGATCAGTGGAGGCACGCAGTACTCCTTCTGTCTTGACTACTATCCAGGGTATCGTGACCCTGAGACTATGGAGGTGCACAAGCATGAGTCTCTTGGCATCTACATCTTCACCAAGCCCGCCAACCAGCGCGAGCGAGACTTCAACGAGAGAATGACCGAAAAGGCCAAGGCACTGCGATGCCGCCGCTACGAGTCAATCGTCAATGAACGCTATGACTTCTTCGACCGGGAGAAGATGAAGGGGGACTTCCTCGCTTTTTTCAAGAAGAAGGCGAGCCAGAAGAACTTCAAATGGAAACAGGTCTGTAAGCATTTCGAAACGTTCTGCCAGGGCAAGTGCCGCAACGATGAGATCAACGTTGACCTGGGCAACCGCTTTAAGGAGCACCTGCTGAGTACAGGCCAGTCAGTACACACGGAGCACAAGCTGCATGTCAACACTGCGGCCAACTACTGGTCAACCTTCCGTGCCGTGCTCCATACGGCATATCATGAGCACAAGATCATGGAGAACCCTAATGGGTTCCTCGACCGCATTGACTTTATCCCTACCGAGAAGGAACACCTGTCACAGCAGGAGCTTATCACCCTTGCCAGTACTCCATGCAAGTATGAAGTGCTGAAGAAGGCCTTCCTCTTCGGCTGTCTGACCGGACTCCGCAAGAGTGACATCAAGCAGCTGACGTGGGAGAACATCCAGCCATACGGTGACGGCGGCATGTATGTCACTGTACGCATGCAGAAGACCAAGGAGTTCGTAAACAATCCCATCAGCGACGAGGCTCTTGAGCTGATCGGTTTTGATGGAGAGAAGCCGAAGACAGGCCTTGTCTTCAAAGGGTTCAGAGACAATATGGCCCTGACCGATCTCAAGAACTGGATCAAGACAGCAGGTATCACCAAGCACATCACCTTCCACTGCTCGCGTCATACCTTCGGTTCTCTGCAGGTCAATGCTGGAACGAGCGTCTATACCGTTCAGCACATGCTCGGCCACAAAAACGTCAGCACCACGGAGATCTATTCGAAGATGGCAGACGAGTCGAAGCGAGAGTCGGTCAACCGTATCTCGCTCAAACCGAAGCCACAGATGAAGGTGGTATAAGACCGCCAGAAATTGTGCAATTTGTGGGTCGGGATGTTCCATTTCATCAGAAAGATGTTTCATCCCCTCCCATAAACTACAAAAAATTCTTAATTGTGAAAAATAGTGTGGAAGACGTCTTGTTTTTCCGCACTATTCTTCGTATCTTTGTAGACGCAAAATAAAAATTCTACATTTTCTTATACATAATTCTTAATTGAATGAAACTCCAGCTAAGCTTTAACTTCATCAAGGAGCATTCCCTGTATGCCATCCTTACCAGTGTCGTCTCATTGACTACCGCCCTGTTATCTTCCATCCTGTTTTCTGCCGGTTTCGGGAACGATACATTCGTCCGAATGGTGTGGCTCATCGCTGTCTTTGTCCTGGTTGAGACCTTCTTCATCGTGTCCTTACAGGCTTGGGACGGTCTCTGCGATCTGATCTTCAAGCCGAAAGCTCTTCCACAAAGCAGAACTCTGAAAGAAGAGACTTTTGTGGAAGATGAGACCAGGAACGAAGATGAGGTTCAGAAATCTTTGCCAGCTGTCCAGACCGAGGAAGAACACGCTCAGGCGTGTCTCAGAAGACAGGAAGATGCGGATGAGAAGAAAAGAAAGATACTGGACAATATATACGAATACGCCAAGGAAATCCTGTCTTCCTTCTTTGACGTTGGCAATATCAATCTCCTGTGTGAGCAGGTGCAGAAGTGGGCAGATAATCCTGCTTACGAACCAGCAGAGGTCAAAGTGAAAAAGGATGTCACTCTATCCACTAATGACTATCGCCATATCATATGGAATATAGGTGTTCGTCTCAAGGAGACTTCCAGAGCGTATACACTGGATTGCCAGGTTGCATTTGGAAAACGACTCTTCAAGGGTCCTCTTGACGGACTGAGTGACGGAACATTCAGGAACCTGACTCAGACATCCATCTCTGACAAAATTGCGTTAGAGCGTACACATCCCGATGATAAGACATGTATGTTTGAATACCAGAGAAAGCAACAGAAAGAAGTGATGAAAGAAACAGATAACGCACAGCAGAATCCCTGATACGGTGGACTTCTAAGCCAGCAACATACATACTGACCTATTTTCAGGCAGCCATGCACGTAGAGCAAGAATCTCGTGAATGGATGCTTTTTTCGTGTTTTTGCCAACTGTTCCTGCCAAAACTGCACATCTTCATGTAATTGCCTGAGGATTACTCTGTTATTTGCCTGTTATTCCGAATAATTCTAACACGAAAACATCATTTCTCATCTTTGCGCTGCATTTTCTAACTTTTTAATGTTTTAAGAAATGAGCGCAGAAACACTAACTTTCAACGACCTCCCAGAGGTCACCGCCGGACTCCGTATGGATGTCTCGGAGATTAAGCAGATGCTGCTTGTGCTGATGGCACGCATGGACAAGCCGCAGAAGGAGAATCGTCATGTGCCGATGTCCGTATCAGATGCTGCCAAGTATCTGTGCATGCCTGCCAAGACCGTCTACTCCAAACTGGAGGACGGCACCATTCCCGGAGCTAAGCCCGGCAAGCGCTGGGTGCTCTATCAGGATGAGGTAGACAGATGGCTTGACACAACGCGCAAGACGGATGTGCCGATGACTGCCGAGGAGCAGAACGAGGCAATCCTGTCTTCTCATCGTCGTAAGCCCAAAGGCAGGAACTGGTAGTCTATGGTGTGCGTATTACCTTTAATGGCCAGACCTCCGACAGAAGGCTGCCATGAGAATACGGACACCAATGCTGGTTGTCCAAGAGTAACTATATGTCTAACAAATAACATTACACTGTATGATAAAAATAGACAAACTGAACCTGATGTGCGATAAGCTTCAGTTAGTGCTTAGTTTCAATGCCAGCATCTTCCTCTGCGGAGAAACAGATGGGACTCCCAACGTGCTGTTCTTTTTGGATCTGCTCTCCATAATGAGGACCTCTGCCATAGACTTCGATAAACGGAGAATCTGGTACAAGGTAATGCCTGGTCAGGCCGATGCATCTTTCCTTTCCTTGAGTGACCGCTGGAAGATCGGCATCAAGGCGACACGTCGTCTGATGAAAGATTTTGAGGAACGAGGACTTCTGTGCATGGCGAAGAGTAATACTACGACCATCGTTTCCATGGTATGCGTTAAGAACTGGTATGCTGGTGGCTCATATTTCGCCAATCCTGTGTTTAAGACTTCCGTCGACCGTCAGGAAGGAGCTTTCATCTATCTGATAAACGGACAGCAGATTCCGCATATCCGTGCCAATCGCAAGAAGCCGAAGCGGAAAGGAACCAATGGCACCGACCCTACTCTGGAAGAAGAACTGTCTGAAGGGGCAGATAAGGATTGCTCTGTCGAGGATAGCACTCATGCTCCTCAGGCGATAGTACATCAATCTTCGAACGTAGAAGCAGGCTCTTCAGTGTCCGCAGAACCGCTGCCATTGAATATGCCGGAGCCATCAGCAGACGTCCAATAAGCACCTGCAACAGTCCTTTCAGGCGTTCAGAACAGAAATCTGGACGCTTTATCAAGAACAGGGATTTTTTGAGGGGTTGCAAGTTTATGTTTTCGCAGACGAAAACCCCAGGTCAGGGAAGACTCTGAACCTGTGTGAGGCTTGACTCAACAAGCCCTGATGCAACCCCTCAACTTATCTCATTATAATAAAATCAAACTACATAATGTTCTATAAAAAGAAATCACAACAGGCTCCACCTGCAAAGAAAGGAGGACGCCCTCCCAAACCGAATGCCAGGACAGAGAAGTTCTCTACACGTCTGTCTGCATCGGAGTACCTCATTGTCGATGCGAAGATTCGCCAGTCCGGCAAGGACGCATCGTCTTTTATCCGAGAGATGCTGCTCTCTGGCACTGTGACGGAAGCCCCCAGTGCCATTGTAGCACAGCAGATCCGTCAACTCAATGGCGGCATTAACAACCTGAACCAGCTGAGCCATTTGGCTCATGCGTCTGGTATCCTTAATGTTGAACCTCAGATCAAGGAACTCATTGGCTGGTTCCGTGATCTAAAGAAAAAACTGACTGTATGATAGCCGATATACATAAGCGTGAGTCTTTTTCGACCATCGTCAACTATGCCAATAATCAGAAGAAGGCGCGTCTCATAGACAGCCGAGGGGTTGACACCACCAGTAATGCGACCATTGCCGCAGACATGCAGTGGCAGAGCGACCAGCGCAAAATCCTTGGCAAGCGTCTGGTGAGCGAACCTGTCTATCATATCTCACTTGACTTCGCCCTTGAGGACCGCCCGAGGCTGAATGACGATCTGCTGCGCCAGATTGCCCGAGAGTATATGCAGCGCATGGGAATAAAGGACACGCAGTACATTGTGTCCCGTCATCTGGATACAGACCATGTACATCTCCATATTGTTGCCAACAGAGTGGATGACAACTTCGGTCGTATCAGTGATGCGCGAGATCTTGAACGCAACGTCAGAGTCTGCAAGGCGCTGACCAGAGAATATAGGCTGACCCTTGGTAAGGACAAGCAGAAGGTGAAGCGCAGCCACCTGCGCGGACGTGATGCGGCCAAATACCGTATCTATGATGCCATACAAGCAGTCCTGACTCCAGGTATGTGCTGGAGGTATTTCTGTCGTGCGCTGAAGGCCCAGGGTATCGAGACGCGTTTTAATGTCAACCAGAAGACCGGACAGATCGTAGGTGTCTCGTTCGGACAGGGGCGCTATAGTTTTGCCGGATCGAAGATCGACGCTTTTACAAGCTTCCGTCATCTGGACAATTTCCTGAGCGGAGGACTCGGTGGCGGTCAGGGTGTCGGCGGAAGTGGCAGAAGCGGAGGCCAGACATCTGTAACTCCTGAATCTGGAGAAGCGGAGACACAGACATTCCATGCTCCTGTCAACGCTCCGATGGACCTCTTTGCAGGTGCAAATGGAACATCAGATACCGATGATGGAGGAACAGACGGAGGAGACATTGTAAGCGTCACTGCTGACGTCATGATGGAGATGATGTTCCAGCCTCACTATGTACCAACAGTTGGCGGTGGTGGCGGCACAAGCAGTGATCTCAAATGGCGCGATGATGACCGAGAGAAGAACAAGCATAATACTAACCATATACGTAGATCAGGAAGACGATGAGTGTAACAAGCAAGTTGAAGGACAAGGACGTCGTGGAGAAGATCGACCACATCAGTGATGCCGTAGATGCCATTTCTGCACTGATGATCGGAAAGACCCCAAGCGTTCCTGTCATTGAAAAAGTAGTCGAGTCAGACAGCCATGAAGAGCTGTCCGACTCGATGAAGAGTGAGATCAAGGAATGTGTGTCGGCAGCCATCAACGATGTGCTACCAGAACGCATAGTGATAAACAAAGAGCCTGAGGACTTCGATAAATACCGTGTAAGCGATGAGGAGATGGATCACAGACAGAAGGTCACAGAAATGTATGAGGTAATCTGTCCGAAGCCGAAGGTAGTTGAAGAGAACCACCACAAGTATGCAGATCCTGATCATGCTCCAGGTCTGTATATTTTCCGCTGGCAGATTCGACTTCGCACTTTCTTCCTGACCCTGCTTTTTGTGCTTCTGGTTCTGTCTGCCGTCATTACCTATTATAGGCATCAGGCCCTGCATTACGAGGCTGACCATATCCGCTATGAGTCTGCACGTATGCACCTTCAGGACATCGAAGGAATGCCGGAGTACTTCCAGTATCTTGACTCTGTGTACTGCATTCCTGAGAATGTTAAGAAGAGGAAGATATATTGGGAGAAAGCCCATATTGCACAATGAGTGCATACGTGGTTTTGTCAAAGTATTCTTCTGCGTTTACACCAGACCTAGCATATATACTGGAAGCAGGATAGTCTGCTTGTCTTTGCGCAAATCCTTGGTATAGACCAGAAGGCGTTTATCGATGCGCGATGAGAACTTCTCACAGAAAGCATCCAGCGAAGGATGTGAGTTGTACCCCTCAGACTTTACCTCTATTGGCCACAGTTTTGCTCCGCGCGACAGCAGGAAATCCACCTCATAATTATGCTTCTCGTCCTTCGGGAATGTATAGTAGAAGAGTTTGTTTCCTGCTGCACGCAGCATCTGTGCCACCAGATTCTCATACACATAGCCGAGGTTCACACTCAGCTTGTCGCTCAGCAGTTTGCTATAGATCTCATTATCGGCATATTTCTTGTCCCAGAAACACAGCGTTACCATCAGACCCGTGTCACCGACATACATCTTGAAGCGGTTCTTATCTTCTTCTATAGACAACCCCACATTAGGGTCATCAGCATGATAGCACATGTTCACCGTCTTGCTGTCTTCCAGTTGCAGCAGCAAGTCTGACATCTTATCGGCAGGAACACCTTTTATGACAGACGAAGGTGCAAAGCGCGATACACCTCTACTCAACTGTGCAGGGATGCTCATGAACAGTCGTCCCAACTTGCCTGTCTTATCCAGCTTGCGAAAATCATCCTCGTACAGCTTGATGATTTTTCTCTTGACTGCATCTACATCCTTCAGGTTTTTAGTGTCAAGGTAAGTATTAACAGCCTGTGGCATACCACCTATCAGCATATACAGGCGAAGATCTCGCATGCGGGAGCGGTTCAGGTCATCGCCCATGCTCAGACGTTTTTCCCATACCTGCTGCAGGAGCGGGATAGTTGCCTTATCGTCCATGGCCCATCGGAACTCCTCATAATCCATCGGGAACATCTCCAAACGGTCTTCTTCGCTGGGGATAGTGATATTTTCGGTGTTCTTCTTGATCGAAATCAACGAGCCTGTCTCAATGTAGTCATAACGATGGTCTGCTACCAGATACTTGATGGCTTGTCTGGCCATAGGGCATTTCTGTACTTCATCAAAGATAATCACCGACTCGCGAGGATGAAGCACTTTCTGATACTTGCTCTGAAGATACAGGAAAAGATAATCCAGATTCTCCATACTCTCGCTGAAGAGTTTGTGTACATCCTTGCCGGCTTTGTTGAAGTCGATGAGGATATAAGAGCGGTATTCGTTTTGAGCGAACAGCTCCACAATAGTAGATTTTCCGATACGGCGAGCACCCTCAATCATCAAGGCACTACGACCGTCATTCTGCTGCTTCCATTCGAGCATCTCGGCATATATTTTCCTTTCAAAAATACGTTCTTCCATATAATATTTTAATTTGTGGGTGCAAATATAGTGTAAATAAACGTATTATGCAAATATTTTAATTTATTTTTCTTCCATTCCCTCGATTTTATTTAATAAATGTTCTATTATTCCCCGAAATTCAATGCAATTATTTAATACCATTCCCTTAATTTTGTTTCGAGACATACTGAATTGACATCAGTGGAATATGACGTAAAGTATCAATTAAAGAATTTTACACAATGGTCTATTGTAAAACCTACTACAAAAATCGTATTTGTTGACTTTTATAAGTACTATTATTTACGTAGGAATATTAAAATAATATAAAATACGTAAGAAATAGTAGATATTTTGTCAACTACTATTAAATGGATTTGGAAGTTGTTTGTTAACCTACTATCTTTGCCGTACGAAAATCGCATTATTAACCACAAAACAATAGTAGATATGAGTAACGAACCAAAGACTAAACAATTGACAAAAGCAGAACTGCACCTGATGAACATACTCTGGGACAAGGGAGAAGCTACTGTGCAGCAACTTCACGACGTGCTGGAAGAACCTAAACCTGCCTATACCACTACGCTCACTGTCATGCAGGTACTCACGAAAAAGAACATTGTGACCTTCGAGAAGCGAGGTAAAGCAAATGTATATAAGCCACTCCTCACGCGCGAAGAATATATCAATGAGTTCATGGACGATGCCAAGGAGAATGTCTTCGGTGGTTCAATTCGCTCATTCTTCTCTTTCTTTGCCAAAAGTGAGAAGATTGATAAGGAGGAGCTCAAGGCGATTCTCAAGGAGATGATCGAAGAGGTGTAATTTGTAAATGATAAAGCTATGACCGAATTACTGATTACTTACGCCCAGTTCCTGGGTGCATCCGCACTACTTGTGGCATTCTATTGGCTGGTGCTTCGTCATCGTGCCAGTTACAAGCTTAGCCGACTTTATCTGATCGGAGTGCCGATGCTGAGTGCTATGATGTGTGGCTTGAAGTTCGAGTTAGAGGTGCCAGCTATGCCTTTCCTGGCAGAGACCGAAGCTATGACATCTAAAATTTCTCCAGCTTTAATTATCAATGAGCCGCAATACATCAGTGAAATAGAAAATGTCAGCACACCAGAGCAGACATCTGCCATTGAGATTCCAATGATAAAGGAGCCGCAACCGGAAAAGTCACAAGTCAATATAGACTATGCAGCCATTATCCGCATCTTCGTTCCTCTGATTTCTGTCATCTTGCTGCTCATGGCCGCATTCCATATCATCAAACTGCTTCGCATCAAGCAGAAGTTGCCTGTCGAAACTACCGCAGAAGGCTATGAACTGATACATTCCTCAGCCGTGCAGACACCATTTTCTTTCGGCAAGTCAATCTTCATCCCAGAAAAACTGGAAGCTGACCATGAGTCATACATACTTCGTCACGAGAAAGCACACATCGCTCATGGACATTTTACAGATGTGTGGATCTCGGAAATCCTCGCACGTATGTTCTGGTTTAATCCTTTCGTGTGGTACTGCCGTTCAGAACTGAGCAACGTCCACGAATTCGAGGCTGACCATGATGTCATCGAGAGTGGAGCCAATATCCTCGCCTATCAGACCACTTTGCTTGAAATGGTTATGGACCAGAGTTCTCCAATGGTCAATGGTTTCAATCATTCTTTTATCCGTCAAAGATTCATCGAAATGAAAAAGTCAACAGTCAATACCCTTGGCCGAATGGGTAAGTTCGGCACCGCAGCATGGGTCGTTGCCCTCGTCTGCCTCTTTACGATCTCATTCAAGCCAGTAAAGGCAAATACTGTCCCTGAACTCAAAGATCCGCAGCTATTCACCATCATCGGTCATGTGGATGAGAATATCACTGACTCATGCTACAACATCTACCTGTCGGATGAGTATTTCCACATCGATGGAGATAAGCCTGTGGCATGTGTTCCTGTGGTCGATAAGCAGTTCCGCTATGAGATTCCACTTACCAAGACCCTTGCAGGACGCTTACGTTGTATCTTCCCAGGAGGCGAGCGTTGCGATGCTTGGATTGATCTTTTCTTTGTCCCCGGCACGACGGTTGATCTGACGGTGCACAATGGCAACTATACCCTCCGTTATCCCGATGATAATTATGAAAACTATGATAATCGTCTCCGTCGTGCTATTTATGCCACACGTAAAGCCACAAACTGGGAGTCGCCACACATAGAAAAGGTAGAAGGCCTGCGTTGGGTAAAACCTGAGCAGAACTGTCAGAACGGATACATGGGACTTCACATTCAGGAGGTGATCTTCAATGACAAAGAGACTGTCCTTCGTCTTGTAACCGACTTTAATACAGGTAGTCTGAGTTTCTCCAGTCGTTCATATCTAACTGATGAACAGGGTAATCAATACAAGCTCTTGCGTGCCATCTCGGGCAGCGAACTCGATGATAACTGCAGCAAGCAGGTGCATGTATTCGGCGGACTCTATGCCTTCGAACCACTGCCAAAAGGTATTAAGACCTTCTCATTCTTCAATGGTCCTGATGCAGTAAGAAATGTGACCCATATCACAGAAGCAAAGCCAACAGATGAGACTCCGAACTTTAAGCTCAACATCACAGCCACGCCTGGCATTGGCGATTCTGGCTATCTGATCAACTGCTGGAACAAATGGGGATCTTATGAGCAGTTGGACGATATCGCTCTGGACGGTAACCGACAGTGCTCATTCAGTATGCACCTCGACTCACTCTTGGATGGTGTCGTTCAAGCCACTTTCCCCGACGGATCAGTATGTCCTTACGTAATGTCATTCCCATTCATCCCTGGAGAAACAGCCGAGCTGACAGTCAAGAATGGAGTCTTCAGCCTCACGGGTACAAACTTCTATAAGCGATTGCACGATGCGGATGAACTCTTTGAGAATGCCAAGCGTTTCCATACACCTGAAGAGACCCACAAGATCGTTATCGATTACATCAAGGAGCATTCGTCTGACGAGGCTTGCTTCCGCTATTTCCAGAAAGAGTACCTGCCCTGTCAGGAACTCGTAGCTCTCGCCTCAGAATCACTCCTCGCCACAGATTATGGCCAGCAGTTGAAAAGAGATGCTGCGCACGAAGCCAAGGTAATGAGGGAAGCCAACGAACCATTGGTCATTCTTTTCAAGAAGACAAATGAAGATATGTACTCCGCAGAAATAATAGATTTAGAAGAATATGAAGCATATCTTGCTAATCCGATTCCTGGTTATGCTATTTTCCGATACGAGCCTGGCGATCCGGATATCCCATTTTTATTTGCAGATCATCCAAGGGTAATAAACAATGGTTTGATTCATATTCAGCCAAAAGATTGGCCAAGAGCGGAACGATTCATGCCGCAAGAACCAACCACAAAGAATGGCCAGCGTTCAACGGAGCCTCAACAGGTCGGTTGGTCGAAAGCTGTTGTCGTTCAAACTAATTGAGCAAATCCACTCTCTCCGGTTGATGACGTCGAAGAAATAAAAAGCCTTGACGATATTGACCAATCTGTGATTGAAGCAATGAGAGTACTTCAGCCAGGTAGTGCAGAAGCGGAGAAGTATGTCAAAAACCATCCAAAAGCTAATAATGGTGTGATATTAATAACGACAAAGAATAAAAGCGCAAATTAAAAAAACAATAATTTACATGTAGTTAAAGATACACTACATTGTTTTAATTCATTGTGTAGGCAAGAGGAAACTGAGATAGTCTCCTCTTGCTGTTTGGTAAATAGTGATAAAAGAATATAAAATCGGGGAGAAAAAGTTAATTATTGATTATTCGTTTTGCTGAGTCAAAATCTATCCCTATCTTTGCAGTATGAAAAACTATCATGCAATCCTCGTGTTTCTTGGCTTGTTGATTCCATCAATAGTCTGCAGTTGGCATAACTATGACCAAACGAAAGGGCAACTGCTGTCTGATATGGATCAGGCGCTTGAGAAAACGCTCGACCTGCAGTCCTCCATCGAGATCACTCCAGATACGATTCAGAACTATCTGGCTAACTTACAGATTCCAGAACTGAAAGACCATTCCTTTGTCTATTATGCTATGGATGGCAAGCCTGGTGCAATTTGTAGCAAACGTAAGGTGTGGAGCAATGGGCTTGATGAATGTGAGTATCAAAGCTATGCATCACTTTCGGTATTCGATATTCTTGGATTGTCTGATCAGCGACTCCCATTATCTCTGCTTTCTTTGCCTCTTTTATGGGGATTGTTCTCCATCTTCTGGCTCCGTCGTTCTCCAGTGGTTGATGTCGTATCGATGGGCGGCATTTCATTAATTGATGACCATTTCTACAATAACAGTCATCAGATGATCCATCTTACGCCTATGCAGGATCAGCTGCTAAAGATGTTCTTTGCTTCGAGTAATCACAGCTTGACTAAACAAGAGATCTGTGATGCGCTTTGGCCAAAGAAGCCAGATGCAAGTGATACACTTTATACCCTGATCAAAAGGCTAAAGCCCATCCTTGAAGAGCAGGGTGGTCTGCATATTACTACGGAACGAGGCAAGGAATATATGCTCGAATAGTTTTTGAGATTAATAAATTGAGAGTCCGACCAGGGGTCTGATTGAGAACATCATCCCATGTCGGACTCTCGCATGGTTTATACTAAGATTCCAATAATCATCAGCAGATAGCCGAAGAAACAGATGGTTGGTGCAATGGCTATGCATTGCGTACTGAACACCTCGGGATTGAAATGCTCCATGGTGCAGGAAGGCCCACTCATCAGACAGAACCCCACTACTATGAGGCATACAGACAGAATCATGACAATATAGTTCTTCCTGCTGAAACACGATATCCGATCTTGTGGCTGCCGATCTGTCGCAGCAAGTTTGTTAGGCTTGTTTTTTGAATTGCTCATAGTAGAAATTGAATTTTGATGAATAAGAGTCGATAAGATCATTATTCTCCTGCTCGCTCAATTCCAACAGTATGGAATGCATGATGTATAGCGAGCGACGTACAGAATCCGAACAAGAGAGTCGCTGTCCCTTATTGAGCGATGATGCCCAATGTAGGTACTGATCTGTCTGCTTCAGCATTTCCTTGCAGATATAGTCGGCTTCTTCGGTTTTTCCGCATACATAGAGGCAACGAACTATCGAAAGCTAGGAGGCATCGTGTGGCACGTTGAAGGATGGGAGAACTTCAAGGCATCGCTCTGTAGCTTTCAATGCTCTTTCCTTGTCGCCAGATTCCAGAAGCGCATCAATAAGGCGGGCAAAGACCATACGGTGAGTAGCGCACATGTTAAGGCATGTCTCATCCAGATAGATGCCGGGAAGGTTGGCATTGCCCCAGTGAAAACGGTTCATCACACAGTCGTATGTCCGATCAATGTCAACCGATTCTGGTCCTCCAGTCTCGATCGGCACGACCTGATAGGCGAGGCCCACGGTTCGCAGATATGGCATCAGTTCTCGATATTCGGATGGGCCTACAGAACAGGCGAAATAGATAGGACGCTTCCATCCATCTTTGGCTATCGTCTTAATCATGGCCAGTTTGACAATCTCATTACGGAGCAGATACCTCTTGTCTCCGAGCGATATTTCCATAGCCTCGGGGATTGTATCACCTTCTTGAATCGTGAAGGCATCGGACTGTCTGATGGCATCTTCGTCCGATACAATCTTTTTCGTTGCGCTGTCGACTGGCATGAAATAGAGGTTCGTTCCTGCATATTCTTTACGACTGAAAGGGATTGGAAGCGGGTTGGAGTCGTATGCAGGGGATTTCATCTGGTCAATATACCAGTCGGTTTGCAGATAGGCAAGGTTACAGGCACGGGTATCTGTGCGGAATCCTTCTGTCTCTATGGCATACCAAAGCGGGAAGGTATCGTTATCTCCATTGGTGAAGATGATACCATCCTGATCCAACGATGCGAGGTAATTTCGGCCAAAATCCCGAGCAAGGTAACGGTCTGATCTGTCATGATCATCCCAAGTCTGTCCAACCATCTGAATGGGAACTATCAATCCAAGAACAGCAGAAACTATAGCTGTTGAAATAGGACGTTTCTGCTTTAAGACCCTTTCCAATAGAGAATGAAGTCCTGCCACTCCCATGCCAATCCAGATGGAGAAGGCGTAGAAAGAACCTGCGTAGGCATAGTCTCGCTCACGAGGCTGGTAAGGTGTCTGGTTGAGATAAATGACGATAGCTATACCGGTCATCAGAAATAGCATCGAGACAACGAGCCATTGTTGGCGACCCTGAGTGCCTTTTTTCCATTGCCATCCCATACCCAGTAGGCCAAGAAGGAGTGGTAACATATAATAGACGTTATGGCCTTTGTTTTGCGTGATACACTCAGGCATTTCCTCCGAACTGCCAATCAGCCACTGATCGATGCAGTCAAATCCAGTAATCCAATTACCTCGGTCTGCTTCTCCATAACTCTTCAGGTCGTTCTGACGACCACAGAAATTCCATAGAAAATAGCGCCAGTACATGTGGATGAGCTGGTATTGGAAGAAATAGGTCAGATTCTCACCAAATGTCGGCACTGTGATAGTGTGCTGATTGCCATAGGCATTCTTTACCCTTACCTTCTGTCCTTGGAATCCCGACCATTGTTTGTAGCCAGCAATGTGTTCTGGCTGGGTACTGTACATCCTGGGGAAGAATGTCGTGTAATCATATACATATTTCGTCGCTTTGTCATAGGCATAATAGCGATCGGGTTCATCCTCTGACTCCTTGATTGCCTTGGCATATAGTTCAGGACCATCACCGTCGTATTTATCTTTGATGGCAGAAGATGCGAATGTCTGTCCGAATAGTAATGGACTCTCGCCGTACTGCTCTCGGTTCAAGTAACGCGACAGGGAGAAGATGTTATCAGGCGTATTCTCGTTCATCGGCAATCCGGCAGATGACCTGATCAGAATCTGGGCAAATGTAGAATAGCCCACCAGTATCATCAACAGCGAAAAGACAATATTGGCTGACATTCGGGCATTGTTCTTTTGAAACAGATGGCGGCGACAGATGCTTATATACATGGCGATAAGCAGACATACGATGCCGAGGTAACACACCAATGTACCCGAATGATAAGGCAAGCTTAAGGAGTTTACCATCCAGAGCTCACCGCTTTTGGCAAACCAGATAATACCTGGTATGATTCCATACAGGATGACTGCGATCAGGACAACAGAAAGGCATAAGGTAGATATTACACCCCAGAAGGTGACCTGACGTTTGTGATGGAAATAATAGATTAAGACGATAGCTGGCAGACAAAGCAAGTTGAGCAGATGCACACCTATTGAAAGCCCAACAATATATGAGATCAGTATCAGATATTTGTCCGCCGAAGGTTGATCGGCACGCTGTTCCCATTTCAAAATAAGCCAGAAAGTCAAGGCTGTCATAAACGAAGAGAACGCATAGACTTCTGCCTCTACTGCGGAGAACCAGAAGGTATCTGACCATGTATAAGCCAAGGCTCCGACAAGTCCACATCCCAAGATAAGAATCGTCTGTCCAAGAGTCGGTTCCTCTTTCCTTTTGATCATTAATTTAGAGGTGAGAGCCGTGATAGTCCAAAAGAGGAATAGGATGGTGCCAGCACTAAACAATGCAGACATGCGGTTGATCCAGATGGCAACTTGTGTCATATCGCCTGCTGCGAAATTAGCGAAGAAACGTCCCGCCAGAAGGAAGAATGTATTTCCTGGTGGATGTCCCACCTCGCCCTTGGCTGCACATGTCACATATTCAGGACAGTCCCAGAAACTGACGCTTGGTTCCACCGTTGCCAGATAAGTCCAAGCTGCAATAGCAAAGCATATCCACCCTGCTAATTGATCAAGCCTTTCGAATTTAATCTTGCACATTTTGATTCTATAGATGTAGTTTATCGTTTGCGGTCGCAAAGGTACAAACTGTCTACAAAATCTGCAAAAAATGAGACTGACATTTGTCTGACAATATCAGCGACATGATTGTCAGTTCGTCTACAATATTGATTTCCAGCATTCTATTCCATCAATCAATCTTCACGATCTCCTTAATATTGCTCTCAAAAATGTTTTTTGGAAGAGAAGCAAACTATGTTGTTGTGGCAATCAGGACTTTCAGCCAGCTATAAAAACTTCCCAATAAAAAAGTGTCAACCGAAACGAAAACTTGATTTCGTCCCGGTTGACATTATTTTTGGGGATACTTAACCCTCGAAAACTGATTCACAATTTTATCATCTCATTATTGGTATAGTTCTGCAACTTCCGAGTGTCATTCTTGCCTTTAGAATGTTAAATTCTTACCATTTTTATATTCTGCAAACACTTTTCTACCATATAAAATGTAAAACAATGAATTCCATTTAGTTACAAATACTGTTATTTGCTATTTGCTAAATCAAGGTTCGCCTTAGTCTGCCATCAGCTTGCGATAGCGTGCACGCTTTGGCTCTTCGATACCCAGGCGCTTAGCCTTATGGATCTCATATTCAGTGTATGAGCCTTCGTAGAAGTATACCTCACCGTCGCCTTCAAACGCAAGGATGTGAGTACAGATACGGTCGAGGAACCAACGGTCGTGGCTGATGACTACGGCGCAACCAGCGAACTGCTCGAGGCCTTCCTCCAAGGCGCGGAGGGTATTGACGTCGATATCGTTGGTAGGCTCGTCGAGGAGAAGTACGTTGCCTTCCTCCTTGAGCGCCATGGCGAGGTGCAGACGGTTACGCTCACCACCTGAGAGGACACCGCAAAGCTTGTTCTGATCGGCACCGTTGAAGTTGAAGCGGCTCAGGTAAGCGTGTACGTTGACGTCCTTGCCACCCATGCGGATGAGCTCGCTACCGCCACTGACCACGTCGAAGATCGACTTCTGCGGATCAATGTCCTTGTGCTGCTGGTCGACGTAAGCAAGCTTGACGGTCTCACCGGTGGTGAAAGTTCCTGTATCGACCGTCTCCAAACCCATGATCATGCGGAAGAGAGTCGTCTTACCTGCACCGTTAGGACCGATGATGCCGACGATACCGTTAGGTGGCAGCATGAAGTTGAGGTCTTTGAAGAGTACCTTCTCGCCGAAGGCCTTGGCCACATGATCGGCTTCGAGCACCTTGTTGCCGAGGCGTGGACCATTCGGAATGAAGATCTCAAGCTTCTCTTCGCGCTCCTTCTGCTCTTCATTGAGCATCTTATCGTAGCTGTTGAGTCGGGCCTTACCTTTAGCCTGACGAGCCTTAGGTGCCATACGAACCCACTCGAGCTCGCGCTCCAGGGTCTTGCGGCGCTTCGATGCAGTCTTCTCCTCCTGTGCCATGCGGGTAGTCTTCTGGTCAAGCCAGCTTGAGTAATTACCCTTCCAAGGGATACCCTCTCCACGGTCGAGCTCAAGGATCCACTCAGAGACATCGTCAAGGAAGTAACGGTCGTGGGTGACGGCGATGACGGTACCTTCATACTGCTGCAGGTGCTGCTCCAGCCAGTCGATGCTCTCGGCGTCGAGGTGGTTGGTAGGCTCGTCGAGGAGCAACACATCTGGCTTTTTGAGCAGGAGGCGGCAGAGAGCCACACGTCGGCGCTCACCACCAGAGAGGGTGCTGACGTTCCAGTCGCCAGGAGGGCAGTTGAGGGCGGCCATTGCACGCTCCAGCTTCGAGTCGATGTTCCAGGCATCGGTAGCATCGATGATGTCCTGCAATTCTGCCTGACGGTTCATGAGCTGATCCATCTTGTCTGGATCCTCCAGATATTCTGGCTCGCAGAACTTCATATTGACCTCTTCGTATTCTGCCAAAGCGTCGTAGATATACTGCACACCTTCCATGATATTCTCTTTGACGGTCTTGGTCTCGTCGAGCTTAGGATCCTGTTCCAGATAGCCAACCGAGTAGCCTGGGCTCCATACAACTTCGCCCTGAGATGGCTGGATGATGCCAGCGATGATCTTCATCAACGTGGACTTACCAGCGCCGTTGAGACCGATGATACCGATCTTTGCGCCATAGAAGAACGAGATGTAGATGTTTTTGAGGACAGTCTTCTGCGTCTGAGGAATCGTGTGAGTACAATTCACCAGCGAGAAGATGATTTTCTTATCGTCTACTGTTGCCATATTTCTATATATATTTAAAAGGTGTAAGCGAATTTCTTTGCAAAGATAGGGCAAAATCCTTTAAAAAGCAATTTTTCTTCCGAAATCGTCCTTTTTGTATCTATGATTTGCGCAAAATGGCGTGTGTAATCGGTTGAAATGATACGTTGGGATGACAAAGAAGGTCGAAATGGGACCTAAAATCATTTAAAACGCCCGATTTTTAAAAATACTTTCAAAATAATTTGGATTGCTTTCGAAAACCCGCTATCTTTGCACCCGCTAAAACGGAAGAACGCAAGTCTAACGGATTAGTGACGATCTTTGAAGTGTTGAAATTGACAATAAAATTTAGCAAGTACATACTTGGGTAGAGCAAGTGCGAAACAAGCTTTACCGTCAATA
>JAZRXZ010000045.1:0-87996 GCA_045600445.1 Bacteroidales bacterium | reverse complement strand
TGGACTATCATCGTTTAATAGTCCGCGTGCAATAATAAGGAACCGCCGTATGCCGAACGGCACGTACGGTGGTGTGAGAGGTCGGTAAACGTGAAAGTAGGAGATAAACGCCTACGATTAGCGTTTACCTCCTACTCGATTATGTAAAAAAGTCTTACAGTCCCTTCATCAGGTTGATCATCTCGATGGCCGAGATCATCGCATCTGCACCCTTGTTGCCAGCCTTGGTACCAGCACGCTCGATGGCCTGCTCGATGCTGTCGGTGGTCAGGATGCCGTTGGTCACAGGGAGACCAGACTTGAGGCTGGCGGTAGCAATACCCTTGGCTGACTCATTGGCCACCATGTCGAAGTGTGGAGTAGCACCACGGATCACTGCACCGAGGCAAACCACAGCGTCATACTTGCCTGAGCAAGCCATCTGCTGAGCCACGAGAGGGATCTCGAATGCACCTGGCACGTAAGCCAAGGTGAGGTCATCACTATTGCCGCCATGGCGCACGAAGCAATCCTCCGCACCACCGATCAGGCGATCTACGATAAAGTCATTGAAACGAGAGGCTACAATGCCAATCTTCTGACCAGCTGCGGTCAGGTTACCTTCTACTTTTTTCATTGTTTATTTGAATTTTTTAATATCCTTCATGTGTAACAGATGTCCCATCTTCTTGTACTTCGTGTACATATAGAACTCATCCTTCTCATTGCACGTCATCTCAATCTGCTCACGGCCAACGACCTTGAGGCCGAAGCCATCGAGGCCTTCGATCTTGGCAGGATTGTTGGTCATCAGGATCAGCTCATGGATGCCGAGGTCTGCCAGGATCGAGGCTCCCGTACCATACTCACGCAAGTCAGCGGCGAAGCCGAGAGCGAGGTTGGCCTCTACGGTGTCCAAACCTTGATCCTGGAGAGCATAGGCGCGGAGCTTGTTGATCAGGCCAATGCCACGGCCTTCCTGACGGAGGTAGAGCAAGACGCCACGGCCACGCTGTTCGATGCGGCGCAACGCCTCGGTCAGCTGTTCGCCACAGTCGCAGCGGAGGCTACCGAATGCATCGCCAGTGAGACACTCCGAGTGCACGCGACATAGGACAGGCTCTGGTGTGGCCACGTCGCCTTTGACCAAAGCTACGTGGTGCTCGCCAGTCACTTCGTTGACGTAGCCGTAGGCCTTGAAGGTGCCGTATTTTGTTGGCAGTTCGGCCACTGAGACGAGCTTTACCAGCTTCTCTGTCTTGCGGCGGTAAGCCACTAAGTCGCTGATGGTCAACATGACCAGGTTGTGTTTCTTGGCGAACTCCTGCAGCTCAGCGGTGCGCATCATCGTACCATCTTCGCGCATGATCTCACAGCAGAGACCACACTCCTTGAGACCTGCCAAGCGGCAGAGATCAACGGTTGCCTCGGTGTGTCCGCTACGTACCAGTACGCCACCATCACGCGCCTGGAGTGGGAACATGTGGCCAGGACGGCGGAAGTCGGTAGGCTTGGTACCTTCGGCTACCGTAGCACGTGCGGTGATGCCACGCTCTACGGCTGAGATACCCGTTGTTGTTGTGATATGGTCGATGCTCACTGTGAATGCCGTGAGGTGGTTGTCGCTGTTGTTGGCACACATCTGTGGCAGGTTGAGCTGCTCGCAGATCTGGCGGCTCATTGGCATGCAGATCAGGCCTTTGGCCTCTGAGGCCATGAGGTTGACGTTCTCTGTGGTGGCAAACTCAGCGGCACAGATCAGGTCGCCTTCGTTTTCACGATCAGCGTCATCAGTCACCAGCACACACTGGCCTTTGCGAATGGCCTCAATGGCCTCGTCGATTGTATTCATTATTGTTGAGAGTCTATAGTTTAGAGTTTAGAGAAAACCATTCCTTGCCAGTTTTTCCATGATGCCATCATTCGCATTATTCTGCTTGCCAAGCAGCTTCTCTACGTATTTGGCAATGATGTCATTCTCCAGATTCACACTGTCACCTACTCGCGCTTGATGCAGCGTCGTGGCAGCTTGGGTGTGGGGGATGAGCGACACGGCAAACGAGCGGTCATCGACACGTGCCACGGTGAGTGAGACGCCTTGTATTGTGATGCTACCTTTCTCGATGATGTAGCGTAGCAGGCGCGAGTCGCACTCCACGGTGAGCCACAGCGCGGTGTCGTCCTGTCGACGGTCGGAGATGCGTCCTGTGCCATCGATGTGGCCAGATACGATGTGTCCACCGAGGCGTGTCTGGAGAGACAAGGCGCGCTCCAGATTGACGGGACTTCCGGCCTTGAGCTCTACAAGTGCCGTACGCTGCACCGTCTCTGGCATCACGTCAGCGGTGAAGCCATGTCCTGTGAGGCTCGTCACCGTCAGACACACGCCATTTGTGGCAATGCTGTCGCCTACCTGTGTCCCCTCCATCACCAGGCTTGCCTCGACCTCTAAGGTGAAGCTCTTGGCACCACGCTGCAGGGACTTGACGTGTCCTACTTCTTCAATTATTCCGGTAAACATATTATTTCATTCCATGTATCAATACATCCTCTCCGCATCTCTCCACCTTTATATTATTAAATAGGAGAGCCTCAGAGAGTTTCCCGACACCTTGTCCTTCGACCGGAGTCTTGGCCTCCTTGCCTCCGATGATCTTAGGAGCCACGAAAGCGTATACTTCGTCGATGAGACCTGCCTGGAGGAAGGCTTCGTTGATCGTGCCACCTCCCTCTACGAGGATGCTGTCGATACGCTCCTCGCCACACTTCTGCATGAATTCGAGTAGCGTGTCGCAACACCAGACTTGGACGCTCTGACGCTTGAGCTGCATGATCTTCTCGGTCTGCACGAGAGCGGGAGTGGCATGTAAGACGATGGTCTGGATCTGTCCGGCAGTTCGTACCAATTGGCTCTCCAACGGCAGGCGAAGCTGGCGGTCAAGGATGATGCGGATGGGGTTGCGAGCCTCAGGCTCATCGGCAATACGTGTGTTGAGCATCGGGTCATCGGCCAATACTGTGCCAATGCCACAGAGGATGGCGGTGTAGCGCTTGCGCAGGCGATGCACCTTGGCACGAGACTCTGGTCCTGATATCCATTGGCTATCACCTGTATGTGTGCAGATTTTGCCATCGAGCGTCATGGCGTATTTGGCCACCACCCAGGGGCGTTTCTCTGTGATGTAGCGCAGGAAGACGCGGTTCTGCAACTTCATCTCTTGAGCGAGTTCCGATACTTGGTCAATCACTTCCACCACAATTCCAGCGTCTTTGAGCTGCTGGATTCCTTTGCCAGCCACGAGCGGATTAGGATCGAGCAAGCCCACCACCACGCGTCCTATCTTATGTGCGATGATGGCCTCTGTGCATGGTGGCTGCTTGCCATGATGGCAGCAAGGTTCGAGCGTCACGTACATCGTAGCACCGGTGCAATCCACGCCTCTTGAGTCTGCATCGCGGAAGGCGTTACGCTCAGCGTGGAGGTCTCCATAACGTGCATGATAGCCTTGCGCCACCACCTCGTGATTGCGCACGACGAGTGCACCGACCAGCGGATTAGGATTGACTGCACCCTCTCCCTGCTGTGCCAGCGCCATTGCTTCTCGCAAGAATGCTAAATCTTCTGTCTCTATCATACTTTATACTATCTTCCATCCAGACTATACTGTCGGTACCGGAATCGCACCGGTTCCTGGTCACAGAGGACCTCGCGGACTTTACCGCCGATCGGGAATTTCACCCTGCCCTGAAGTATTATTGCCGCAAAAGTAATGCTTTTGTCCTGAATATCCAAATTAAATGCGTAAAAAATCTATAATTCCCAACCAAACGCCGACATTATGTGATGTTTTGCCACACCAGAATCATAAAAGTACTTATTCGTCGACAATGAAATACTCCTCCTGTCGGCTTGAGATATAGCGCTCAATGTCGTCGCTCTCATAGATATTCGCTTTGTCCCATAGGTGGTTCTGGCGGATCTTCTCGGTCATGCCCGTCCCCACGATCAGTCTGCCTCGAAAGTTGGAAAAGTTGTTTGCTCCCACCTTGATATCTGGATTGGCCAGAATGATGATCTGCAGCGCCTCGCATCCCGCGAAGGCGTCATCCTCTATCCTCTCCACCGTGGCCGGGATGCAGAGCTGCTCCAGCTGCTTGCACTGGTAGAACGCCTTTTCGCCGACGCTCTTCACGGTGTTGGCCAAAACGAGCGACTTGATATTTGCCCCAGCAAAGACGTATGGATTTATCTTTATCGGACCATCCGGGATGATCAGATCTTTCTGTAGCTCATAGAGCGACGTGTTGAATTGTTCGTTGAAGATCGGGATTTCGATGTTGTGGCTCGTAGTTATCGGATTGGCTGACAAGTCCTCCATCTCCACCTCACACCATTTTCGTAGGTCGGGAAACCCTACACCTCTCAATCCTATACATCCTTCGAAAGCTCCAGCAGCGATTCCCTTCAGATCTTTGTCGGCATGGAATACGTTGATGCGTGCATTCTTGAATGCCTCTCGTCCGATATACTTAGTGCCACAGTTGAAGGCGTATTTGGTCGAGATGACTGAAGAATTGGCAAAGGCGCGATCCTCTACAATGACCGATGGCGGTAGTCCGCGTACGGCGTCATCTCCGCCTCTCTTTCGGTTGCACCCTTCAAATGCACTCTTTCCGATGCGCTTGATGGTCTTGGGTATGATGATCCAATCAATGTCGTTGCAGTTGAAAAAAGCAGAGTCGCCGATACATGTCACTGTATATTTGACACCTTTGACTTTGATGGTCTCAGGAATGTCGATTTCCCCAGTATAACTCTTATGGCTTGGCGCGTAGGTCACGCTGGCCGTCTGATCCTCGTGGTTCAGGTTAAAATAAATATGGTGTACCACTGCATCATGCGCAAAGGCGTAGGTGCAGAGGGTGAGGGCCAGGCAAAGAAGTATCAGCTTTCTCATAGTTCACATAGTTAAAGGATTCGCGTTCTGTATATATGACGCCAGATATAAAACATAAATACCATCAGCTTGAAGCTGTCAAACTGATGGTATTCTGATTATTCTAAAATGTGTGTATCAGCACACTATATTGACGATCTTCTTAGGTACGAAGATGAACTTCTTGATTGGCTTGCCATCGATCCACTTCTGAGCGTCAGCTGTGGCGAGGACAGCGGCCTGTACTTCGTCGGCTGAGGCTTCGGCTGGGAGGTCGATGGTGAATCGCATCTTGCCGCCGATCTGTACTGGGTACTTGACGGTGCTCTCGACGGTGTACTTAGCCTCGTATGCAGGCCACTCAGCGTCACATACTGAGGTCTCGTGACCCATCTGCTGCCAGAGCTCTTCGGCGATGTGTGGAGCGAATGGTGCGATGAGTACGGTCAATGGCTCAAGGATAGCGCGTGAGGTACACTGCTGCTGTGTGAGCTCGCCTACGGCTACCATGAAGGCTGAGATGGCGGTGTTGTATGAGAACGACTCAATGTCTCCAGTCACCTTATTGATGAGCTTGTGGAGGGTTTTGAGGTTGTCAGCGGTTGGCTCAGCGTCGGTGACCTTGAGGGTAGCCTCCTCGCTCTTAGGATCCTGATAGAGGGCCCAGAACTTCTTGAGGAAGCGGAAGGCGCCGTCGATACCTGCGGTGTCCCAAGGCTTTGACTGCTCGATAGGGCCGAGGAACATCTCGTAGAGACGGAGTGTGTCAGCACCGTACTTCTCGCAGATATCGTCTGGGTTTACGACGTTGAACTTCGACTTAGACATCTTCTCAACGGCTGCGGTGGTGATGAACTTGCCATCAGCGTTGCAGACGATCTCGGCGTCAGCATACTCAGGACGCCAAGCCTTGAAGGCCTCTACATCCATCTCCAGGCCGGTGACGAAGTTGACATCTACGTGGATTGGGTCGCACTGGCCATACTGCTCTGCAATGTCGGCTGAGACATACTTGTTGGTGCCAGAGACACGCATAGCAAAGCGTGAAGAACCCTGAATCATACCCTGGTTGATGAGCTTCTTGAATGGCTCCTCGCTCTTGACGACACCGAAGTCCTTGAGGAACTTGTTCCAGAAACGTGAGTAGATGAGGTGGCCGGTAGCATGCTCTGAGCCGCCGAGGTAGAGATCCACATTGTCCCAATACTCATTGGCTTCCTGGCTTACCAAAGCCTCGGTGTTATGAGGATCGGTGTAGCGAGTATAGTATGCCGATGAGCCTGCGAAACCTGGCATGGTGCAGAGTTCGAGAGGGAATACCTTAACATTGTCGATGAGAGACTTCTCAACGACCTTGCCCTCTGCCTCGTTCCAGGCCCAGATGGTAGCGTTGCCAAGTGGTGGCTCGCCGGTAGCGGTTGGCTTGAACTCGCTGACCTCAGGAAGCTCGAGAGGGAGCTTGTCGGCTGGGATCATGTATGGCATACCTTCTTTATAATATACAGGGAATGGCTCGCCCCAGTAGCGCTGGCGTGAGAAGATAGCGTCACGCAGACGGTAGTTGACCTTGACACGGCCGATCTTCTGCTCGGTGACATACTTCTTCATAGCGGCGATACTCTCCTTGACGGTGAGTCCGTTGAGGTTGATCTTATCGTTGGCTGAGTTGGCCATGATACCTTCCTTTGCGTCGAACGAACCTTCGTTGATGTCATAGTCACCCTCGATGAGTGGGACGATAGGGAGGTCGAAGTGCTTAGCGAAAGCCCAGTCACGTGAATCGTGAGCAGGTACGGCCATGATAGCGCCCGTACCGTAGCCAGCGAGGACGTATTCAGCAATCCAGATAGGGATATTCTCTCCGGTGATAGGGTTGACAGCGTAAGCACCTGAGAAGACACCAGTCACCTCGTGACCAGCCTGACGCTCACGCTCGGTCTTGCGCTTGCAAGCGTCGAGGTAAGCCTCTACTGCCTCCTTCTGATCGGAAGTTGTAACCATCTGCACGTACTTGCTCTCAGGTGCGAGCACCATGAAGGTCACGCCGAACATGGTATCTGCACGGGTGGTAAAGATGGTGAACTCAAGGCCGTCCTGAGTAGCAGGATTATCGTTTGGCACAACCTTGAACTGAGCCTCGGTACCCTCTGAGCGGCCAATCCAGTTCTTCTGTGTTTCCTTGATAGCGTCGCTCCACTGGATGGTCTCAAGGCCATCAAGCAAACGCTGAGCGTATGCAGAGACACGGAGACACCACTGGCGCATGAGCTTCTGCTCGACAGGAAAACCGCCACGCTCAGACACGCCATTGACTACCTCATCGTTGGCAAGGACGGTGCCGAGCTCAGGACACCAGTTCACCATGGTCTCGCCAAGATAAGCGATACGATAGTTCATCAATGTCTGCTGCTTCTCTACTTCGCTCATGGCCTTCCACTCATCAGCGGTGAAGGTGAGCTCCTTGCTGCAAGCTACGTCGAGGCCCTCAGTACCCTGGAGCTCGAAACGGTCGATGAGCTTCTGGATAGGCTGAGCCGACTGGCACTTGTTGCAATAGAACGCGTTGAACATCTGGGTGAAAGCCCACTGTGTCCACTTATAGTAACCTGGCTCGCAGGTGCGTACCTCACGGCTCCAGTCGAAGCAGAAACCGATGCGGTCGAGCTGCTGACGGTAGCGAGCAATGTTCTGCTCGGTGGTGATGGCTGGGTGCTGGCCGGTCTGGATGGCGTACTGCTCGGCTGGAAGGCCGTAAGCATCGTACCCCATTGGGTGGAGCACGTTGAAACCGTTGAGGCGCTTGTAACGGCTGAAGATATCACTGGCAATATAGCCGAGTGGATGGCCTACGTGGAGGCCTGCGCCTGATGGGTAAGGGAACATGTCGAGCACATAGAACTTAGGCTTCTTTGTGTCGATCTCTACCTGGTAGGTCTTGTCCTTGACCCACTGAGCCTGCCATTTAGGCTCGATTGATCTGAAGTTGTATTCCATTTTTTATATAGTATTTTATTATAATCTTTTCGTCACAATCTGATTGAGCATATCTGTCGCGTCTTCGGGGCAATCTTGTCTCCAGAACAGATTGCGAGCCTTGTCAAACTGCTCGAGGTTCACGTGAGCTCTTATCAGTTCCACAATGGTCAAATGGTCATTTTCATCGATCATAAATGCCTTGTAAAGCGGATTGAGGGCTTCGGAATAGCGATTACATTTATTCAGAAGCGTGCCATACTCCCTTAAGAACTCAATGTCATCAGGGAAGGCCTCAATGGCTTCTTTATAATAAGGTTCAAGGAGTGGATCGTAGAAATGATTGCGCAAGAAGAGGACATAATAAACCTCTCTGTATGGCGGGAAGTACTTAAGGTACTGAAGTACATAAGACTTCACCTTGTCATCATCATAGTCCGAAGAAAATCTCATGCAGGTGATGGCATTCTTGAGATTGTCTTCAGTCAGCTCGATTTTCAGCAGTCGCTCATAAGTATGAGCAGCATCGTTATATTTATGGGCCTTGAGCAGATACTCAGCCACTGTGCGCAAGTTGTCAGCGGTGTGGAAGGCTCTGCCGAAACAATCGTAAGAACTCAGGTCAGGGGAGAGGTCGAATGGATTCTTGAGCGTCTTGCCCGTTTTCGAGAGCGTGAAGAAGCGGTAGAGGTCCTGAAGGTGAATCTGCATGATCATGTCGCCGCCGAGATCGGCCATCTTGCCCTCTGGGAGGTTGAGGTTGCCGAGCTTTTCGTTGAGGTCCCTCACTCGTTGAGGCATGCTCGTCATGACCAGGAAGGTGGCGTACTTGTCTGTGTTGGTCTGCGCCAGATTGTGCAGCAGCATCTGATACCATTTCTCGAGCTCAGGGGTTTCTTCCAAAGCTTTTCGGATGATCTCGCACTCGCTGTCGAAAGGCATGAGCCAGTGGTGGTCAGAGCCATCCATTGCGAAGAATCCGAGCTTCGACATGAGGCGGAACTGAGAGTAGCCCGTGTCGACGTTGGAGTGCATCAGCTCGATGAACTGCTTGAAGTTTTCCGAATCGGACGTCAGATGGATTTCCTGCTCTTCTCCGCCTTCCTCCAATGACGTCTGCTGCATATTGTCGATGAGCTTGTGCAGGTCGCGACTGAACGACTTGTATTCGCGCAGCGGGAGGAGATGTTTTTGCAACTGCTCCAGCTGTGCAGGCTCCATCTCGCAGAGCAACAGATACTCCTCACGCAGACGAGGGTGGTGCATGATACGCTTGTTGTGCACCATGCCGCAAAGGAAGAGCGCTGTCCATGACTGCTGGCGCAGCTGCACGGGCTGGTCATCGAGCGTGTAAGTATACATGCACTCCAGCAGGTCAGCGTCAAACCACTCCAGCACATTGAGCGTCATGGCCGATAGGAGAGTGGCACGCAGGTACATCGGCACCTCGTCTGAGAGGATAGCCCGATGCAGGGCGGTGCGCTGGGCCTTGTTGATAGGGTAGGTGGTGCGGATGGTGTTGAAGACACACTCCAGCTGGTAATCGTTGATTGTGGCCAAATGCTGAGGGTCAAGTTCTGCCACCAGATCATCCACCGCAAAGATCATCGGCTTGTGCTCCGAGTGCTCCCAGCGAATCTGGTCGAGCAGCTGCCAGAACTCGCGGAAGATCTGGTCGAGCTTCTCCTGGAAAGTATTGAGGTCAGTCCCTTCCTTGAGGCTGCCGTGGATTTGGTTGAGAGCAGATGACAATGTACGAAAAGACGCCAGGGCAGGAGCCTCGGCATCATTCTCTTCGAAATAATCAATTGCTTCCTGCAATATGCTTTCGATTAAGTCATTGTTGAGCGAGAATATCGCGTTTTTGTATAATTCGTTGAATTTGCTATCGTCCATTTATAAGGGGAAAAGAATAATCAAAAAAAAGCAGTAGGCTCATGAGCCGGGTTCTGTTTGAATCTGTCATTAATCTTGTCCTGCCATTACTGACAGGCTTTAGCAATCTACCCCCTGGCATCGGACGGGCCGCCCTCAAGCGCCAGTATACATGATCTTACAATCCATGGGACGTACAGCCACGCCGTGTTGCCACGTGTGCGGTGAGCTCTTACCTCGCCTTTTCACCCTTACCCCAATCTAGGGTTGACCTTCGTTTACACTCCGGTCGCGCCTATCTTGAGGCGGTCATTCTCTGTTACGCTAGCCTAAACGTCGCCGCCTACCGGCCGTTAACCGGCATGGTGCCCTGTATTGCCCGGACTTTCCTCACACGCGTATGCGTGAGCGACAGAAGGGCCTACTGCGGGAACAAAGATAAGTAAATATTTTTAAAAAGACATTAAACGAAATCCAAAATTTTAAGAATTGGCTCGAAATTTAATAGAAAATGTTAAATCTTCGAGCATTTTTAACTTAAATCCATTAAACCTCCTTATCTTTGCACCGTCAAAACAAGCGAATTCAAAAAGTTGTAACAAGTATTATTAAAATAAAAATTGACTATGAACGTAAAAAATGCAATGCTCCTCACTGGAGCAATGGTAGCAGTCAGCGCAATGACCGCTTACGGAACCTTCAAGATGATGGAGCCACAGCTCGTAGCTTCCACCGAACAGCAACTCACGGCCGACGGGAACCTCCACCATGTGGATTTCCTCCCAATGGCTAACCATACCTCAGTCACCGAGAATGACTTCACCCGTGCCGCCGAGATGACCGTCAACGCCGTCGTAGGTATCAAGAACACCCAGCAGGCGCAACAGCAGCAGTATGGCGGCATGAACGACCCGTTCTTCGACTTCTTCTTCGGCAACCGCGGCTACGGCCAGCAGCAACAGCCTAAGCCACGTGAGGGTTACGGCTCAGGCGTGATCATCTCGAGCGACGGCTACATCGTCACCAACAACCACGTCATTGACAAGGCCGATCAGCTCACCGTCACCCTCAATGACAAGCGTCAGTTCGAGGCCACGCTGGTAGGTACTGACCCAACCACCGACATTGCCCTCATCAAGGTAGACGCCAAGGACCTCCCAGTCGTCAGCTTCGGCGAGAGCGACGCGCTCAAGGTGGGCGAGTGGGTATTGGCCGTAGGTAACCCATTCATGCTCAACAGTACCGTCACCGCAGGTATCGTCAGTGCTAAGGCCCGTAGCCTCGGCATGAGCGGCAACCAGCTCGGCATTGAGAGCTTCATCCAGACCGATGCAGCAGTCAACCCTGGTAACTCAGGTGGCGCCCTGGTCAACACCGCTGGCGAGCTCGTTGGAATTAACACAGCTATCTATTCACAGACAGGCAACTACGCTGGTTATTCTTTCGCCGTTCCATCGAGCATCGTGAGCAAGGTCGTGACTGACCTCAAGCAGTACGGCACCGTGCAGCGTGCGCTCCTCGGCATTCAGGGTGGCGACGTCAATGCACAGGTTGTTGAGGAGAAGGAACTCAGCGTCAACGAAGGTGTCTACGTAGCCGAAGTCACTGACGACGGTGCAGCCAAGGAGGCTGGCATCAAGAAGGACGACGTCATCACCGCTATCAACGGCGTGAAGATTGACAAGATGGCTCAGCTCCAGGAGCAGATTGCCCGCTTCCGCCCAGGCGATAAGGTCAAGGTAACCGTCAACCGCAAGGGTGACACCAAGAGCTTCACTGCTACCCTCAAGAACAGCATGGGCAACACCGAGGTCATCCAGAAGAAGGGCATTGACCAGCTCGGCGTGACTTTCAAGAACCTCTCTTCGCAGGAACTTTATAAGTATGGTGTACGCAGCGGCGTACAGATTCAGAAGCTCGAGCAGGGCGGACTCTTCGCCAAGGCTGGCCTCCGTGAGAAGATGGTCATCGTCAAGGTCAACGACCGCCCAGTCAAGAGCGACAAGGAGATTGAGGCCATCTACAACGAACTCACCACCAACCGCTCAGCAGATCAGGACCCAGTCCTCTTCATTGCAGCCGTCACTCCACAGGGCCGCGTGGCTTACTTCGCAGTTGACTTGAGCAAGTAAAAACTTAAATATCGTAATATTTATAGAACAACAAGGGACTATATGCAGTCTCTTGTTGTTTTTTTGTGCAAAAACTGCCCAAAGATTTGGTAGTAATGCTAATTTGCTTTATATTTGCGGCATTTTAGAGCAAATTTCTATTATTAGATACCCAAACAAATGAAAAAAACAGCATTTTTCTCCCTGCTGATGGCAGCCTTCGCAATGGTTCAGCCCCTGTCAGCACAGACTGAGGAGTCTGACATTGACTACCTCACCCGCCAGGTCAAGACCCTGAGCGGCGACGACTTCGGCGGCCGTAAGCCAATGGGCCCATACGAGCAGAAGACCATCAACTACATCGCAGATCAGATGAAGGAGCTCGGCCTCCAGCCAGCCAATGGCGACAGCTACTTCCAGCCAGTACGCGAGATCTCTACCATCACCTCAGTCAAGGGCGGCAAGCTCTCTGTCAAGGCTCCTAAGGGCAAGGTTGACATCAAGTGTGGTGAGGACGTAGTCATCTGGACCCACCGCAACCAGCAGAAGATCACCGTGCCAACCTCAGATATCGTCTTCTGTGGCTTCGGTATTGACGCTCCTGAGTACAACTGGAACGACTTCGAGGGCATGGACGTCAAGGGCAAGCTCATCCTCGTGATGGTCAATGATCCTGGCTTCTACAATGACAACCTCCTCCGTGGCAAGAACATGACCTATTACGGCCGTTGGGATTGCAAGCTCAACGTCGCTCAGGAGAAGGGTGCTATTGGCTGTCTCGTCATCCATAATACTGCTGCAGCTTCATACGACTTCAGCGTACCTGTTAACTCTCACTCAGGTTCACAGATTTCTCTCCTCGATGCAGAGGACAACGTCAACTCAATGCCAATCAACGGCTGGATTACTGAGGACGCTACCCGTCGCCTCTTCAAGGCCTGTGGCAAGGACTTCGATCAGGAGGCAGAGGCTGCCAAGACCCCTGGCTTCAAGGCATACAGCCTCAAGGCAAGCACCAAGGCCATCATGGACGTCAAGGTCGAGATCGGCGAGTCACACAACGTAGCAGGTATCCTTCCTGGCACGGATCTCAAGGACGAGTGCGTCATCTTCACCGCACACTGGGATCACCTCGGCATTGGCCTTCCTTTCGAGGGCGACAGCATCTACAACGGTGCTTCTGACAACGCTGCTGGCGTGGCTGCCATGCTGATGCACGCACGTCAGTTCGTCAAGTCTCCATTCAAGACCCGTCGCTCACTGATGTTCGTAGCCGTCACCTCTGAGGAGTGTGGCCTGCTCGGTTCGGAGTGGTATGGCCGTCACCCACTCATGCCACTTGAGAAGACCGCTGCCAACATCAACATCGACGGAGGTGTCCCTTCAGAGCGTACCCGCGACGTAGTGCTCCGCGCTGCAGGCAAGACCGATCTTGAGGTCATTGCACAGACTGTGGCAGCTGCTCAGAACCGCACCTTCAAGACCGTCACAGCCGATCCTGCCGGTGGCTACTATCGCACCGATATGTTCAACTTCGTCCGCTTCGGCGTCCCTGGCATCATGGTAGGCGGCGGCAACGACTATGTCGATAAGGAGTATCACGAGTGGAAGATGAAGCAGCCTCGCTACTACCACCATCCAAAAGACGAGTGGAGTGCTGACTGGAAGATGGACGGTGTCGTTGAGAATCAGGCGCTCCTCCATGCCATCGCTCTTCAGGTAGCCAATCAGGAGGTCATGCCAAAGTGGTATCCTAACGCAGACTTCCAGCGCAAGTAATTTTTTCTAAACACAAAATACAAGTTATGGTTAATTATCCTCGTTTTACCGCCGAAGAGGCAGCGCGCCTCATTAAGAACGGCGATGTGATAGGTATCGGTGGTTTCTCTTCTGTAGGTACTCCTAAGGTTATCCCTGCTGCATTGGCAGGCTATGCTGAGGAGGAGCACGCTGCAGGTCGCGCATTTCAGGTAGGTCTCGTCACCGGTGGTGCTACCGGTCCGCAGATCGACACTATGCTGGCCAAGGCCAAGGCCGTCAAGTTCCGCACCCCATTCCAGAGCAATTCTGACATGCGTGGCGCTATCAACAGTGGCGCTGTGCAGTATTTCGACTGTCACCTCTCTATGATCGGTCAGGATGTAGCTTACGGCTTCCTGGGAGACATAGATGTAGCTCTAGTCGAGGCATCAGAGATCACCCCAGAGGGTAACATCATTCTTTCTACCTCAGTAGGCATCAGCCCTACCTTGGTGCAGAAGGCCAAGCATCTCCTCATCGAGCTCAATGCCGCTCACGCTGGCAAGCTCAACGGCATGCACGATATCTACCTGCCAGAGATGCCACCTTACCGCAAGCCATTCATGATCACCTCGCCGGGCGACCGTATCGGTACTACCTATGTCAAGGTCGACCCAAGCAAGGTGCTCGGCGTCGTAGAGACCAACCTCACCGACAACCAGGCAGGCTTCAAGCCACTCGATGACGACACCCGTGCCATCGGTGCACACGTCTCTAACTTCCTCGTCTCAGAGCTCAAGCGCGGCGGCATTCCAAAGGAGTTCCTCCCATTGCAGAGCGGTGTAGGCAACATCGCCAACGCTGTCATCGGTGCCCTGGGCGACAACCCTGACGTACCAGCCTTCTCGATGTTCACCGAGGTCATCCAGAACTCAGTTATCGACCTCATGCTCAATGGCCGCTGTAACTACGTCACCGGTTCATCGCTCTCATTGACCGACGATGCGCTCGAGGTAATGTATAAGAATATGGACGTCTTCGGCAAGCGAGTCCTGCTCCGTCCACAGGAAATTACCAACCATCCTGAGTGTATCCGTCGTCTCGGCATCATCGCGCTCAATACCGCCCTCGAGGCTGACATCTTTGGCAACGTCAACTCTACCCACGTCCTCGGCACCAAGATGATGAACGGTATCGGTGGTTCGGCAGACTTCGCTCGCAACGCGTTCCTCTCTATCTTCACCACCCCATCTATGGCCAAGGGCGGCATGATCTCGAGCATCGTGCCAATGGTAACGCATACCGACTCTTCAGAGCACTCAGTCCGCGTCCTCGTCACCGAGCAGGGTGTAGCCGATCTGCGTGGCAAGTCACCATCACAGCGCGCCCGTCTCATCATCGAGAACTGTGCACACCCAGACTACAAGGAGCTCCTCTGGGATTACCTCCGTCTGGCCGAAGGCAAGGGCTTCCACACCCCACACACCCTCTCGAAGGCCTTCGCCATGCACCTGGCATTCTCGGAGACAGGCGACATGCATAACGCTAAGTTCTAAGCTTCGATTATTATTGATCCACCTATTTGCCCCCAAAGTAGAACGTAGTAAAACATGAAAAGAAGATTGATCGTATTTTTATCTGTGATAGCACTCATGATGCCACAGATGCTGAAAGCTCAGGAAACTGGGGATAACGGTTCTTTTTTCTGGGCCTTCCATGAAAAGGATACCAATCCTTATATCACTCTTGGTTCAACGGTAGAGGATATCGTTGACAAGCTTTCGTTGGGTCCCAAAGGAGAAAACCGAGGGTTGAAGAATGGAACCTGGCTCGAACTGCAGCGGACGGAGACTGACGCTTTTGGTAACGTGCATGTGACCTATAACCAGAAGACCGATGCAAGTCAATATAGTTCGTATCAGCTCATTCTTCATTTCCTTCCCGACGGCTCGCTCTACTACAAAAACGGATTAATAATACTCGAGCCAAAAGACTCTCAGGATACGAGAGCACTCTCTGCTGCGAATGTAATTTCAGCAGAGAGTGCATCCTTGATTGCTACTGGAGATCCTTTGAGCGAGGCAGTGCGGACGTATGCAAATTATCATAACACGCCTCGCGAGGCATATAAGGTGAAGGATGCAAGGAAGATGCAATACGTCTATGTGGATGCATATAGCGGAGAGGTGCTCTACACGATCCCTATCATACATTCCTTTGTGCCTTGGAGCGCAATGCAGGGCAGAATCGTGACCTTGCCTGCCAACACCTCCTATCATGGCTTGCATGAACTCACCATGTTGCAGACAGACAATGGATACATACTACGCGACCCTCTGCGAAACATCATCACCATAGATGCAACAGACGTATTGAGCGACGGTGAATCATCGTCTGGTGAAGGTTACTCAGAAATTCTTGCAGGTTTCACTCAGTTATGTAACGATGTGTCGTTCGCCAATGAGGAGGACCTCCTGACTCAGAAATATACCACCAGGCTCAGTGGTCTCACCCTGTGGATCGACTCCGATTTGACAGGCCCTACCACGCCTGTTGACATTAACATCTTCTATGTCGATGACAACAAAGAGTGTGTGTCAGATGTCATAACCACTTCAATCGACGGTGAAGTATCGACTGATGAGTACGGAGACAAGAAAGTTTCGGTGACCTTCCCATCAAAACCCGTCATTGACCTTGTTAATTACCATCATGTTGTAGAGGTGTCGTTTGACGGCATTAAGCACAAGGATTTTGACATCATAAAACCTGGCAACGGAGTAAAAGCGACAGCGTATGTGGAAGAACAAAACAAGGTCCTGAATTATCTCTTCGATGTAGAGACAGATGCTCTGCAGCCATCCATCGATGTGCATTGGGCTATACAGAAGGTCTATGATATGTATGATGATTACTTCGGCATCAAGGGTTGCGATGGCAAGGGTAGCCAGATTCTCAATATCGTTAATCCCAGTAACAAAGTGATGTCCTTGAGTCAATCCAGTTTTCCCAACAATGCTTGTGCTTTGGGTACAGAGATAAGCGACTGCAATGGCCAGGCATCTTACGTCATGTTATATGGCATGGGTAGCGCAGGTGCGTTCAAACCTCTGACTCCATTCGATGTAACTGCCCATGAGTTCACCCACAACTTAACGGCAGGATGCTGCAACGGACTGCAATATTCTAATGAGTCGGGCTCTCTCAATGAGGCTTTGGCCGACTGCATGGCAATGGTGGCAGAGAACTATTTGCTGGGTACCCCTACATGGCTGGTGGGCGAAAACGTTACATTATACAGTGAAAACATGCGCAGTTGCATTGATCCATGGTATTCGGGTTGTATTAACGATGCAATCGATGAAAGATATGCACAGCCAAAATACTACGGCGGACGTTTCTGGTTTGACTATACCGCCGTTGCGCCGTCCGATGAAAATGATTATGGTGGTGTGCATACCAACTCTGGTGTGTTCAATCATCTGTTCTACCTGCTCTGTGAGGGTGCTCATGGCTTGACTAACGAGGTCGGTCAGACCGCTGACTTCCTCCCTGCGGGTATAGACAAGATAAAGAACATCGTCTTCCATACTATGCGATACTACAACTCTACACTCTGTAGCTATAAGGAGATTGCAGACAACCTCTTGATGGCTGTCGGCGATATCTATGCTTCTAACAACGAGACCATCACCGACTTGCAGAAGACGCTGCTCACAGCCTATGAGTTTGTGGGCATGGAGTCAGGCTTGTTCCCTACCAGTATCGATCGTCTTCAGATAGACGACCAAACCACAGATCCCCGCTCTTACAACCTCTATGGCATTCCTGTTGGCGAAGGCTATAAGGGCATAGTGATAAAGGACGGAAAGAAGGTAATTGTCAATAGATAAAAGACCCTAAAATTGGATTGTTTTAACGTTACCATCCTCGGCTGCGGCTCGGCCAAACCGACCCTGCGCCATTCCCCCACCAGTCAGGTTGTCAATTTCCGTGGCAACCTGTTCTTAGTTGATTGTGGTGAGGGTGTGCAGGTCGGTTTATGCCGCAATCACATCGCAGTAGGTAAGATTGGGCATATCCTGCTCAGTCACCTGCATGGTGACCATTGCCTCGGTCTCGTAGGTCTGATCAGCACCCTGGGTCTCGGTCAGCGCACCGGTGAGATCATCATCCATGCGCAGCCCGATGCAGAGAGGATCTTCCGCCCGCTGTTCGACTTCTTCTGTCCCGACCTCTCCATGACTGTCACCTTCCAGCCGTTCGACCCCTACAAGAGCGAGGTGATCTACGAAGACAAGTCATTGCTCATCAAGACCATCCCGCTGCACCACCGCGTCCCCACGGCAGGCTTCCTCTTCCAGGAGAAGCCGCGTGACCGTCACTTGCTCATTGACCGCTGCGAGGAGCTCGGCATTCCGTTCGCCTATTATCAGGGCATCAAGAAGGGCAATGACTGGACTGATCCTGAGTCGGGCAAAGTCGTCCCCAACGAGCTGCTGACCTCCGAGCCGACGCCGAGCAAGTCATACGCCTTCTGCTCCGACACCATCTACGCCGAGAGCGTCATCCCCATCATCCGTGGCTGTGACCTCCTGTATCATGAAGCCACTTACGGACAGGAGGACGCCGTCAAGGCCAAGCAGCGAGGCCACAGTACAGCGCAGCAGGCCGCTACCATCGCACAAAAAGCCGAAGCCAAGCGCCTCGTCATCGGTCACTACTCCGCGCAGTTCGTAAGCTCCGAGATGGAGCAGACCCTCCTCACCGAGGCACAGGCCGTCTTCCCCGATACAGTTCTGGCCAAGGAGCAGCTGGTCCTGGAGGTCTGACCCCAGCCAGATACGTCCTATGGTAGAGGTCAACAGCAATGATGCTGACTGTCAAAAGTGCGTTTTGACTAGAGAAAACCGCAAAGCAAAGAACAGAGTCTACTCCAAAAAGTAATTCATCTCCTGCACCGTACAATGGGGGAGATGCCATGTTCTCGTCATCCTCCCCACTGTACGGTGTAGGAGATGCCAAGCTCTCGCCATCCTCCCCATTGTACGGTGTAGGAGATGCCAAGCTCTCGCCATCCTCCCCATTGTACGGTGTAGGAGATGCCATGTTCTCGTCATCCTCCCCACTGTACAGCGTAGGAGATGCCTTCACCATGTCATCCTCCCTACTGTACAGTGCAGGAGATGCTTTCAGCAAGACAACCTTGAAAATATCATTTTTCATGGTATATTTGCCTCGTTTTATAGATTATGATGCTCTTCGCGCGTGAATCAGCCGCGGGTATGTGGAGCGGGATGAGAATGCGGGAAAGTATATTAACAAGAAAAGGCCTCGTAATGAGGCCTTTTTGTTCTTTTATTGTTGGGGAATATACATCTGCCATCCGGTAAATGGGATACCTTCCGGACTCCATTGGGCTATTGTTGGTAGAGCCATCATGAATGGGACTTCTCCTGTGCTAGGGAATTGAGCAATCCATCCACCTTTCGTATAGTCTTTTGTCCCATTAGGCCATACTTCGATGGAAACGTTATTGCATGAAGGGTTCCAGTTAGGGACTGTGAGTTGAAGATTTGGTTCCCATCCTTCAATTTTCATTGGACCCACAAAATAGGTGGCCTCTTCCACCGGTTCTTCTTGAAGTAGTTGTTTCCGGGTCTGTTCTTGATTTGTAGGATCTGTTACTACTCCGAGTGTGCTTTCTCCGACGGTCAGTCTGAAGGGCTTGGTACCGCAAAGGAAACGTAGTGTGGCAAGGCTCTGCTGTTTCTGTGGTTGCCCGAACCCGATTGTAGTCTTATTGGCAGATGTAGTAGAGGATGGAACTTGAGTCATGACAATAGGAGTGCTACTCATTTCTTCGACGTCAATTACGATATCGTTGAAGTCAAAATCTGAGGCTGATCCCAGATCTTCTATCATATATCTTTTGCCTGAATTACAATAATCTATCCATCTATTTCCCTGATTGTCTTTCCTTTCGTAAATAACTTGTGGAATACGAGGCCCTACAATCATGAACACTAGAGATTGATACCTGTATCCTCCTGAAATCGGGGATGGGGCATCAATATCTGCCGCTTCACAAGCCACAAAGAGTGTGTTCAGATTATCTCCAATACAGGACGGCTTGGGGACATCGAGTATTTTCATTTGATAATGAAGCGAGCTCTGTTGAGATTCGAGGATGGCATATTTGGCAATGGGTAAATTTTGTTTAGAAATAAATAGAGAGAAATGCATGAGTTTTTTCGTCCCATCGTTAACATATCGAATGATGGGTTTTGTGATCATGCCATATTCTTTGCATATACTGCCGTCAGTGAATTTAAGATATGTACCACCTGGCACTGTTCTTACTTTTACATTATCTCCTATTTTCCAACCAGGATAATAGGGATCAGTATTGTTAATAACATTCTGATTGTCAACGAACATCTGCAGCGCCCAGTTGATTTTTCCTGTGTTAGAAGAAGTTAGATAGACGGGAAATATGTCAAAGTAGTCATTCTCTCCGATCAGGAAAGCAAAACTTTTGTCTGTTATTTCTTTACTTCTGATCCGTTTCGTAACTTCTGAAAACAGATTTTTGTCAACCTCAAAATTTCCGTTCTGATCTACGATCGCAGCTAATTCATCAGCATCACCTCGTGTAAGGATTTCTTTCTCCCGTAAGGGCAATCTGTTTGAGAAATCCCAATTTGTAGAGGGTTCAATCTCTCCGTACATTCGAGTAAAGTTTCTATTGTATGCACCCTTAAAAACTTGCTCTTGTGTGTAAGGTTCATACGGCTGACAGGCGGCCAATAAACAGGTACAAAGAATGCCCTGTGCGGCCATTCGCCGCACTTTAATCAAAATAAACATCAGAAGAATAGGATTTAGCCGTAGCCCAGTTGATGAATCCAGTATACGGAGTGATTAGTAAATAAATGTATTATACTCCAAGATCCTTTATGAATTCACACCTGGGTGTTTATTCATGAGCATAGCTCGTGTATGAATTACGAGCGCAAAGATACACAAAAGTATTTTTTTGCTAGATTACCTGAAAAAAATGGATGTTTTCATGTTTTTCCCAGAGGTGATAATATGTTTTTGCAATGTATACTATGCAGAAGAATGTCTGTTTTTTCAATGATTTACGTAAAAAAAAGCATAAAACCCTTTTTCCGTCCCAAAGTTATCAGTTTTTCTGTCTATTTCTTTGAAATCTCACATTTTATATATACATTTGTGGCCAAATATTAATAATTTAAGATTGAGTATATTATGATTTCATTGGTTGGTATTGGCGTATTGGTGGTATTGGCACTGATCGTCGTAGGTATGTACATCAAGTACAACAACGAGGAGGTCAGCCTGCGTAAGGAGGCTGAGGCTCAGAAGGGCAAGGTGGAGACCGTGCACGACACCATGTGGAAGGTCATCAAGCAGAAGGCTGGCGTGACCGAGGAGTATCGTGACACCTTCGAGAAGGTCTTCCCTGAGATCATCTCTGGCCGATACTCGCAGGGCGATGGCTCGACCATGAAGTGGATTCAGGAGAGCAACCCAGAGTTTGACACCTCTCTCTACAAGGACCTTATGCAGGCCATTGAGGTGCAGCGTATGTACTTCAACCAGGCGCAGACCCGCATGCTCGACATCATACGTCAGCGTGAGACTCTGCTCGAGCTCATCCCTGCTAAGTTTTTCATCTCGAACAAGAGCAAGATCGACTATACCATCATCAGCAGCACCAGCACCAAGACCGTGGTGCAGACGGGCATTGATGATGACGTAGACCTCTTTAAGAAGAAGGATTGATGCACTGGCTGGCCTATCTGATACCACTGCTCGTGCTGGGTGGGCTCTATGCCTATGATCCTGCCCGGCTGCTGTGCATGGACTGGACGGAGATCCTCATCCTGGTGGGTGTGGCAGAGGCGCTGATAGGGTCAGTGCACGCGCTGGTCAGATACCTGGGCAAGGACGTGGAGTTCCTGAGCGGCTATGTGGTCACGGCCAAGCACTACAATGCATGGACGGAGCGCGTGGTCTATTATGTCACCGTATCGGACGGCAAGGGCAGGTCGCGCCAGGAGCAGCGTGTGCGTTATGTGCACCATCCGGACTCCTGGTCGTGGGAGCTCAACACGGGCCACACGTCGACGATCTCGGAATATATGTTCCAGAGCCTGGCCAGCCGTTGGGGCGGCCGTACCTATTACTTCCCGACCTACCATGCCAACTGTGTGGCGGGCGGCGGCGGTGATGCAGTGGACTGGGACCGCCTGACGGAGCATGTGGAGACGGAGACCTACGAGCAGCGATACAGCAATCCGCTCGACCACTCTAACTCTATCTTCCGATACAAGGAGATCTCGCCAGAGCAGGCGCGAGAGAGGGGGCTCTATGACTATCCGGCCATCCAGAACATGAAGCAGGAGCCGATACTGGGTCTGGGCATCGCTACTCAGGCTGACCAGCGCGCCTTCCAGCTGCTCAATGCGCTGAATGGCAAGTCGCACCAGGTGCACTTCTTCGTGCTGCTCTTCGATGCTGCCAAGGGGCTGACGATAGGTGAGGAGCAGCGTGCCTACTGGCATGGCGGCAACAAGAATGAGTTTACGATCTGCCTGGGCGTGGAGCAGACTGACGAGGGGGTGCTGCTGCGCTGGTGCAACGCCTTCAGCTGGATGGATGAGCCGGTGATGGAGCTGGCGCTCGAGGGCTGGGCGCGTGAGCAGGAGGGTAAGCCGCTCGACCTCATCGCCTTCTCGGAGTGGCTCAAGGACAATCTGGGGCTCTGGAAGCGTAAGGAGTGGAAGGACTTCGCCTATCTGCCTGACCCTATGCGCTGGTGGCAGTTGCTGTGCATCTTTGTGGCAGCGCTGGCGGTCGGTGCGGGCATGATATACTATGTCTATGACCTGAGATATACGCTCTTTACCTGAGGTGGGGGCTCAAACATCGGATTAATGTTTTACTAAACTTTATAAAATCTATTTTAAGATGGCTTATACAGAGAAAAGAACTATCAGCTACGGTTCGCGTGTCAAGAGCTCGTTTGGTGGCATTGGCACTGGTTTCGTCTTGCTGATTGCCGCTACTGTGCTTCTGTGGTGGAATGAGGGCCGTGCTGTCAAGACGGCCAAGATGCTCAATGAGGCTGAGGGTGTGGCTGTGCACATGCCTGATGTCAATGTCTATGATGCAGAGTATGAGGGTAAGCTGATCCATGCCAATGGCACGGCAGTGACGCTCGACTCTTTGATCGATACGGACTTCAAGGTGGGCGTGACCGGCATGGCCATGAGCCGTGAAGTGCAGTACTACCAGTGGGTGGAGTCAGCCTCGTCAAAGTCTGAGGATAAGCTGGGCGGCTCGCAGGAGGTCACTACTACTTATACCTACTCTAAGCAGTGGACTTCGAGCCCGGTCAATAGCTCAAACTTCAAGGACCCTGAGTATAAGAATGCCAACAGTGCGGGCGTGCGCTGCCAGGTGGAGAACAAGTCGTACACCGCGCAGAATGCTACGATTGGTGCCTATAAGCTGCCAGAGCAGATGATCTCGGGCTTCCCTCGCAGCAATAACCGTCCGCTGATACTTTCGCTCCAGAGCGATTCGCTCCGTCAGGTCAATAATAATGTCATCTACTTCGGCAAGAATCCGAGTGCGCCTGAGGTGGGCGATGTGCGCGTGGAGTATCATTACATCCCGGCACGCAATGTCGTATCGCTCATTGCTAAGGTGCAGGGTGATACTTTCACCCGATATACGGCCAAGAACGGCAAGTCGTTCAGCTCGATCGTGACTGGTGAGCAGACGATGGAGGAGATGTTTGAGAGCGAGAAGGCTGGCAATACCATGCTGACCTGGGTGCTCCGTGTGCTCGGCTTCATCCTGATCAGTGCGGGTCTGAAGATGGTGTTCGACCTCCTCTCTACCCTGCTCAAGGTGGTGCCTTTCCTCGCGTCGATCATGTCATGGGGCGTGGGTCTGATCTGCAATGTCATTGCCTTTGCCTGGACGCTGATCGTCGTGGCTGTGGCCTGGCTGTTCTATCGCCCGATCCTCTCGGTCTGCCTCCTGGCTATCGTGGGCGCTGTGGTCTATTACTTCGTGACTAAGGGCAAGAACAAGGCTGAGGCTCCGGCTGTCAGTGAGTAATTTTGGCATTTCCCCCGGGGTTTTTAGGTCAAACATTCGTTTTTTGGGGCTAAAAATCTACTTTTTTGGGGGAAATAATGCTTTTGTACGAAAAATAACTTATATTTGCAACGTAGATGATTGCATTTTATAGTGAACCCTAAATATTAACTCTTAAAAAACTTAAGAAAATGTCTTACAGTGTAATTACCATCGAAGGTGTAGGTGAAGTATATGCAGAGAAGCTCAATGCTGCTGGTATCAAGACTACTGACGATATCCTTGAGAAGTGTGCTGCTCCTAAGGGCCGTAAGGAATTGGCTGAGGCTACTGGCATCAGCCCTAAGTTGATCCTCAAGTGGACCAATCACTCTGACCTTATGCGCATCAAGGGCATTGCTGGCCAGTTTGCAGAGTTGCTCGAGGCTGCTGGTGTTGACACCGTCAAGGAGCTCCGTCACCGCGTACCTGCTAACCTCAAGGCTAAGCTCGACGAGTGCAATGAGGCTAAGAACCTTGTAAACCGTGTACCTAACCTCCCAGAGATCGAGGCTATGGTAGCACAGGCTAAGGAGCTTGAGCCACTCATCTCTTACTAATTGATATACAATCCTTCTGGGATGTAAATATCCATAAACATAGAAACTCCCGGCAGGCCTCTGCTGGGAGTTTCTGTCCTTATTTCGGGGGACTCTGCGCTGAGTCTTCTTACTCCTTACTCTACTCAATAATGAATAAGCAACTTCTTGTCTGGATCGGTGCGCTCATCGTGGGTGCGATACTCGGATATCTGGGCATTGTGTGGCTCAATGAGCTCTTCGACTTCGTGGCTACGGTCTATACCCGCCTCTTCCAGTTTGTGGCTGTGCCGACCATCGCGCTGGCGGTGATTACTACGCTCTCTACGCTGAGCAAGGACTCGGGCAGCATCTTCCGCCGCACGCTGACCTATACGCTACTCACTACCTTTGCCTCGGCCGTGGTGGGCCTGCTGCTCTTCGTGGCCATTGCGCCGGGTAATCTGCCAGCTGAAATCGTCAATGCCGGGCAGGTGGATGTGCCGGAGAACCTCGAGGTGCTCAGCTACTACGACCATATCCTCAGCGTGATACCTAACAACGTCATCACTCCGTTTGCTGCGGGCAATGTGCTGAGTATCCTGCTGGTGGCCTTCGCGGTGGGTCTGGCATTGGCCAAGATGCCTGAGACGGACAATAAGCAGACGCTGGTGCGTGGGATCTTCGGACTGCAGGAGCTGCTGTTTACGCTGATCCGTGCGCTGATCTGGGCTCTGCCTCTCGGCATTGTGGCCTTTGCGGCTCAGCTCTCGGCGCAGATTGAGTCAGGTGTCATTGTGGGTTCGCTGGGTAAGTATGTGGCGGTGATACTGGGGGGTAACTGCGTGCAGTTCTTCGTCGTGCTGCCGCTCTTCCTGCTGGCACGTAGGCTCAACCCGTGGCGCGTGTTCCGTGCCATGACGCCGGCGGTGCTGATGGCGCTCTTCACCAAGAGCTCGGCGGCTACGCTGCCTGTGACGATGCAGTCGGCCGAGGAGCGGCTGGGCGCCAAGCGTCATGTGGCACGCTTCGTACTGCCTATCTGCACCACCATCAATATGAATGGCTGCGCGGCGTTTATCCTGGTCACCTCGCTCTTTGTGATGCAGAATGGCGGCACGGTCATTGACCTGCCTACCATGCTCCTGTGGCTCTGCATCGCCGTATTCTCTGCCATTGGCAACGCGGGTGTCCCGATGGGCTGCTACTTCCTGACGCTCTCACTGATGGCGGGCCAGGGTGCGCCTATCGGCATCATGGGCATCATCCTCCCGATCTTCACCATCATAGATATGATCGAGACGGCAGAGAATGTCTGGAGCGACTCGTGTGTCTGCGCGATGGTAGATAAGGATACTATTTGATGCACTTCAGATACTCTACTGCCTGCTTGACCGTGCAGCAGTGGTGGAAGAAGAGGGAGCGCTTGCCGTTCTTCTCTTCGAGGCGGCAGGTCTTAGGATGCTCGCCGCAGTAGTCGAGGACGCCGTCGAAGTGCTTTGAGTCATAATACGTGTCGTCCTGATCGGAGACGAAGAGGCAGCGCATCTGGCCACGCTTGATGATGATCTTCTCGAAGCCGATCTGACGGCCGAGCTGGCGCAGGGTGACTACGCGGAGGAGTTCCTCGCCCTGGGGTGGGATAGGACCGAAACGGTCGATCATGCGCTGGCGATAAGCTTCAATCTCCTTCTCTGTGGTGAGTGCGTCGAGCTCCTGATAGAGTCCGATGCGCTCCGAACTCTCAGGTACGTAGCTCTCGCCGAAGCCGATGTCGAGGTCGGTGTCGATGGCGCATTCGTCAGTGACGTTCTCGCCATCCTGCAGCTCGTTGCTGAAGAAGGTGCGGAACTCGTGCGTCTTGAGGTCCTTGATGGCCTGCTTGAGGATCTTCTGATAGGTCTCGTAGCCGAGTTCGGTGATGAAGCCGGACTGCTCGCCGCCCAGGAGGTTGCCGGCACCTCGGATGTCGAGGTCCTGCATGGCCAAGTGGATACCTGAGCCGAGGCCGGAGAAGTTCTCGATGGCCTGCAGACGACGGCGCGCATCCTGTGTGAGGAGGCTATAAGACGGGGTGACGAGGTAGCAGAACGCCTTGCGGTTGGTACGACCCACACGGCCACGCAGCTGGTGGAGCTCCGAGAGGCCGAAGTTCTGCGCATTCATCACAATCATCGTGTTGGCATTCGGAATGTCGAGACCGGCTTCGATGATGGTGGTGCAGACGAGCACGTCATATTCGTGGTTGGCGAAGTCGAGGATCAGCTGCTCCACAATCTCCGGCTCCATCTGTCCGTGGCCGAAGGCAACGCGCGCATCTGGTACAAGCTTCTCGATACGTGCCTGGATGTCAACGAGCTGCGAGATGCGGTTGTTGATGACGAAGACCTGGCCGTTGCGCGAGAGCTCGAAGTTGATGGCCTCCTTGAGCACTGCGTCCTCGTCACGTACTACCTCCGTCTGGATAGGATAGCGGTTGGCCGGCGGGGTGGAGATGATGCTGAGGTCACGGGCGCCCATGAGGCTGAACTGCAGGGTGCGCGGGATAGGTGTGGCGGTCATGGTGAGCGTGTCGACGTTGACGCGCAGCGCCTTGAGCGCCTCTTTGGTCTTGACGCCGAACTTCTGCTCCTCGTCGATGATCAGGAGACCCAGGTCAGCGAACTGGGTGCGCTTGCCCACGAGCTTGTGGGTTCCGATGATGATGTTGATGGAGCCTTCCTTCAGGTCCTTGAGGATCTGGGTGGTCTGCTTGGCTGAGCGGGCACGGGTGAGATAGTCGACGCGGACAGGGAAGTCCTTGAGTCGCTCAGAGAACGTGCGGAAGTGCTGGTAGGCGAGGACGGTGGTAGGGACGAGCACGGCCACCTGCTTGCAGTCGTTGCAGGCCTTGAGCGCGGCGCGGATGGCCACCTCGGTCTTGCCGAAGCCTACGTCGCCACAGATGAGTCGGTCCATCGGACGGGTACTCTCCATGTCGCGCTTGATGTCGACGGTGGCTTTGAGCTGATCAGGCGTGTCTTCGAACATAAATGACGCCTCGAGCTCGTGCTGCATCTGGCTGTCGGGGCTGAAGCAGAAGCCTTCTTCCTGCTTGCGGAGGGCGTAGAGGGCGATGAGGTCACGCGCCATGTCCTTCATCTTCTCCTTGGTCTTGTCGCGCAGCTTCTCCCAGTTGCCGCTGCCAAGCTTGCTCAGCGATGGTGGCTCGGCGTCTTTGCCACGGTACTTGCTGAGCTTGTCGAGCTGGTGGATGGAGACGAAGAGCAGGTCGCCATTCTTGTACATCAGCTTGACGACTTCCTGGGTGCGCTGCTCGCCGGTGACAGGGTCTGGCTGCCCCATCGGCAAATCTACCAGGCCGCCGAACTGGCCAATGCCATGATCGACGTGCACGATATAGTCGCCGATGTTGAACTCCATCAGTTCCTTGATGCTCAGCGCAATCTTGCCCGAACGTGCACGCTCGGACTTGAGGTTGTATTTGTGGAAGCGGTCGAAGATCTGATGATCGGTAAAGTAGCAGATCTTGGTGTCATCATCGACAAAGCCGGCGTGGATGGCCTTAGGGACACGGTAGAGCTTGTAGGACTCGCCACGGTCCTGGAAGATGGCCTCGATACGGTCTAGCTGCTTGGGACTGTCGGACAAGATATAGAGGCGGTAACCCTGCATCAGGTAGCGCTGGAAGTCCTGGCTGATGAGGTCAAAGTTCTTGTGCCACTCTGGCTGCGGCGTGGTGTGGAACTCGATGGCAGAGAATTTGGCCTTGCCCGAAGCCTTAAGCGCAGAGGCCTCCAGATTGCGGTTGCTCAGGTCAATGCGGCTGAACTGCTCGATGGCCTCGGTGAACTGCTCCGGGGAGACGAGCTTCTTCATGGCGTCGAGGTCGCCTTCCTCGCTGGAGAGGAGCGATTCGCTCAGATCCTGATTGCAGACCTGGCTGACACGCTCAGTCACCCATGCGGCGTCCTGGCAGACGAGCAGGGTGGTGGCAGGGGAGAGGTACTCTAGGAGCGAGATACCGTTGACCTCCTGCTGAGCAAAATTTGGTGCGATGGTGAGTTCGTCGAGGTTGTCCTTCGAGAGCTGCGTGTCTACCTCGAAGGTGCGGAGCGAGTCAATCTCATTGCCAAAGAAGTCGATACGATAGGGGTACTCGCTGCTGTAGCTGAAGACGTCGAGGATGGAACCACGGAATGCATACTGGCCTGGCTCGTAGACATAGTCGACGCGCTGGAATCCTTCCTGATTGAGCATGTCCTTGACGTCCTTACTGTCGATGCGCTGGCCACGGTGGAGGGTGAGGATGGACTCCTGCACCTGCTCGCTGACAGCTACTTTCTCGGCCAACGCCTCAGGGTGGGTGACGATGATCATGCCACAGGCGGTGAGCGTGTCAGTCTCTGATGGTTGCGGCTGAGGCTCCTGCTGCTTCTCTATCCAGCGGTTGATGCTGGAGAGTACTTCGGTGCGGAGGATGGCGTTGGCCGAGTCAATCTGCCCGTACTTGATACTGCGTTTGTAGCCTGACGGGAAGAAGAAGACAGCGTCCTCACCGCCTACCTGGCAGAGGTCGTGGTAGAAGTAGCCGGCCTGCTCCTCGTCGTTGAGGATGCAGAGGAAGATACGGTCAACGGCATTCTTGACAGGGGAGAGAAAGGTGGCAGCCGACGAGCCGGTGAGGCCCTTGAGCTGGATGGTATTGACACACGGAGTGGCTGCATTCTCAAAAGAGCGCAGTTTCTTGACGAGAGCATTGAATCTGGGCTTCTGGAGCACCAGGTCTTTTATTTCCATATAAATAAATATAGTACACGCAAAAGTCGCCGAAAAATGAATTTCAGCGATTATACTGAGTGCAAAGATAGTCGATTTTGGAATATGCTCCAAATAAATCACGCGCTTTTTTCAAAATACGCGGCATTTTTGGCCGAATAGAAACTGAAAGTTTGGCAATTAGAGGGATAATCCTTATCTTTGCGCCTATAGTGGACGTTTTAAACCCTTTGCGTCTGCTGATGTCTAACCAATAAAACAATTCAGATTATGAAATATGCACTTGTAACAGGTGGTAGCCGCGGCATTGGCCGTGCAGTGAGCATCAAGCTGGCTCAGTTGGGCTACCATGTCTTGATCAACTATGTAAACAATACGACTGCTGCAGAGGAGACCCTCCAGGCTATCCGCGAGGCTGGTAGCGACGGCGAGATGCTGAAGTTTGACGTCAGCGACGCTGAGCAGGTAAAGCAGGCGCTCGAGGCTTGGCAGAACGTTCATACTGACAATGATGAGTATATCGAGGTGGTAGTCAACAACGCCGGTATCCGTCGTGACAACGTGATGGCGCTCATGCCTACACAGGACTGGCTCTCGGTCATCAACACCAACCTGAACTCATTCTTCAATGTGACTCAGCCATTGATCCCACAGATGCAGTTCCACAAGTTCGGACGTATCATCAACATGGCTTCAGTCAGTGGTATCATGGGTATGCAGGGCCAGACCAACTACTCGGCGGCTAAGGGTGGTATCATCGCTGCAACCAAGGCGTTGGCCAAGGAGGTAGCACGCAAGAACATCACCGTCAATGCCGTGGCTCCTGGCTTTATCAAGACCGACATGGTAGAGGGTCTCGATGAGGCTACGCTGAAGAAGACCATCCCTGCTAACCGTTTCGGTAAGCCTGAGGAGGTGGCTGATCTGGTGGCATTCCTCGCTTCGCCGCAGGCGGGGTATATCACGGGTAATGTGATTTCGATTAATGGTGGTTTGTATACGTAAAGACCCACCCCCCTTACCCCCTCCCGTTAATAAGGAGGGGGAGTAGAATGTAATGCTTTTTGAAAACAATTACAATTATTTTTTGATGAAGAAATTTTTTGCAATCATAGCTCTTGTAGTATGTTCGCTTTTCTGCTTCACTCCTTCACTTCTCGCTCAGGAAGATGTGATGAAGCAGGCGATGGAGGGGTATAAGAACCTGACTACACTCTCGGCTAAGGTAACTAAGACCGTGCATAACGAGATGGTTACCAAGGATGTAGTGACCAAGGGCGACTTCTACTTCAAGAAACCTGCCAAGATGGTGATTACCACCAATCAGGGTAAGGACAAGCTGCTGACTGATGGCGAGAGCTTCACCATCGTCAATAACGGTAAGGCTAATACTGCTAATGCCAAGGGTAACTCGGCGCTGACACCATTGGTCAACGCTATCAAGGGAATGACCAGCGGCGATACTGATACTGACCTGAGTGATGTGGCTGATGTGGATATGGAGAAGCAGGGTAACCTGATGATCATGACCATCGTACCTATCACCAAGTCGGCTGCTGATAAGCGTAAACTGATGTTCCAGTCGTTTGTGATTACCGTGGATTCAAAGGCAGGTGAGCTCAAGAGCATCCGCCTCAATGAGAAAGGTAAGAACTACCAGCAGTATGACTTCAGCGACTTCAAGCACGACGTGAAGATTGATGACGCTGTGTTTAAGAAGTAAATAACGAAGCGTATTACGAGTATTTCTTTCGATGGTAAAACTGGAAGATATTTGCAAAGTACCTGTCAGGTTCAGCGAGATTGATTCAATGCGCAGAGCCTGGCATGGTTCGTATATAAAGTATCTGGAAGATGGGCGCGAGTCATTCGGCCGCCACTATCCGGGTATTGGTTATGCGGAGATTTCCGCTTCTGGCCTCTATGCGCCGATTGTGGATGTGCATATCAAGTACTATGGCCCTCTCGGCCTGAATGATGTGGCTGTGATTCGTACGCGTTATGTCTATAAGATGGGTGCGCGTCTGGATTATAGCTACGAGATACGCCGTGAGTCAGATAATGCACTCTGTGTCAAGGCCACAACGACGCAGCTCTTCATCGATGAGAACGAACAACTGATGCTGGAAGAACCTCCATACTATCTGGAGTGGAAGAAGAAGTACAACGTAGAGGAAGAATAAGAATTATAGAATTTCATTGACTTGCTCAATGACAGAATGCTCCGGGTCATTCCATATCACATGGTTGGCTCGGATTTCTTTTTCCTCCTGCGACATCTGGCTATTGATGCGGCTTAGCACCTGCTCACGGGTAGTATGGTCACGCTGCATGGCACGGGAGATACGGAGCTCGAGAGGTGCAGAGATGGTCCAGACTTCGTCGGGCATGGAGAGCTTGTCAAAATCGGATTCGAAGAGAATAGCTGACTCAAAGAAGAAAAGACGAGGAGTATTCTGTAATTCGCAATTAGTAATTCGTAATTTGTAATTCGTAATTGCTTTATAGTCCTCGTATTGCTTGCGCAGGTCACGCTCCACGGCGGGATGCACGCAGGCGTTCATTTGTGCCAGCGCTTCGTTATTGCCAAAGATGGATGCAGAAAGATGAGGTTTGTTAAGGCTTCCGTCAGGAAGGTAGGTTGCTTCGCCAAAGAGTGAGATAAGTTGCTGGCGGAGAAGGTTATCGTGTGTCATGACCCATTTGGCTCGCGAGTCACAATCATAGACATCATAACCCATGATACGCAATAACTGAGAGACTACGGACTTGCCGCAGCCAATGCCTCCCGTGATGGCTATGAGCTTAGAGGAGCGTGTCATTCGAGGATGTATTCTACTTTCTGTGGATAGGTCTGGATGTTGGTGACTAAGGTCGGATTGTCCTTATATTTAATAAGGATAGGGAGGTGACGGCCATCAGAGGTAGAGATACTGTCGTAAGAGACGGAAATCTCGAAATCCTCTGCCGTCAGCTGATTGTAGTGATGGAAGTCGACCAGGCAGGTCAGTCGCACACTGTAAGGGAAGATCAGCATGTGCTTGTTTTTAGGCAACTGGGTGGCATTGACCACCATATTGTCAAAGACTTTCTCTACGTATTGTGCTACAGGAGCAGTGACCTTGACGGACGCTGGTGTGGCTTTGACTCCAATCTGGAGTTCCAGCGGAAGGGTTTCGGTGAGCGTGTCGCGCAGGTCATAATGCGCAGATGCTACGGTGTAAACGCAATTTAAAGTGTCGAGCACCGCATTCGGAGCATTGATGATGACTGAATCTGGTTCGACAATCATTGCACGCAGACGGTAGTTGTCGGCCGGGAGATAGACGCCAGAGACGACAACTGGGTACTTACGGCCTTCAGTAAGTGCGAAACGTGCATCAATGAGCGAAGGAGAGACGGCGGTAATCTGCGTACTGCTGAACAAGCGTTCGCGCAGTAGTGACTGGAGTTCGGCAGCAGAGATGCGGAAATTACCGATAGCATCGGCGTAACGTTCAAAGTCGACGGTCAGGGAGGTGAGACGATCATTGACGCTGTAGTTCAGCAGTCGTGCATTGGTATCTGTGATGGTTACCTTCAGCGCTTCTGGCACACGAGTGGTGAACACCATGCCTTGTGGCTGACCCTCGATGATGAGATCAACCCGGAACTCCGACGCTGTCTCTTCGCGAGAAGACAGGACAATCCAGAAGAAGCCAGATACTAACACAAATAGCAGAAAGGTCAACACCTCCTTGCGGCTGACTCGCCCTATGAAGATATTGACTTTTCTGAGAAATGTGGACTGTCGTCCTTGTTTATCGACTGGCTTTACTGCCATGTTTCAGTTCTGCTTTGCCTGTCAGGCTGCTTCTTACTTTGCAGCGTTGGCTACGACGTCATTCATATCCTTGAAGACGCATTCCTTGCTGACCAGGATGTTAACATTATAATCTGGCTTGAGGCTTACGATGAAGCTTTCTGGCTCAGATACACCCTTCTTATTAGCCGGACCCATCTTGACGCCTTCGATCTTGCCATAAAGGCCACCGCTGGTGATGACGTGGTCACCCTTCTGCATCTTGTTGCGCTCCTCGCGAAGCTTTTTCTGCTGCTGCGACTGAGGACGGATCATGAAGAAATAGAACACGAGGATGATAAGTCCGATGAAAATCAACGAGCTGTATGGGCTCTGCTGTGCTGGAGCCTGGAGGAGAATTGCGTTGAACATACTATGTAAATTTACAAATTACTAATTACTGATTACGAATTACTTTTTGACAATCTTTTTCTCTGTACGCCACTCACGGACGATCTTGTCGAGAATACCATTGACGAAGCGGCCAGAGTTTGGAGAGCAGTAATGCTTGGCAAGCTCGATGTACTCGTTGATCGAAACTCCGACAGGAATGTCTATGAAATGCATAATCTCAGTCATGGCGCAAGACATGATAATCTTCTCCATGAGACCCATACGCTCTGCCTCCCAGTTAGATGCAACAGCATTGATCATGCGGCAGTTGTCATAGTACTCCTTGAGGCTGAAGTGGTAGAGATCAGTGGCAAACTTGCGGTCAGCCTCCTCGTTGAAATTGCTCTGAAGTACAACTTCTGAATCTGGTTTGAGCAATGCTACAGTCTTGACGACGTAGTTGAGGATGGTGGTGAAGTCGTCGTTCCAGAAGATATTCTTCTCCTCGAGTGCCTCTGAGAGCTTCTCATTGTCGACGAAGACTGTCTCGATGATGATGCGCCAGAGATCACGGTCCTGCTCGAAAGTAGAAGGCTGCTTCTGAGCCATATAAGCCTCATACTCTGGCATCACCTCAATCTCGTCGAGAATAGAACGGTAGAGCTCAGTGTCAAAGTCGTTGGTCAACTTCTCGTCCTCGCAGTACTGCAGGATCTCGCTGTGCTCTGAGATGAGAGCTGGAATCTTATTGTCAACGAAACGGGTATTTGGATTGAGGTCCTCCTCGGTAGGAAGGAACTTGCTCTTGGCCTGCTCGAACTGAGCGCGGCGGTAGTCGGTTACTTTGACGATAAGTGCCAACAGGTAGTTGCAGAGCTTCTGGCTGGCCTCGATAGAGTCCATCAGCTGGTCATCTACATGCTGGAATGGCTGACCGTTCTGCAGGCAGGCATACACCAGCTGCACGGTCTTTATGCGGGTTAATAAGCGATTGATCATTGTCGTATTTATATAATGCGGCGCAAAGATACAAAAAATCTGCGGAATGTCCAAATGTCGACGCAAATTATTGCTAGATTCTTACTCTAAGCCCAGCACTTGGATACGTTCACCGAACAATTCTTTATTTTTATTGTCCGAATCTGCAATGAGGAGAAGTGTCTGAGTGCCGTTATTCAGCTTTGGACCTAAGCACATGCCCTCGTAGTTATACGCATATTTGCCTAAACCGGCAGCAGCCTCAGATGTCCCCTTATTGGAGTAGACCAGTTTCTTGTCCAGAAGATCTCCTGACTTTGCCTTGGTTGGATTGACGACATAGAGAGAGATGTAGCAGCCAGGATATTCGAAATTACGCTCCATGACGATAAGCCGGCCATCGTCAAGTGCACAGATTTCACTGATGCCCCAGATGTATCCGTTTTTGTATTCCTCAGTGCGGTAGAGATACTGATCCTTAAATCCCAGGTCTTCACCAAAACTCATTATTCGACACTGTGAAGACTTTTCGCCCTCTTTCATGTCTGCTAATAAAGAATGCTCAGTAGTGGTCCAGAAAAGTCCAGTCTTTTCGTTGTATGCTAAAGACTCAAAGCCGAAACCTTCCTGGACTTTATATTTGTCAATAAGGTCTCTAGGAATTGCCAGTTCACGACCGGTTGCCTTTCCATCGAGCGTGTATTCTACGACACGAGGATCATTGTGTGGCTCCTCGGTAGCAACGAATACTGTATTCTTTTTCTTGAAATAAACGATACCCTCAGGATCATTGACTACAGTTCCTGCTGCTTCAAGCTCATTCCAGTTGAAGTTACCATTAGGATAATAGCTCATATCTGTCCCTTCTGGAACACTACGCTTTGCGCTGGTGATTTTGCCAGTTTCTGCATTCATGTTCAGCTCCAGAATTACGAAGCCAGCACCATAAGCCTTATCATCGACAACGGCATATTTGCCATTACCGATAGGGGTAATTCCAGAATAATTGCCAACCGGTACATTCAGTTTCTCCAGATCTACTATGTCGAGCTGAGTAGCTTTGAGGTTCTCCGAAAGAACTGGAGTATCGGTATTGCCACCAGGAGTAGGAGTTGGCGTAGGTGTCGGTGTAGGAGTCGGACTTGGAGAAATGTTCTCAGGCTCATCACTTCCACAAGCGCATAACAAAGATGCGCTGATCAGAATGCCAAAAGCAGAATGTAATATTTTAGAATAGTTCATAGCCTTTGTTATATTTTGGTGCAAATATAGTCAAAACATTTCTTTCCTCCAAATATTACCATGAAAAATTATAATATTTTGATTACAAAGAACATTTTTTAAGAAGTATGTTCTTTGGGTATTCTTTTACTGATAGTCTTACTGAACCTTCTGCGATAAAGAATGGCGGCGGTGGTCAGTCCGAAGGGGAATCCCATCCAGAGTCCGAAACAGCCTCCATCGAGCAAGATGCAGAAGACAAAACTCAGTGGGATGGAAATGACGATGTAGGCGAGGAAACTATAGCCCATCAGCACCTTGACGTCACCGTAGCCTCGCAGCGCGTTGACGTATGCAGTCTGCATCCCGTCGCCGAACTGGTAGAGGATGAGAGGTAGGCAGGTGGCCACGACCACGTCTGTCACCTTGGCCAGCATCTCAGGATCATCGCCACTGATGAAGAGCGGCGTGATGCTGTAGCGATAAGCATAGACGATGGCAGAGGCGATAATGCTGACCAACAGAATCATCTGGTAGCCGGCATGAGCAGCGTTCTTGACCCCCTGTAGGTCGTCGAGACCATGATAGTTGCTGACGCGGATGGCGATAGCTGAGCCAATGCCGATGAAGAACATATAGATCAGGTTGGCCAGCACGATTGCCACCTGATGAGCAGCCAGAGCCGTGACTCCGTCCCAGGTCTTGCCACCCCATCCTAAGAAGAGCGCAGCGCCGGCAAAGGCGGCAATCTCCATGGTCATCTGAATGCCGATAGGCCAGCCAAGTCGGTTGAGGACGCGCATCTGTTTGAGCGATACATGCGTCTCTTTCCAGTGCTTGAGGTAATCTTTGTATCGGGGAGTGAGGAAGAAGACGAAGACAAAGAGCACGAGCATGAGCAGTCGCGAAGTCGTTGTGGCCCAAGCTGCTCCCTCAATACCCATCTCAGGGAATCCGAGGTGTCCGTAGATCAGCACCCAGTTGAAGAAGATGTTCCAGACATTGCCCGAGAGCAGGATCCACATCGAGACCTTGGTGTCATTGATCGAGTCGCAGAATGGCTTGAATGCATTATAGAGCGCCACCATGAGGACACCTGGCAGGAGGATGATGTAGTACTCCTGCATGAGTGGTAGGAGTTCGGGTGACTGTCCCATGTGAGGCAGACAGAAATAGATGACTGCCAGGATACCCGTTACTGCGAGGCCTTGGAGCAAGTCGGTGACGAGGCTCGACTTGAGCACTTCGGTAATCTCCTGTTTTCGTCCCTGCGAGTAGAGTGCTCCGATGCGCGAAACCGCAGCGAGGCTGTATCCCATCACCAGCAGGATGGCCATGGTGAAGATGCTGTTGACAAAGCCTGCAGCTGCCAGTTCACGCGCAGAATGCTGGCCCACCATGAGTGTGTCAGCAAGTCCTTGCAGCGTAAAGCCTATCTGTGCTATAGTAATAGGAATACCCAACCTTAAAAGGGCTGGGTATTCCTTCGGATAATAGGGGAGTCTCATTATCGATGATTGATGATCGATGAATGATCGTTTGATTACATCATGCCGCCCATGCCACCTGCTGGCATAGCTGGAGCTGGATTCTCCTCCTTCTTGTCAGAGATGACACACTCGGTGGTGAGGAACATACCTGCGATAGAAGCAGCGTTCTCAAGAGCCACACGGGTTACCTTGGCTGGGTCGATGACACCAGCAGCGAAGAAGTTCTCGTAGACATCGGTACGAGCGTTGTAGCCGAAGTCCTTAGCGCCTTCCTTGACCTTCTGTACGACTACTGCACCCTCCTTGCCAGCGTTGGCAACAATCTGACGGAGAGGCTCCTCGATAGCACGCTTGATGATCTCGATACCGATGGTCTCGTCGTCATTCTCGCCCTTCAAGTCTTCGATTGAAGCAATAGCGCGGATGTAAGCAACGCCACCGCCAGGTACGATACCCTCAGCCATAGCTGCACGGGTAGCGCAGAGAGCGTCGTCAACGCGATCCTTCTTCTCCTTCATCTCAACCTCCGAAGCAGCACCTACATGGAGTACAGCTACACCACCTGCCAACTTGGCGAGGCGCTCCTGCAGCTTCTCCTTGTCGTACTCAGAGGTAGTGGTCTCGATCTGAGCCTTGATGGTCTGTACACGCTGAGCGATAGCCTCCTTGTCGCCAGCACCGTCCACGATGGTAGTATTCTCCTTAGAGACAACGACCTTGTCAGCACGGCCGAGCATCTCGAGGGTAGCGTTCTCAAGGGTGAGACCTACCTCCTCGCTGATGACTACGCCACCGGTGAGGATAGCGATATCCTTGAGCATCTCCTTACGACGGTCGCCGAAGCCTGGAGCCTTGACAGCACAGATCTTCAATGAGCCACGCATAGAGTTGAGTACAAGAGTTGCGAGAGCCTGTGACTCAACGTCCTCTGCGATGATGAGGAGTGAGCGGCCCTGCTTAGCTACTGGCTCAAGTACTGGGAGGAGGTCCTGGAGGTTAGAGATCTTCTTATCGTAGATGAGGATGGCTGGCTGATCCATCTCGCAGGTCATCTTCTCGGTATTGTTCATGAAGTATGGAGAGATGAAGCCACGGTCGAACTGCATGCCCTCAACAACGTCAACGGTAGTATCGGTACCCTTAGCCTCCTCGACGGTGATGACACCTTCCTTCTTCACAGTCTTCATAGCCTCTGCGATGAGCTTACCGATCTCCTCGTCATTGTTAGCCGAGATACGGGCTACATTCTCGATCTTGGTGTAGTCGTCACCGATCTCCTCGCTCTGACCCTTGATGCTCTCTACCACCTTAGCCACAGCCTTGTCAATACCGCGCTTGAGGTCCATAGGATTAGCACCGGCAGTTACGTTCTTGAGGCCGACACCGATGATAGCCTGTGCGAGGACGGTAGCGGTAGTTGTACCATCACCTGCAGCGTCACCCGTCTTGCTGGCCACCTCCTTGATGAGCTGAGCGCCCATGTTCTCGAACTGATCCTCCAGCTCGATCTCCTTAGCCACTGAAACACCGTCCTTGGTGATGTGTGGAGCACCGAACTTCTTGTCGATGATGACGTTGCGGCCCTTAGGGCCAAGAGTAACCTTTACTGCGTCAGCCAACTGGTCAACGCCACTCTTTAGCAAGTTACGAGCTTCTGTATCGAATTTGATGATTTTTGCCATAAAGTAGCCCCCATCCCCGGCCCTTCCCCCTAGAGGGTGAAGGGAGTGATTAGTATCATTTCCGGGAAACATCTTGGGGGAATAGATGTTTTATGTTATATGTTTTATCTGTATTTTTGTATATGTGCAGCCGTTACATTCCACTCCCTTCACCCTGTAGGGGGAAGGGCCGGGGATGGGGGCCTTATCCTACGATTGCTAAAATATCTCCCTGCTTCATGATGAGATACTTCTCACCCTCGAACTCGAGTTCCTGGCCTGCGTATTTGCCGTAGAGTACGGTATCGCCAACCTTTACTACCATTGTCTCGTCCTTGGTACCGTTGCCGCAAGCAACAACTTCGCCTTTGAGAGGCTTCTCCTTAGCGGTGTCAGGGATGATGATGCCGCTGATGGTCTTTGTCTCAGCCGGTGCTGGCTTTACAAGCACACGGTCTGCAAGTGGTTTAATTTCCATAGTCTTTATTATTTTATATATGTATTGATAATATTCTAACGGGATGCAGCGTGCTCTTTATGAGTGCTGACGGATGTTGGTTCGCACCATTCCGTGTCCGAAAATGCGTCTGCAAAAGCCGTGCCAAATCTTTTCGCCACTTTTTTACCCCTCGAAAATATGTTTTACAGCGACATTTTGTCATTTTCCTTGTCAAAAATTTGGCAGCGTGTTCATTTTTCCGTATATTTGCAGCGGATTTGTCTTTAGCAAAACGATACTCAATCTATTTACTCGTAAACAACTCCTTTGATACTATACTATGAAGCTTGTAATTCTTGATGCTTACGCAGCTAATCCGGGAGATATATCCTGGGACCCATGGCAGGAACTTGGCATGGAAGTAGTTCGTTATGACCGTACTTCTCCAGCAGAGACTGTTGCACGTTGCCAAGGTGCAGAGATGGTTTTGACCAACAAGGTTATCATCTCCGCAGAAGTTATGTCACAACTGCCAGACCTCCGTTATATCGGTGTCCTGGCTACTGGGTACAATGTGGTTGATATTCCTGAAGCTACCCGTCGTGGCATTGTCGTGACCAACATCCCTGCTTATAGCACCATGTCGGTGGCTCAGATGGTGATGGCACACATCCTTAACATCGTCACTCCTGTCAATTATCATTCTCAGACGGTTCATGTCGGCCGCTGGGAAAAGAATCCGGACTTTACCTACTGGGATAAGCCACTCATTGAACTTGATGGTCTGACTTTAGGTATCGTCGGCGTGGGCAATACAGGCATGGCTACCGCTCGCATCGCACAGACTTTCGGCATGAAGGTCGTGGCATTCTCAAGCAAGACAGAGACCGAGCTGGCCAAGCAGGGTATCTATAAGGCGCAGTCGCTTGCAGCGTTGTTTCGCGAGTCAGATATCCTCAGCCTCCATTGTCCGTTGACTCCAGATACACATCACCTCGTCAATAAATCACGCCTCCGTCTCATGAAGCCTTCGGCAATTATCATCAATACGGGTCGTGGACCACTGGTTGACGAGCAGGCTTTGGCCGATGCACTTAATAAGAAGCAGATCTATGCCGCTGGTGTAGACGTGCTGACCGAGGAGCCTCCTCGCAATGGTTCTCCATTGATCAATGCACGCAACTGCTTCATCACACCACATATTGCATGGGCTTCGGCAGCAGCACGTAAGCGTCTCATGCAGATTGCGCTTGAGAATGTCAAGGCCTTTGTGGCTGGTCAGCCAACCAATGTAGTGAACAAATAAAGATAAAACTTCATACGAATAACAGCAGGATATCTACATGAACTAGGAAGATATCCTGCAGTTTCTTTTACAAGAATGTCCATCTTGCAAGCAAGGCGTCCATTCCCGCAAACAAGAACGTCCGTCCTGCAAGCAAGATGTCCATCCCCGCAAATAAGAATGTCCGTCCTGCAAGCAAGATGTCCATTCCCGCAAATAAGAATGTCCGTTCTGCAAGCAAGGCGTCTATTCCCACAAGCAAGAACGTATATCCTGCAAGCAAGTCATCCATTATTTACAATTTTGGTACTAAAATGCTCTGAAATATAATAGTTTGTTCAATTTTGAACATCATAACAATATTTTTTTACCGTAAAAAATACTATCAAACAGAAAAAAACATATCTTTGCACCATGCTATGACCATAATTTATTTTCTCCCTTGCCTGGCTTTGGCTTTCAGGGAATTTCAATATTAATTTCTAAATATAATGAAAAAAACTTTACTCATTCTTGTCACGCTGTTCGTGACTTTGGCTACCAAGGCGGTAGATTACAAGTTGCTCGACACTAAGTACGGCTTATTATTTACCAGTTATGTGGTAGAATATACGTCGGTAGCCGCTGATGGAGTGACTCCGATGCAAATTTCGGGTGTCGTCACAATCCCAAACTCCTATTTGCTCAGTAATACTGATGTGCTTGTGGTAGATAGCCATCACACGGTTTGCGACAATGCCAGTGTCCCGTCGGTCATGGGCAGCTCTATGAGTGGCATGGCGATGGCAGCGCTTTATCCGATGGCTGCTACTGACTATGTGGGTTACGGCATAACAAGCGACTTGCCACATCCCTATCTCTGCCAAGAGCAGAATGCTCGCAATTCGCTCGACATCGTACCTGTAGCCCTTGATATCCTTGCTCAGGAAGCCATCGTTCCTAAGATGCTTTATAATATAGGTTATTCACAAGGAGGAGGTGTTGCGCTGGCTGCACAGAAACTGCTGGAAAATGATGTCCAGTATGCTGATCTGAAGAACCAGTTCCCTCTGGGTGTTCATGCTGTATGTGGTAGTGGTCCTTACGATCCAGTGGCCACAGGTAAGGATATCTATGCTAAGGAAGAGAAGGTCTCGTTCCCTGCAGTTCTGCCTTTGCTTGTCAATGGATTCCTCAGTGGCGCTTCAGCCGAATTGAATCAGGGGCTTAAGTTTGCCGACTTCTTCCAGCCAGTACTCACTACACCAGCTATCCTCACCAATGCTCAGGGTGAGAAGGTTGAATTCCCGGGCCTCGAAGCCGTCATCGCGCAGAAAGAAGCTGGTAACGACAGCGTCTCAGCTCTCATGGTGATGGCCACCGGAGGCAAACAGGGTCTGGCAGATTTCTTTAGCGCCGACATGATGAATAAGGAGTCTGACACTTACACACGATTCTTTACCTGGCTGGCAGAGAATAGCCTCTGCACGGGCTGGAAGCCTGAGGGTGAGGTGAATCTGTTCCATCTCATTGAAGACGATATCGTGACCTCAGAGAATACCTATCTGGCCGCAGAGGCTTTGGGAATCCCTGCAGAACGTGTCCATCTCTTCCAAGCCGCCGATATGGATATTGCTGGAGACAATAAGCACACTCAGTTTGCTATTCCTTTCTTCCTTAAAGCATTGGCCGTCATCAATGGCTCATTGACCGATCTTGATGCGATAGAGATTCAGCTTGACACTGACGCTCCATGCTATGACCTCCAGGGTCGTCGGGTAGGAGAGGACTACCATGGTATCGTCATCCAGGGTGGACGTACATTTATGAAATAAACGCAAGTGCCGCAAGTAATAACTTTCTCAAATACGAAAATGAAAAAGAAATTAGTTTTTAGTTCGCTCTTTGTAGCCGCAGCCGCTACATTCAGCCTTCCTTTCGCATCCTGCTCACAGGGTGTGGATGCCGACACCGTAGTGTATGGTAAGATCTTTACCTCTGAAAAGGATTCGCTGGTAGAAGCCTTTGCCGTCAAGGACGGAAAGTATGTTTATGTAGGCACCCGTGAAGGTGCAGAGAAATATGTAGGCAAGAACACGCAGGTCATCGACCACACCAATCAGGGTATGGTGATGGCTGGCTGTACCGAGGGCCACGCTCACTACTTGATGGCTAATACGATGAGGAACTCTAAGAATGTCCTCGCTCTCAGCCCTATGGACGATAGCAAGGCCATCCTTGAGAAGCTGGCCAAGGTGGCTCAGAATAAGCCAGTTTATATCTCAGGTTTCGGCTGGAGCTACACCGAGCTGGCTAAGACTAACGACTTCCCGACCAAGGAGCAGATTGATGCCATCCTCCCTGACGTGCCAGTATATATTGCTGATCAGGAGGGACATAAGGGCCTCGTCAATTCCTATTGCCTCAATCACTCGGGCATCCTCGATGAGAACGGCAAGGTGCGTGACGACTTCAAGTATAAGGACTTCGTAGTAGTCGACGCCAAGGGTTATCCTACTGGTCTGCTCAAGGAGCAGGCAGGTACCTACGTCCGCTCACATTCCTGCAACCCAGTAGAGAGCGATGAGATCTGGATCAAAGCCGTAGAAGACACTCAGTACCTGCTCAATTCGAAGGGTTATACTGCCGCGCTTGAGGCTTGGGGTAATCAGCTCGGTATGCCGCTGTTTGATGCTGTAAGTGTGTTGGATAAGCAGGGCAGACTGACCTACAACGTGAATATGTCATACGAGATAGAGAACCTCTCTCCAGCAGAGACCGACAAGGGCATCGAGGAGGCTATCGACGCCATGAAATATAGCAGCAAGCATGTGAAGGCCAACATACTGAAGCTCTTTGAGGACGGTACGGTGGAGACCGGCACTGGCTACAACCTGACCCCGGCTGCCAACGGCAACAACGGTCGCGCCATCTGGAGCGTCGATGAGCTGAAGGATGTTACCCTCAAGGCCAACAGAGCAGGCCTTACCGTACACGTCCACACCATGGGCGACGGAGCTATCCACAACGTCATGGATGCTTACGAGTATGCTTATGATGTCAATGAGAAAGAGCACTTCTCTGCCGCTCCTGTCCGCAATCAGATGGTTCACCTCCGTACCGTCGATCCTGCTGACTATGACCGTATGGCTCGTTGCAACGTCTGCGTGGCCAGTGGTATCCTGTGGCACTGGATGAATGAGGTGACCATCGAATTCTTCAAGGCAACGAATGCAATGAATGAGAAGTATTATTATGAAGCTTATCCTTATCAGAGCTTCATCGACCATGGCGTACATACCACCATCCACTCCGATACGCCAGCTACTTCGGGTTCTCCTAACGATCCTTTCGGCATCATGGAGATTGCCTGCACAGGTGTGCTGGTCAACGATGCGGTCAACTGCCCAGAGCCATTCGATACCAAGGAGTGTGTACGCAACCGTGCCGACTTCCTGCGCTCACTCACCATTGAGGGTGCTTACCAGATGTATAGCGAGAACGAGCGCGGCTCTATCGCCCCAGGCAAGTATGCCGACTTTATCATCATTGATAAGGATGTGCTCACTTGTGACGTGAATGAGCTTCACAATACGCAGGTGCTCAATACCTACTTCGAGGGTAACTGCGTATATTCAAAGTAATCAGTCATCTCTGCCATCAGTCAGATGAGACGACATATTCTCCATTCCATCATTACGGTTTTCTTAGCTGTTTGTTGTTGAATGTAACAACGAAAAGCATTTTTTTGCCGTTAAATTTGTTACATATATTAATATTTTGTATCTTTGTGGCAAAATAAATGATACATGAAACAGATACAAATGAGAATATATAGACTATTTGCAATCGTGTTCGCCTTGGCAGTCACATTCACTGCCAAGGCGCAGTTCTGCCATTTGTTCGACTCTGACTATGACTTGCCAAATACATTGGTCAATGATGTGGTGGAAGATACCAACAGCATGATCTGGGTCGGTACGGAGGATGGCTTGTTCCGATACGATGGTTCCAAGTTCTCTTCTTATAAGCAGGACCTGAATAATAAACACTCCCTGCGAGATAACTATATTCGTTGCCTTTTTGTTGACAAGGAAGGCCACATGCTTATTGGATCACGAGGAGGTTTGCAAGTCTATCGCCCGGAGACTGATGATTTCTCCGAGGTCGCTCAATTCGCTGATGGCACCCCGTCTCCTGGTGACGTTGCTCATATCTACCAGCGTACCAATGGAGAAATCTGGATGACTGGCAATGCTACGGTTACTCTGCGTATCGAAGAGGATGGTACGCCCGTGCTCTGTGAGAATGAATTCACGGGTAAGGTAGATATGACTGAAGGAATCACCGAGGATATGGATGGACGTATCTGGGTGACGAAGAGTGTGTCTGATATGTATCGTCTCGGCTCTGACGGAAAGATTGAACGTGTGAGATACGAGAATCCTGACCACGCCTTCTATACCATCTTCACTGCGGCTGATGGTCGAGTGTATGCGGGTGGTCAAAAACAGGGCCTTTATCGCTATAACCGTGATACAGACTCCTTCGAACCTCTTGGAAGGGAAGAAGACCTGAGCTATCAGGTGCGTGATATGTGCAATCTAAGCCGAGAGGAGATGCTGGTCGGTACGGATAATATGGGTCTGAAGATTTACAACTTCAAGGATGAGACCTTCAGAACCTATCTGTTCGATAATGGTCGAATAGATCCTCTCACACAGAAAGTTCATGCTATCTGTCTGGATAATGAAAATTCCATTTGGTTGGGTTTGTATCAGAAAGGTCTAATGATCATCCCTTACGAGCAGCAGGCGTTCAAATATATAGGTTACAATTCCTACCACTATAACTCTATCGGTGATAAGTGTGTGACTTCCATCGTACAAGGTGATTCGGATATCTTCTGGATTGCTACCGACAACGATGGCGTCTATGTAGTGAACCGTGGCGGACAGAAACTGCGTCACTTCCCATATACGGGTAAGCCGGGTTCTTTGCCGTCATCGCTTTTGAGTCTTTACAAGGACTCTAAGAACCGTTATTGGTATGGCAGTTATACGCAAGGGTTCGGCCTTTTAGACACGAAGACAGGAAAATGTACCGACGGCACGATTGATGGGAAACTGGTGCGCAACGCGAGTTTCTATAATTATGAGGAAGACCATAAAGGCCGTGTGTGGGGTGCTACGATGGGCTTAGGTCTCTTCATATACGATGAGGAACGAAAGACGATGGTCTCTGCGGTCGATACCTCTTATTGCCTCTGGACCAATGACATTCATTTCGATAAAGCCCGTCATTGCATGTATGCTGGTACCCACAATGGCCTGGCCGTCATCGACCTTGAGAAACCAGGTTTCCCTTCGCAGAATTACCTGCAAGGTTATATTGTCTTCGCAGTCAATGACTATTCGCTCAATACCCTCTGCGCTTGTACTAACCATGGTTTGATTCTTTTTGATGTTACTACACATGAGTACATTGTATATAATGAGGCCAGTGGGATGACGAGCGAAGTGGTCTATTCCTGCCAAGTAGATGTCAGTGGCAATATCTGGGCTTGTGGCAATGCCGGTCTTAGTTGCATTGACCCTAAGCGCAACACTATCACCACCTTTACTGCAAGCGATGGAATTCAGAGCAATGAGTTCTACAAGAATGCTACACTCAAAGACGAAGATGGGTATCTCTGGTTCGGTGGCGTAGCTGGTATTACGTGGTTCGATCCTTCCAGAATCTCGCTCGATGGTAAGAAATGCAAGGTTCGTATCACTGACTTTGTGGTCTCTGGCCGTTCATATCACAGTGGTTACCAACTCGAAGCAGAGGACAACTCTCCAGATATCGAGATTGGTACTCTACCGATTATGAGTACACGTAGAGCCGTCTATCGTTATTCGCTTGACAAGGAGTCTTGGATCACCTTGCCACAAGGTCAGAACCACGTTACCTTCAGCCACTTGTCGCCAGGTAAGCACGTCTTTGAGTTCGTCGCTGTGGTCAATGGCATTGAGTCTGACGTGGAGCGACTGACCTTTTATATAGCCTTCCCTTGGTACTTACAGTGGTGGGCTCAGTTGCTTTTGTTCGCCTTGTTGATGCTGGTTCTTTGGATGCTCTATTCACACCTCAATCAGCGTCACAAGACGCGTGAGAGTCTGATGAAACACGAGCAGGCGCAGGCTATTAATGAGGCCAAGCTGCAATTCTTCATGAATATCTCTCATGAGATCCGTACTCCTATGACCATGATTGTGAGTCCATTGCAGAAACTGGTCAAGACGGATAGTGATCCGGTACGTCAGCGTTCTTACGAGCTCATACAGCGTAATGCCAACCGAATCCTCAGCTTGATTAATCAGCTCATGGACCTGCGCAAGATTGATAAGAATCAGATGCAGATGCTCTTCAGCGAGGTGGACATTGTGCCATTTATCCGCAATATCTGTGAGACGGTCAATGATGTGGCTGACATCCGCGGAATCCAGACCTCGCTCATCGATGAGACCGGCCCTGGTCTGAAACTCTGGATTGATACTGCCAACTTCGACAAGATTCTGATCAACCTTCTTTCTAACTCTCTCAAGTATACGCCGAATGGTGGCAGTATCGAAGTGAAGCTACAGGAATGTATGGGTAATGAGCAGATGCCTGATGGAGTATTCATTCTGACGGTAACCGACACGGGCGTGGGTATACCAGAGAGCGAGCGTAGTCACATTTTCGATCGTTTCTATCAGATTCGAGGTAATAATATCAATGGAGGAGGAACAGGAATCGGACTTAATCTTACCCATTCTCTGGTAACACTGCATCATGGTACGATTGAGCTTCTTGACAATCCATCAGGTCAGGGTACCAGCTTCGTAATTCGTCTGCCGTTAGGCAACCGACACCTGAAGATGGAGGAGATGAGTCAAGAAATCCTTTCGGTAAGCGCACTCCAGAAACCAGAACCTGTAGAACTCTTCGTCGACCCAGTAGTGGATTCTGTCGAGACTTTTTCAAATGGTACTCCGAATACGAAGAAGCGCCTCATGATTGTGGAGGATGATAAGGAAATTCGCAACTACATTGTCCAAGAGTTGCGTAAGGATTATCATATTATTGAGTGCCAGGATGGCATGCAGGCCTTAGATATCATTATGACCGATGCGCCAGATATCATCATCAGTGACTTGATGATGCCGAATATGGATGGAATGACGTTGTGTTCTAAGGTACGACAGAATGTCCGACTCAATCATATTCCATTCATTCTTCTTACTGCCAAAACTCAGGAAGAAGATCGTATCGCTGGTCTTGAAGTGGGAGCCGATGCTTATATTACCAAGCCATTCAATATGGAAGTATTGACAAAGACCACCAAGAACCTCCTGCAGAGCCACGATCGTCTGCGTAACACCTTCAGCGGTCAGCAGTTGCCAGCAGATCAGATTGATACGCCAGAGAGTAAGTCTCCAGATGAGCGACTACTGGAGCGCGTTATTAAAGTGGTCAATGCACACCTCAATGATCCTGGTTTGACTACCGATTTGATTGCTAGGGAGGTCGGCTTGAGCCGCGTACACCTCTATCGTAAATTGAAGGAGCTTACCAACCAGTCTGCTCGTGATTACGTCCGCAATATCCGCTTGACCAAGGCTGCAGAACTTCTCTCCAGCAAGAAGATGGCAGTCTCTGAGGTCGCTAACCTGGTAGGTTTCAGCAATGCGAATAACTTCGCTACTGCATTTAGAGAATTGTTTGGTGTGACTCCAACGCAGTATATGGAGCAACACATAGAAAAGAAGGAATAGAATCTCCAATAGTATCAGAATATCGTATCAAAATTACCACCCTCACTACATGCAAATGTAACGAGGGTGGTAATTATATATAAGGTGTCACTTAGAAGTTGAAACCGACACTGAAGCTCAACGTGTTGCTCCTCATCGTATCTGAATAGTCATCAAATCCCATGAAGTCATATCCGGAATTTGGCAAGTTTACAAGGCCAAGATCATAGGCCATCTCGAAATAGACATTGCCTACTAAAAGGCCAGCACCCATGCGGAGACCCGCATCTGTAGTGCAGAAGAGATCGTCTCCGTAAGTCTCGTACTTCTCTCTTCCATAGAGCTGATCGTCATATTTAGTGGTACCAGCGAAACCGAAAGAAAGGAATCCTCCAAAGAATGGCTGCAGGCTGACGTAATTGTCAGGAGAGAGCGGCAATTGGGCCTTAAGAACCACTGGAATCTCTACGTTGTGCATAGAAATATCATTGGTGTATCGTGTCCCGTCGTGGAATTTGCCAGAGAGCTTGCCACCTTTCATAGAATAATAGATTCCTGGCTCAATGATAAGCGGAGTATGTCCAAGATGCCAGCCGAAAACGAAACCAACGTTAACTCCAGATGTGAAGTCACTGTTAAAATTATTGTTCCCCATATCCGTTCTTAGTGATGCTGCATTATATCCCACGCGGATACCTGTGTAGTCATCCAATCCATGGAGAAATGCTCCGAAGAGCGCTGCACGGCCTACATGCTCTGCTCCGTCGAGAGCGCGCAAGAATCCATCTCCGCGGTAGTGATGGCGTGGGACAGGACGGCTGTGATAGCGCTGTGCAGAGGCAGTGTTGCTAAAACTCAAACCAAGAAGGGTACAAAGCAGTACCAGTCGGGTAATCATCTTCTTCATAATAGTCAGGTTTAATATTTACAATTTTGCTATTCTGTCTTTAAGACTAAGCAAAAGTCTGAAGGTTTAATCTTCGCTGAAAGACAAAAGCAATTGTCGATAGGTTGCGTATATATTCTGACGTGACAACATGCCGAGGTATTTACCTTGCTTGTCGATGACCGGGAGTGTCCATGCATCGGTTGTATCGAAGAGGTTCATGACCTCTGCCATGTTCATTTCTGGAGTAACCTTACCTTTAGGTCCGATCATGATATCTTCTACCTTCATGCGCTCATAGAGTCGAGGCTGGAACATGATGTTTCTGATTTCATTGAGCGTCACAATACCGACAAAGGTTCCATCCGTATCACATACTGGATAATGGTTATGCTGCTGAGAGGAAATCATTTTGACGACTTCTCCAAGATTCATTTCCTGTCGAATCACCGTATAGTCCGTGAGGATGAGGTCCTGCAAGTTGAGCATTGTAAGAACCGCTTTATCCTTATGGTGAGTGATAAGCTCTCCCTTTTGTGCCAGACGACGTGTATAGATGGAGTATTGCTCAAAGATGCGGATGGTGCCATAGGAAAGACATGCCGCGATCATGAGCGGAAGGAAGAGATCAAAGCGGCCAGTGAGCTCTGCCGAGAGGAAGACACCCATCAAAGGAGCGTGCATCACTCCACTCATTACTGCAGCCATACCCATGACCGCGAAGTTCTGTTCTGGCAGGAAGGTGAGATAGTCGGTACGATTGAGGATGAAAGCAAAGAGGAATCCTGCCAGATTGCCTAAGAACAAAGACGGTGCAAACGTACCACCACAACCACCACCACCATTGGTCGCAGCCGTAGCAAAGGACTTGAACAACATGACCATCAGGATGAACACACACATCACACCAAATGTCAGTAACGTGGTGACAGTAGGGTCGTCAGAAAGACCGATGTTGTAGAAGAGCGAATTGCTGAGGATGGCGTGGAAATTGCCGTCGTAGATATGCTGGATGACCTCATAGCCTTCACCATAGAGTGGCGGGAAGAGGAAGATAGCTACGCTCAGGAAGATTCCACCCACGACCCACTTGATCCAAGGATTATGCACTTTTTTGAACATATCCTCGGCAAAGAAGGTGGTTCGTGTGAAATAAAGCGAGACGAAACCACAGACAATACCGAGCAGAATTACATAAGGAACGCGCTCGATGGAGAAGTCCATCGTCTCAGTAAATGAGAACAATGCTTTAGGACCTTCTACCGCATAGGCTACTGAGGCCGCTGTCACTGCAGAGATAAGTAGCGGCATGATAGAGAAGGCGGTAAGGTCGAGCATCAGTACTTCAACAGTGAACAGCAGGCCGGCAATAGGAGCCTTGAAGATGCCTGCAATACCAGCCGTCGCACCACAGCCTAACAAGATCATCAGCGTGTGCTGGTCCATGCGGAAGAGTCGTCCAAGGTTCGAACCGATGGCTGAGCCTGTCAACACGATAGGTGCCTCGGCGCCCACAGATCCACCGAAACCGATAGTGACTGATGAGGCGATGACCGAGGTGTACATATTGTGCACCTTGATGATTGACTTGCGCTGTGAAATGGCGTAGAGGATCTTGGTCACGCCATGCCCAATGTCGTCGCGAACGATATAACGGACGTAGCAGCCGGCAATGAGGATACCTAGCATAGGGTAGAGGAGGTAGAGCCAGTTCGCTCCGTCGATTTCGAAATAAAGGGTTAGCAGATGCTGGAAAGAGTGGATCAGCCACTTGAGCGTGAGCGCTGCAGCTGCCCCTGCCAGGCCGACCACGAAGGCCAGTATCAGCACGAACTGTTGCTCGGTGAGATGTTGCTCTCGCCAAGTCACGATGCGTTCGACGCTCTTATTGATAAAAGTATAGGTTCTGTTCAGCATCTCTGCCAATACAATGATTATATTTCGAAGTTTCAGTTATACCCCTTTGCCAGAAAATACGATTCTAATGGTGTGAAGTATTATCTTCAGATCGAACTTGATTGAGAAGTTACGGACGTAGTAGAGATCGTATTGCATACGTTCGGCAATCTGCTCGATGGTCGAAGCATATCCGAAGCGGACTTGTCCCCAGGAGGTGAGACCTGGTCGCATCTGCAGAAGCGTCGTATAGTCAGGAGTCGACTGGGAGATCTGCTCGATGAAATAACGACGTTCTGGTCGTGGCCCTACAAGGCTCATATCTCCTTTCAGAATATTGATAAACTGAGGTAATTCATCCAGACGGAAGCGGCGAAGGAAACTGCCAACGCGTGTCTGTCGCTTGTCCTCAGGAAAACTCAATTGAGGCCCCTGGCTCTCTGCATCTACGGTCATCGTTCGGAATTTGATGATCCGGAATGGAAGTCCTCCTTGTCCGATGCGCTCCTGCAAGAAAAGGATAGGACCACCTGTGTCTAGCCAAATGATGAGCGCAATCAGGATTAATAGTGGCCATAGCAGCAATAGGGCCAACATGCTGAATACGATGTCGGCCAACCTCTTGAATCCCATGATGAGGAATTTCTGCTGCTGCATAATATGGTTGCTTACCTGATTACTTGTATGACTCCGCCGTCTCCGAGCTTGATGATCCCTGATGGAGCAGGATTCTCTTTCTCGTCCTGGCGGAGTGGGATGATATAGTCGACAGCCTGCTTGACTTCTTCGCTGATGTCCGAGAAGCAGCGTGCTGTAGCTTCTCCGCTGATGTTAGCACTGGTGCTTACCAATGGACGTTTCAGTCGGGAACAGATGGTCTTGCTGACTTCCTCCGAGGTGATGCGCATGCCCATGGTTCCATCGGCAGCGATGAGCTCAGGAGCAATATTGCGAGCTCGAGGCAGGATCAATGTTAGAGGCTTGTCGGTTACTTCCCACAGATCCCAGGCAATCTCAGGAACACGGTCGAAGTAATAATCGACACGTGCTGCTGCATCGACCAGTGTTAGCATGGCCTTGCTGTCCTCGCGTCGCTTAATCTCATAGATTCGCTTGACTGCAGCGCTGTTCGTCGCGTCGCAGCCTAATCCCCAGACGGTATCAGTAGGGTAGAGGATAACTCCACCTGCATTGAGTACCTGAAGGGTCTTGTCGAGAATTTCTTTTGGGACCACAGTGAAATAATGACTAAATTAATGAATGTATTCTATAATCTATATAGACGCTAAATAATAAATATCGCCATCCCGGTCATGGTAGTGCCGCGAGGGTGGCGATATTTATTATTTACTATTTAATATCTTTCATCCGACGAAAACGTCGCATGAATTAGAGATTTGGATTCAAAGTATTCCACTCTGCTACAGGTGGGATGATGCCGAGCTCGACGATCTCGTCGCGCATCTTCTGGAGGTGCTCGTAAGAAGACTGGAGTGAAGCCATCTCCTCTGCAGTACCCTCAGGAGCGGTGAAGTGAACACCGGTCTTGTCGATAGTTGAAGGCATAGCCATCATAACGTTCTTGTAACCGCACTTGTCGCAGTTTACATAGCAGCCAGCAGGCCAGGTGAATTCCTCGCCACCCATAGCAGCCTCAATCATCTTAACAGCCTGGTATGATGGGCTCTGGAATGAAGAACGGCCACGGAGCTTGATAATGTTTGAACCACCCTGGGTGGTGCGCTTCTTGATGTCAGCCCACTTCTCCTCTGAGAGACCCATCTCTGAGAGTGGCTTGCCGTCGATCATAACCTTTGATGCAAATACTGCCATCTGCTCGCCGTGACCACCATAGGTCTTAGCACCGGTAACCTTGTCCTGCTGTACGCCGAACTCCTGAGCGAGAGCCTGCTGGAGACGGGTTGAGTCGAGAGCTGCAAGTGAGGTCATCTGGTTTGGCTTCAAACCAGAGTGGATGAGAGCGGTAAGAGCGGTAACGTCAGCTGGGTTGAAGATAACTACGACATGCTCTACGTCTGGGCAATACTCCTTGATGAAGTCACCGAACTGAGCAGCGATCTGGCAGTTACCCTTCAAAAGATCCTCACGGGTCATACCCTCCTTACGTGGAGCGCCACCAGAAGAGATGATATACTTAGCACCGGTGAAAGCCTCCTTAGGATCAACGGTGTAGCTGAGGTTTGCACCAGGGAAAGCGCAGTGAGCCATCTCGTCATAAACACCATGAACACCTGGCTCATAGATATCATAAAGACAAATGTTTGGGGTAAGTCCAAGCATAAGAGCTGACTGAACCATGTTAGAACCGATCATGCCGCCTGCGCCAACGATCAAGAGCTTATCAGTAGTCAAAAAAGCCATAATAAATAAGTTTTATTAGATTTTAAATTTTTTGTACACATCATCGCAATGGGATAAAAGCTTATCCTTTATTTGCACGGCAAATATAATTATTATTTTTATATAATGTATAATAAAAGGCAAAATATCGGTCGGAAAAGACCAAATATCTTGCCTATATGCCTGCTTTGAAATGCCTGTTTGGCAAATCATTTATTATGCGATGCGAAAAAGACTATTTTGTTATCTGCAAATTGACCAGAACGCGAGAGTTGCGCGGATCGTTAGAAATGATCGTGACGTGGGTGCTGGCCGAAGCTGAAGCTGCCAGAGCAGGATCGAAGCTGATGTGAAGCTTGGTGGTCTCACCTGGCTTGATCACTGTCTCGTCGGCCTTGATCTGGAAAGCCTTTCCCTTGTCATTCATGATCTTGCGGATTACGAGCTTCTGCTTGCCGGTATTGCGTACGGTGATGTCCTGAGTCTTGTTCTTGCCGCTCTTGTCAAAAGAGAAGTTCACTTTGTCCAATTCGATTTCAGGAGCCACCTCCATATCCGAAGCTTCAAGCTTGCTGAAGTCCTCCCAGATATCGGCCATGACGGCGATGTGGTTGCTCTTCATCTTGGCCTCCTTGCCCTTCACAAAGATGTCGAAGAGATCCTTGCGAGGACCCCAGTCCTTGGCACGATCTGTCACAAAAGTCACATTGACCAGGGCTTCTCCCTTTGGCTGGATGACTTCCGGTTCACATACAATATCGATATGCTTCGGTGCATTGCGGAAGGTCAGAACCACTGGCTGGTCACTCTCATTATATACCATGAGAGCACGGGTGCGGTTAGGACGGCCTGGATAGACGTCAAAGAAATTGAGCGTAGTGGTCTTAACGCGGATACCTGCACCCAGTTCCTCGGTGTAAGTGAGGATCTTGCTGCCATTGTTGACTACGTTACCAGTGATGGTCAACATCACGCGCTCATTCGATTTGTCGTTGCTATAGACATAGACACTCTTGTCGAATGGACCAGGACGACCTTTGGCATGATAGGTTACCTTGATTTCTCCGCTCTCGCCTGGGCGTACTGGCTTCTTTGGATATTCAGGAGAGGTACAGCCGCAGCTGGCCTGTGCACGGGTGATAAGCAACGGAGTGTCGCCTTCGTTGGTGAACTTGAAGACATAGTGGGCGTCGCCATCGGTCTCCTGAATGGTTCCGAAGTCATGGCTCATGACCTCGAACTTGATCTTGCTGTCTGCCCATGCCTGTGCTGCGATGAGCATGCAGCACAGGAGGAAGGAAAGTTTCTTCAATGTCATTGGTATTTTATTTATACTGAAGGAATTTTGCTATAATACGCAGAAATTAATATCAGAAATTCTGTGTGCTATTATGACTCGATTATGATTCCTGGGTTTAATTCCTGCGTATTATGTTAATTCCAGTCAGGTTATAATCAACCCTTGATAGCATCAAGAATTGCATTCACAGCATCGTTGAGGCCTGCCGCATTCTTGCCGCCTGCCTGAGCGAAGTGAGGCTGGCCGCCGCCACCGCCCTGGATGAGCTTGGCAGCATCCTTGACGAGCTGACCGGCATTGTAGCCCTGAGCCTTCACGTCGTCGCTGATGGCTACGGTGAGGAGTGGCTTGTCCTGATACTCGGTACCAGCTACTACGATGAGGTTCTGGTTCTCTGCGCGGAGCTGGAAGGCGATGTTCTTGATAGAATCGGGCTCGAGGTTTGTCAGGATGCGGACTACCTTCATGCCCTTGACGTCGATGGCGTTCTCAAGGAACATCACCTTGAGTGCGTGCTCCTGCTGAGCCTTGAACTCTGCAATCTGCTTCTTCATCTCTGCGTTCTCCTCCTGCTGCTTCTTCACAGCACCAGCGAGGTCCTTAGCGTTGTTGAACATATCCTTCAGCTCGCGGATCATATCCTGCTGAGCGTCGAGCATCTGCTCTACAGCCTTGCCAGTGATAGCCTCGATACGACGTACACCTGCAGCTACTGAGCTCTCAGAGAGGATGCGGATCATGCCGATGCGGCCGGTGTTAGAGATGTGGCAACCACCACAAAGCTCTACCGAAGGACCGAACTTCACGACGCGAACCTCATCGCCATACTTCTCGCCGAAGAGGGCGATAGCCCCCATCTTCTTAGCTTCCTCGATAGGCATGTTGCGGTGCTCCTCAAGTGTGATACCCTCACGTACCATCTGGTTTGCGAGGTGCTCTACAGCGCGAAGCTCCTCGTCGGTCACCTTCTGGAAGTGGCTGAAGTCGAAGCGGAGGCTCTCAGGAGAAACCAGCGAACCCTTCTGCTCTACATGAGTACCGAGAACGGCACGCAAGCAGTAGTCGAGGATGTGAGTAGCCGTGTGGTTGCACTCCAGCGCGGTACGATCCTCTGCGTTGATCTTAGCGAGGACAGGAGCGGTAATATCTTGTGGCAACTTCTCTACGATATGTACAGCCAGGTTGTTCTCGCGCTTGGTGTCGATGACCTTGATCTCCTCATCGCCAAATACAAGTACACCCTTATCGCCTACCTGACCACCCATCTCGCCATAGAATGGAGTCTTCTCAAGGACGATCTGGTAGAAGGTCTTGTTCTTCTGCTTGATCTGACGGTAGCGGAGCACCTCGGTCTCGGCCTCGGTGAAGTCATAGCCAACGAACTCGGTAGTACCAGCGTGGAGCTCTACCCAGTCGCCATTCTCTACTGCAGCAGCGTTACGAGCACGCTCCTTCTGAGCCTGCATGTTAGCCTTGAAGCCTTCCTCGTCGATGGTCATGCCATTCTCACGAGCGATGAGCTCGGTCAAGTCAAGAGGGAAGCCGTAAGTATCGAACAAGGTAAATGCCTCCTTGCCGTCGATGACGGTCTTGCCAGCAGCCTTGGTGTCGGCCATGATAGCATCCATACGCTTGATACCGTTCTCCAAGGTGCGGAGGAAGCTGTCCTCCTCTTCCTTGATCACACGGACGATGAGCTCGTTCTGAGCCTTGAGTTCTGGATAAGCCTCACCCATGGTCTCGATGAGGATAGGGAGCAACTTATAGAGGAACGCCTCCTTCTGGCCGAGGTAAGTATAAGCGTAACGTACTGCACGACGGAGGATACGGCGGATCACATAACCAGCCTTAGCGTTCGATGGCAACTGACCATCGGCAATAGCGAACGAGATGGTACGGATGTGGTCGGCCAATACGCGCATAGCCACATCAGTCTTCTCCTCTACGCCATACTGCTTGCCGCTGAGTGCACCGATCACCTGGATAATTGGCTGGAAGACGTCAGTGTCGTAGTTCGAAGTCTTGCCCTGGAGGGTACGAACCAAGCGCTCGAAGCCCATACCAGTATCGATTACATGTGCAGGAAGCTTCTCCAACGAACCATCAGCCATGCGGTTGTACTGCATGAACACGATGTTCCAGATCTCGATGACCTGTGGATGATCCTTGTTTACCAGCTCGCGGCCGCTCAATGCAGCCTTCTCCTCGTCCGAACGTGAGTCATAGTGAATCTCCGAGCAAGGACCGCAAGGACCTGTATCGCCCATCTGCCAGAAGTTGTCGTGCTTGTTGCCGTTGAGGATGTGATCCTTTGGCAGGAAGCGCTCCCAGATGCCGGCAGCCTCGTTATCGCGCTCTACACCCTCTTCAGGAGCACCCTCAAAGACGGTAGCATAGAGGTTCTTTGGGTCGAGCTTCAAGACATCAACGAGATATTCCCATGCCCAAGAGATAGCCTCCTCCTTGAAGTAATCGCCGAACGACCAGTTGCCGAGCATCTCGAACATGGTGTGGTGATAGGTATCGTGACCTACCTCCTCCAGGTCGTTGTGCTTACCGCTGGCGCGGAGACACTTCTGTGAGTCAGCAGCGCGAGAGAACTTCTTCTCCACGTTGCCGAGAATGATATCCTTAAACTGGTTCATACCAGCGTTGGTGAACATGAGGGTAGGGTCGCCCTTGAGTACCATAGGAGCCGATGGCACGATGGTACATCCCTTTGATGCAAAGAACTTCAGGAAGCTCTCGCGGATTTCTTTTGCTGTCATCATATAATTTGCAATTTTTTTTATTTACCATTTACCATTTCCTTGCTTCGTCAAAATTCATTTCTGCGAGGCAGGAGCAATTAAGAAATCATAATTGCGGGCGCAAATATAATAAATAATGTGTTACGTTGGTATTTTTTCGCCGCTGATTTTCAATATTTATCAGCGATACGCTGCTATTTGGCACATGGAGATATCTTCCACGGTACCGTGATAACGATGCCACGACTACGGCATATCTTCCACGGTACCGTGACAACGATGCCACGACCACGGCATATCTTCCATGGTACCATGACAACGATGCCACGACTACGGCATATCTTCCACGGTACCGTGACAACGATGCCACAATAAAAAATATCAACACTTGGAACCTTGTGTTGATATTTCGGAGTTATGATAATTTATTTCGGAATTATGCTAATTTATGTCGATTGTAAGAACCTCTTACGTGTGCGAAATAGAAGATGACGCCAAGGACTTCGATGATCCACGAGCACCAGAAAGCGGCGTGGTAGCTGTAGTTCTCAGCCAGAAAGCCGCCGATGAGGACACCGAGACCTACGCCAAGATCCCAAGAGGTGAGGAGTGAGGCGTTAGCTGTGCCACGCTTATTGGCAGGAGCTAAGTTGACGAACATATTTTGGAAGGCTGGCCAGAGATGGCCATTGCCAAGGCCGACGAGTAGGGCGCAGCCGTAGAATCCCCAGACGTTGTGCAGCATGGCGAAGAGCAGATAGCCGACGCAGCTGATGCAGGTGCCTATCGAGGCGTTATAGAGGATTCTTCCTTGCTTCAGTGTGCGGCTGCCGACGAGGCGCGACATAAACAAACCGGAAGCCAGTATTGCAAAGAAGATGCCTGAGCCGCTGGTAAGGCCTAATTCCTCGCGGCCGTAAATGGCTACGTAGGTACTTGTGACGCCGTAGGCGAAGCTGAACGAGACGATGGTCAAGCCTTGGCTCCAGCCGGCGGTGAGGAAGAAACGATCCAAGCCCAGAAGGGGCTTTTTGAGTGAGGAGTGAGGAGTGAGGAGTGAGGAGTTGTTAGCCACGTCGCGCGAGGGGTTTGGCGTAGCAGAATACTCCTCACTCCTCACTCCTAATTCCTCACTAGAAAGCTTAGCTTTCTTAAATCCCGGTCTTTTTTCCTCCGTCTTGATCGTCGCGACACACCACACGCCTAATAATCCGAAGAATAACGACGTGCAGAAAAGGACGTCAAAGTCGTGATAGGTCTCGTAGAGCCAGAGGCCGACGGTGGGGGAGATGGCGGTGGCGACGTTGTTGGAGAGTCCGTAGTACCCGATACCCTCGGCGCGGCGGGAAGAGGGGAGGACGTCGATGGCGACGGTGCTGTTAGATACTGTGGCAATGCCGAACGGGAAGCCGTGGATGGTGCGGACGATGGCAAACATCAGCAGCGAGCCGGCTACGATATAGCCGACGTAGAAGGCGGTGAGCAACACGAAGCCTAACACAAGGATCTGCTTGCGCGGAAAGGTATCGACCACATAACCACTCGTGGCACGCGTGAGCATGGCCACGGCGGTGTAACCCGAAAGGACGACACCGATGACGTCTTTCGAGGCTCCGAACTCCTCCTGCAGGTAGATAGGCAACAGCGGTACTACCAGCATAAATGAGAAGAAGAGCATGAAGTTGGCACCCCATGCTCTTAAGTAGTTAGCATTCCAAAGTTGGTCTTTTGCCATCTATTTTAGAAGCGGAAATAAGTCTCAACCCAGAACTCATTATAGTGAACATCCTTTGCGCCACTATAATCATTATAGTTATACTGGAGCTGGAGTTTAAGGTTCTTGTGGAGCTGGAACTCAGGGATGAGAGAGACGATACGCTGTGCATTGCCCCACTCCTTGCCAACACGAGCTGTCTGGTACTGAGCAGAGATCTTGAACCAATCGTTGAGAGGAGCACCAGCTACTGCATACCATGCGTCAGCATTGCCGAGGTCTGACTGACCATGAGCGTACTCTGTGCGGAATGTGTAGCCATTCTTGTCGTACTTAGCGCCGAAAGCGTAGCGGTTGCGAGAGTGGTCAACACCGTCGGTGCGGAAAGAACCCTTCCAACCGAAGAAGCCGAGGAAGAGACCCTTGACTGGCTGGAACTGGATGGTACCAGTGATGTCCTTCTTGCCGTCGGTATCGCTGGCATTGATGCCGCCACCGTTGCTAACCATCAACTGATAGTGAATGAGATAGTGGTTGTCCTTGCCTACAGGAGCGAGGTCACCCTGCACCTGGATGCCGAGGTCACGACCACCGTTGGCACTGCCCTTGATGTCGGCCTTAGCGCCATTGAGGTAGTCGCTGTGGCCGGTGAGGAGCTTGGTCATGAGCGAGTAGTCGCCCGTAGAGATGTCCCAAGGATTCATAGGGTTCTCGAAGCCGAATGCACGCTTGAACTGACCGACCTTTACCTTGAATGCATCATATTTTTTCCACTCAACGAAGAAATCCTTCATGTGGAAAGCGTCGTTATTGGTCTGAAGCTGGATGCGATATGCAAAGTCCTTGAGGATGGTGCCATCGACATAGAAACGTACGAGACGCTGGTTGAAGCCAGCACCGCCGTGAGCACCGTCCTGATCGCTATACTGATAACGGCCGATGACGTAGCCACCGAACTTAGGAGCTGATACATAGTCAGAGACGGTACGGCCGTACTTCATCTCCTGGCCGGCAGCAGGAGCTGCCTCCATGCCAGAAGCAATAGCCTCATTTAACATTGAAGTGAAAAAGCCTGATGGCTCGGGATCATCATAATCAGTAGCAAAGCCGCTGAAAACAGATGCTGCGAACAGCACTGAAAGAAGGTGCTTTTTCATAAGAATAACCTGTCTTAGATCGATAAATGAAATAAAAGGGACGCTTTGCAACGCCCCTTTTTATGTTGTTGTCAAAATTAGAATACCAGGAACATCCAAGCGTAGCCGATGACGAGGCCGAGGATACCGACGATGATACCAACGGTCATCATCTCCTTCTGCTGGATGAAGCCAGTAGAGTGTGCGATGGCATTTGGAGGAGTAGAGATAGGCAGGATCATTGAAACTGAAGCTGCGATAGCTACACCAATGAGCATCTGAGCAACACCACCCTGATCGAGCTTGCCTGCAGTTGCCATTGCGCCAGCTACGACACCAAGTACTGGGGTGAGGAGCGAAGCAGCAGCTGAGTGGCTGATGAAGTTAGAGAAGCCGAAGCAGACGAGGCCTGAGATGATCATAACGAGGAGAGGGCTCCACTCTGCGAATGGGATAGCGTCAACGAGTACGCTTGAGAGCTTGGTAGTATTGAGCGCTACACCGAGTGCGAAACCACCGGCAACCATCCAGAGTACTGACCAGTTGATCTCCTCGAGGTCATGCTTGGTGAATACGCCAGTAACACAGAATACTGCTACAGGAAGGAGAGCCACGATGTTAGAGTTCAAACCGAGGTTCCAAGCCACCTGTGGAAGACCAATAGAAGAGAAGTCTACGCTAGCAAAGCACCAGAGGAAGATGGTGATAAGGAAGGTCCAGATTACGATGTGTGAGTGAGCGGTTGACTCGAACTCACCGTCGATCTGAAGCTTGATCTCCTTCTGCTGGAATGGGAACATGATGCGGAGGAGCATCCATGCAGCCAAGAGGAGGATGATCACGAATGGAACCATCTTGAGCATCCACTCACCGAAGCCTACAGACATGCCCATGCTCTCGTTCATATAACCGAGAACGATGGTGTTAGGAGGAGTACCGATAGGAGTAGCGATACCACCGATGTTAGCACCGATAGGGATAGCCATTGCAAGAGCAACACGATCCTTAGAACCCTCTGGCATAGCACGAAGCACAGGAGCCAGGAAGGCAAGCATCATAGCTGCAGTAGCGGTGTTTGAAACGAATGCAGAGAAGAGAGCGGTTACCATGATGAAGCCCATGAGAACAGTAGCAGGCTTGGTGCCGAAAGGAGCAAGAAGCTTCTTGGCAAGCACTACGTCGAGCTTGGTCTTGGTCATGCCGATAGCCAATACGAAACCACCGATGAAGAGGAGGATGGTAGGATCGGCAAAACAAGCCATGATGCTCTTGTAAGGTACATAAGTAGCACCCTCAACACCAGCAAATGGTGTCAGACAGTTGTTCGAGATGGTAAACAGCATCACCACGATGATGAGTACTGAGGTACACCAAGAAGGAATAGCCTCGGTGAGCCACATGACTGCAGCGAACACGAAGATGGCGATAACACGCTGCTGAACAGCATCGAGGTTGGCAATGCCAAGCGACTCGGTAGGAAGGCAGGCAATGATGATAGAAACGATAGCTGCGATGATAGCCTTGATGTAGGCGTCCATCTTGAAACGCTTCTTTGCCTTGTTCTTGTGGTAGGAATCAATTACGTGTGATCCCTGGAAACTTTTGAACATGGATTGTATTTGTTTTAGTTATTAGAATTTGCGATCAATTGTAAGCTGTAAATTCGATTCTTTCTATGAGAAAAAACGATGAAAAGTCATAAAAAAAACTCAAATTTTCGGCGCAAAGATAACTCTTTTTTATATTAAATGGTGTGACGAAATTAGAAAATCAAAATTTTTAGTATGAAAATACGTAGCATAGTAAAGTAGACATATCATTTGGCCAAGTCTTTAGCCACGACATATCCCATCGTCCATGCCGCTTGCAGATTATATCCGCCAGTGATGGCATCTACATCTAAGACCTCTCCGGCAAAGTATAGATTCGGATAATCCTTAGCTTCGAGTGTGTTGTTATCGATATTGCTTAACGCCACGCCACCACAAGTCACGAATTCTTCCTTGAACCGACTCTGTCCGGAGATCTGATACGTGTCGCAGGTCAGTACCGAAGCCAGTTTGTTGAGCTGCTTTTTCCCGACCTCTGCACAGCGTCTCTCTGGCGCGATGCCACTCTTTTCGAGCAGGTAGTTCCACATACGAGTCGTGAGAGGCGAGGCGGCTCCGGACTTAAGCTTCTGGTCGGTGGTGAGATGCACCGATCCGATCTGTTTCTGTGGATGTTCGTTGAGGATAGACTCCAGCTGTTCACGTACCTCATCCTCGTTCTCACCGTTGAGCCAGTTGATGTTCAGTTGCGCCTTGTAACCATTGTCAGCCAGATGTCTGGCCGCCTGGCTAGAGAGCTTCAGGATGGCAGGTCCTGACATTCCCCAATGAGTGATCAGCAACGGACCTTCCGCTTTGTGTTTCGTGCCAGTCAGTGTGGCTACGGTATTCTCGACGACCACCCCCATCAGCTCGGTGATCGGATCGGCGATCTTGAACGTAAAGAGCGATGGTACAGGTGCTTCCATCGTCAGATTCAGAGGCGCCAGGAAGTTGAGGCCTGAGGCCTTTGGAGAGCCACCTGTCGTGACGACTACAGCGTCGTAGAGAGCGTTGCGGTCATCTGTATTTACTCGATACTTATCGCCTTCTGGAGCGATTCCTGTGACGCGCTGACTACACGCAAGGACAACGCCTAATCGCCTCATCGCCACCACGAGCGTATTGACGATCTCCATGGCATCCTGACTGGCCGGAAAGACACACTGATCGTCCTGCACAGTGAGTCGCACACCTTGTTGCTCCCACCATGCCATCAGCTGATTCTGATCCATCTGGTGGAAGAGACGTTTCATCAGCTTATGACCACGCGGATAGACCTGTTGCAGGCTCTTTACATCGCGGAAGGTATTGGTCAGATTGCAGCGTCCGCCCCCCGTGATGGCCACTTTGGCCAACGGCTTCTGATTGGCCTCAAAGACCTCCACATGTGCATTTTGAAGCATAAGCTTCACATTCACGGCGCAGAAACATCCGGCAGCGCCAGCTCCAATTATAGCTATTCTCATGCGGCAAAGGTACGTAGTTTTCCTCACTTTTGCAAAAAATGAAGGTGAGAATTTGGAGATTTCGTAGAAAGTCACTATCTTTGCGAGGGATAATATAGGATAAAAAGGATAACTGACGCCTCTTAATATCCCTTAAATTCCTTTAATATCCCTAAAAGTCCCTTCAATATGCAGACCTACAAACTCTACGCTACGAACCCGAATTCCCGCATCCTGCAGGACATCGCACAGGTGATCCGTGATGGCGGCGTGGTCATCTATCCTACCGATTCGGTCTATGCCATCGGTTGCGACGCGCTCAATCAGCGTGCCGTAGAGAAGATCTATCAGTATCGTAAAGAGGAGGCCAAGCAGAGTCACCTGTCCATCATCTGCCGCAACATCTCGCAGGCCGATGAGTACACACGTATTTCGAAGGAGCAGTTCAAGCTCTTGCATCGCAACCTGCCTGGCCCATTCACCTTCATCCTCGAAGCCGGCTTGAAGCTGCCAAAGGTCTTCCGCAGTCGCAAGACGGTAGGTATCCGCATCCCAGACAACGCCATCCTGCAGGCTTTGCTCGAGGAGCTCGATGGCCCGTTGCTTACCACCTCGTTAAAGGCGCCTGTCGATGACGACGATCCTGATGCAGTAAGCTATATGACCGATCCGTTCCTCATCGAGGAGACCTATCAGAACCAGGCCGACGTCCTCATTGATGGAGGTTATGGCGAAGACCAGCCTTCTACGGTCGTTGATCTTACAGGCGACGAACCGGAGATCCTACGACAAGGAGTAGGAGAATTGAAATGAATAATGATTTATCCAGATAATTTTGAATCCAAGCTCGGATTTGACAAGATCCGCGAGATGGTGCGACAGAGCACCCTCTGTCCGTTAGGAGCACAGCGCGTCGATGAGATGAAGTTTCTCACCGACCGTGCCGCCTTGCAGCATGAGCTGAGCCTCCTGGCCGAGATGAAGTCCATCATCGAGCTGGCAAGCCAACCGCTCCCTACCGACCATTTCTTCGATCTTACACAGCCGCTGAAGCGTATCCGCCTCTCTGGTACGTTTCTGGAGACCGAGGAGCTCTATGATCTCATGCGATCACTTCGCACCATACAGGAGCTGGCGCAATATCTCAATCCGCGTGAAGGACAGGAGTTCCGCATGGACGATGGCCTTGGCGGTTCGGCCAATGTAAGCTTCACCGAGCGCTTCCCATTGCTTCGCGCCTTGGCTGCTGATGTCGTCACCTTCCCGGAGATCATCCGTAAGATCGACCAGACGCTCACACCTACCGGAGAGATCCGTGACAACGCCTCACCAGCCTTGGCCGAGATCCGTCATGAGATGGCACGTAACCTCTCTGGCATCGGTCGCCTCCTCAATCATATTCTCCGCAGCGCTCAGGCCGAAGGTATCGTCGATAAAGACACCTCGCCAACTATGCGCGATGGCCGACTGGTCATCCCTATTCCGCCATCGTCGAAACGTAAACTTAAAGGTATCGTCCATGACGAGTCCGCCACTGGCAAGACGCTCTTCGTAGAGCCAGCCGAAGTGGTAGAGGCCAACAACCGCATCCGTGAGCTCGAAGGAGAGGAGCGACAGGAGATTATCCGCATCCTCACCGGCATTGCCAACCTCATCCGTCCTGAAGTCCCGAACCTATTGGCCGGCTATGACTTCCTCGGCGAGATCGACTTCCTCCGCGCCAAGGTCCGCTTTGCACAGACCATCGATGGCATCGTGCCACAGCTCTCAAACAAGAATATCACTGACTGGGTACAGGCGCGCCACCCATTATTATATATAAGGTATAAGAAACATAACGAGCGTCATGGCCTCCTGCCTACGGCGGCTGACTATAAGAAGGTCGTTCCGCTCGACATCCTGCTCGATCATAAGAAGCAGCGTATCATCCTCATCTCAGGCCCTAACGCCGGAGGTAAGTCTGTGTGTCTTGAGACGCTCGGCTTGGTGCAATACATGTTGCAGCACGGCCTGGCGGTGCCGATGAAGGATAACTCAAGTTGTGCCATCTACAACAGCATCTTCGTCGATATCGGCGACGAGCAGAGTATCGACAACGACCTTTCGACCTATTCGAGCCACCTGCAGAACATGAAGTTCTTCCTTCGCAATGCAGGCAATCCTTCGCTCGTCCTGATCGATGAGTTCGGCAGTGGCACAGAGCCACAGATCGGTGGCGCCATCGCGCAGGCCATTCTTGGCAAGCTCAATCGTCAGCAGGTCAATGGCGTCATCACCACACACTTCACCAACCTCAAGCTCTTTGCCGACGAGACACCAGGTATCGTCAATGGTGCCATGCTTTACGACCGTGGCGAGATGCGTCCACTGTTCCGTCTCGAAGTCGGTCGTCCTGGTTCTTCGTTCGCACTCGAGATCGCACACAAGATCGGCCTTCCTAACGATGTCATCGAGGAGGCTAAGAAGATCGTAGGTAGCGACTACGTCAATATGGACAAGTACCTGCAAGACATCAGCCGTGACAAGCGCTATTGGGAACAGAAGCGCCAGAAGGTGCACCAGCAGGAGAAAGAGCTCGAACAGAAGTCGCAGGAATACGACGAGAAGACGCGTGAGCTCAAACAGAAGCGTCAGGAAGTGATGGAGAAAGCTCGCAGCGAAGCTTCGAATCTCCTCCAGCAGGCCAACGCGCGTATCGAGAAGACCATCAAGGACATCAAAGAGGCGCAGGCCGAGAAGGAGGCCACACGTCAGATCCGTAAGGAGCACGAAGCCTTTAAGACCAAGAAGATCGAGCGCCAGCAGCCTAAGCCAGCCGCCAAGCCAGAACCAGCCGCACTCTCTGTGGCAGGAGTCACGATGGAGGTCGGCTCCATGGTCCGCCTCAAAGGCCAGCGTACGGTCGGCGAAGTCCTCTCTGTCAGCGGTCGTCAGTGTGAGGTGGCCTTCGGTCTGATCCGCAGTCACGTCGATATGAGCCGTCTCGAAGTCGTCTCCAAGAATCAGGCCAAGAAAGAAGCCGCAGCCTCGCCGTTCTCACATCTGGCTGATACGTTTGGCAAGGGAGCCATCGATATGATGAGCGAACGTCGCGCCAAGTTCAAGCAGGAGATCGACGTCCGTGGCATGCGAGCCGATGAGGCCTTGCAGGCCGTCATGTATTTCGTCGACGACGCCATTCTGCTCAACATGCACGAAGTCCGTATCCTGCATGGCACCGGCACCGGCGCGCTCCGTCAGGCCATCCGTCAGTATCTCTCCACCGTCTCTGGCATCGCCAATTATCATGACGAGCACGTACAGCTCGGAGGCGTTGGTATCACCGTCGTAGAGATTGACTGATCGTTATCTCCAAGCAGCAAATAATTCAAATCCCCTAAAATATCACATGAACAGTATTCTTATCGTATTGCCGATCCTCACCATCCTGATGTTCGACCTCGGCCTTACGCTCGAAGGCAAAGACTTCCTTCTCGTCGTACAGCGTTACAAAGCCGTCATCGCAGGTATGATCGGACAGTTGATCGTGCTCCCAGCCTTAGCTTGGTGCCTGGCAAGCGTCTTGAATCTCAGTCCTATCTTCACCATCGGCCTCGTCCTGATCGCCTGCTGTCCGGGTGGCAGTTCGTCCAACATCTTCTCCATGTTGGCCAAAGGTGACGTAGCACTCTCCGTCTCGCTCACCGCCATCAGCAGCCTCGTCACGCTCATCACCGTGCCACTCATCATGCAGTGGACCACCGCCGCCGTTGGCGAATCCGTCGGTGTCACCTTACCAGTCGGCAATCTCCTCATGCAGAACGTCGTCACCATGCTGTTGCCTATCCTCTTAGGTATCGGCGTCCGTCGTTGGAAGCCAACCGTAGCACAGAAGATTGAGCGCGTCCTTTCCAAGCTCGCGTTCCCAGCGCTGATGTTGCTGGCCGGCATCTTCTTCGTGCAGCACCATGACACCATCGCCGACAACTTCGCGCTGTTAGGTTCTGCTGTCACTTTGCTGCTCCTGTGTGCCGTAGCCGTCGCAGCCGGTCTCTGTTTCATCTTCCGTCTCCACACGCAGGAGCGTCGTACCATCGTCATCGAGGTAGGCATGCAGAACGCTGCACAGGCCATCGCCGTGGCTTCGAGCCCATTCGTCTTCAACGATGGCCGATTCGCCATTCCAGCCATCCTCTACGCGCTGATGATGAATGTAATTCTGTTGATCTATGTAGGCCGTATCCGTTACGCCAAGAAATAAAATATTGCAATGAAAAGAATCCTACTCAGTTGCGCTTTAGCAGCACTCACATTGGCCGCACAGGCGCAGCAGGCCCCTCAACCCTATATTCCAGTCAGTGGCGACCTTCAGGTGAAGGCCGGAACGGGTAACATCAGTCCGTTCGACGCTAAGCTGCAACTCACACTCCGTGGCCGTCAGTTTTTCCTCAAGCCATACGTCGGCATCGGCGTTGTCACAAAGTCCGGTTCGGGTAAGCTCGAAGACCAGTCGCTGATCTATCTCGGCACAATGGATTTCTATAGCTCACAGCTCGAGACCTCCAGCAAAGGCAATAACTACAACTACGGCATCACCGGCAGCTACGCCTTTAATCCGCTGTCTTATCTCAGCTTCGGCGTCGAAGGCACCTATGGTGCTTTGCATGGCTACGGACATCGCTCCGAACGCTACTTTAATCCCATATCTTCAACCTTTGTTCCACCGTTTGAGACCGATATTGATCAGCCGACGCTGACCACCACCACCCTGAAGGCTAACCTGGCATATAACCGCCGTCTGCAGGATCAGGTTTCATCAATTGTCGTCCGTGGCAACATGTCACGCGAAGCCACAGACACCGAGACCACCATCCAGGCGCTCTCAGGCCAAGGCCAGCTGAATTTCCGTCAGAACTATCTGCATCAGAACAACGTCACCACCAGCGCCACAGTAGCAGCCGAGTATCAGCGCCAGTTAGCAGGTAGTCAGACCATCACCACCGGTCTTCATTACGATCATCGTCATATCGAGAGTGACAATCTTCAGCTCATCGATAAAGAAAAGAAGACCGATGAGCTCTTCAAGCATGACATGAACGTCGTCGGTCTCTATGGTGAGTATAAGCTCGCACATAAGGCGCTCAACCTCAACGCGCGTCTGGAGTACACCTATACCGATATGAACGGCAAGGCGCTGCATGACGTCATTCCATCGATCAATGCCACCTATCATCTGACACCTTCGCAGGACGTTCAGTTAGGTTATGTCATGCGTGTGGTACGTCCAGACGTCAGCTATCTCAATCCGGCAAAGATCTATGGCGCATACACCCTCGATTATGGTACAGCTGATCTTGAGGGAATCCACATCAACAACTTCTCGCTCTCGCACATCGTCAAGAATAAGTCCGTACGCTTCAGTACCAATGTCTCTCATGTCAGAGCGGCCGACGGCTTCAATGCCATCTGGATGATCCAGAACGGTATGCGAGTCTCTTACTGGGGTAACGAAGGTATCCGCAGAGCCTGGTCAGTCACACCAGACCTTTCTTGGACGATCTCTCCACTCACTACCCTCGATGCCAAAGTTATTTTGTTGTGGGACAAGCGTATCGCTGAAGCCATCCACATGGCCAAGGAGCATTGGGGCATCACCACACACCTCGGCCTCAAGCAGCAGCTTCCTGCCGGCTTCCGTCTCAATGCACATGCTGATTATTCAGAAGGCAATACCCTCGACCTCTATTCACATGCCGGCAAGAGCCTGTCCTATGGTGGCGAACTGCAGCGCGGCTTCCTCCATGATAACAAGCTCAACGTGACCCTCTCATATTCTAATACAGATTATGCCAAGACCATCCTGACACAGGGAGTAGATATTCCTAACGGACCAAAGGGTTACATCGGTGAGATCTACACTCGTCCGAAGCACCACCACATCTTCTCGGTGGCAGTGAACTGGAAGTTCTGATCCACTGACATTTCCGTCAGTATTATTTCTCAAGCCGCGCAAGGGCCTCTATCGCATCCTGATAGCCTTGTGCGGCTGATTTCTTATACCAGGCCACTGCCTCGGTCATATTCTTAGCCGTACCCTGTCCTGTCTCGTAGCAGTTACCGATCTTATACTGAGTCTCCGGATTCCCCTTTTTTGCCGATGTCAGATAGTAGCCGAACGCCTTCTCACGGTCAGCCTTCACACCATCGCCCCAGTAGTAAGCGCTACCCACAAAGTTGAGCACGTAGATGTCCTCTTGTGGCGCCAGCTCTATCAGCTCGGCAAACGACTTCGCATACAGGCTGTCGGCCATCTGGCGGTCTTCCTCCACCACAATGCCATGCTGGTAGCAGTGAGCCACCATATACAGGCCTATCGGACTACCAGCGTCCGCACTGCGTCTGTAGAGCTCCAGCGCCTTCGCCTCATCCTTCGTCACATGGTTGGCAAACTCATACATAGCACCCAGTTCCCATTGAGCATCCACATTGCCATTATCAGCAGCGCGTTGCAGCATCTCCACCGCCTTCTGCCAGTCCTGCTCCACACCATTGCTGGTCGTCTTGAGCATACGGCCATAGGCCAACTGAGCCTCTGCATCGCCTTGCTCGGCCTTCTTAATCACACTCGAAACTTTATCGGCAGTACACGCAGCCAGCATCATAGCCCCTGCCATTGCCATAACAAGATAATTTTTCACGATGTTATCTATTTAGTATTTCCGCTGCAAAGATATGTTTCTTTTCCGTTATTTCCAAATTTTCGTTGCAAAACTTACGGCCTTTACTATCGAATACCTAGAGAGCCACTTACGGCAACCGACAAGCCTAATTATTCATCAGATAAGTACAGACAACTTCGTTTGTCCCTATCTTTTGTTCCAAATCAGTCTATACGAATTCGCGTATGCTTATTTATTTCTACAGATAAGTCCAGACAAATTCATGTGCACTTATCCTACGCCTAAAATTAGACGTCGCGATTTTGTCTGTACTTATTTTACAACTAAAATCTGCCACCGTGAATTTGTTTGTACTTATTTTTATGTTAGAAAACATAATCCATGAAAAAAGTGCATTTATTATTTGGAAAACAGCAGAATTTTGAGTATATTTGCAGCGGAAATAATTGATCTGGTTCATAATGGATAAAGTACAAAAAATCTCTACACGTTTCTACAACGATCGCGAGGTACGCGCTGTGTGGAATGAAGATCGAGGAACTTGGTTTTTCTCGGTCCTGGACGTCGTAGGTGCCATCAATGAACAAGACGATTATACCAAGACGCGCAACTATTGGAAGTATCTCAAATCAAAACTCAGCAAGGAACGTCCTGAAGTGGTTAGTGCCACTAACCAGTTGAAACTAGTAGCGCCAGATGGAAAACTTCGACTCACTGATACCCTCGATGCGAAAGGTGTTGCAGAGCTAGCAAAATCTATTCCTAACACAAAGGCTGCAAAGTTCCTTGACTGGCTTACTTATAGTGATAATACCATTGACGGCCAGAGTATTAAAAAAGCCTATACCTTGTTCGAGAGTAACCTGCTTAACACCATTCCTGTCGGAACTGTGAAAGGTTTGCAGCAGATACATGCATATCTTTTTGGCGGCTTATATGACTTTGCTGGTCAGATTCGAAATAAAACCATTTCTAAGGGTAACTTCACGTTCTGCTTGCATCAGTATCTCGACTCTGCATTAGCCGCCATTGAGAAGATGCCAGAAGATACCTTCGACCAGATAATGGACAAGTATGTAGAGATGAACATCGCACATCCTTTTATGGAAGGTAACGGCCGCTCTGCTCGTATATGGCTTGATCTGATCCTCAAAAAACGACTGCAGCGGTGTGTGGATTGGAGTAAGATCAATAAGCGTGATTACCTTGCAGCAATGGAACAAAGTGTCTCCGATGCTACAGTAATTAAGCAATTGATCTCTGGAGCTCTTACTGATGAAATCTCCAGCCGAGAGATGTTCATGAAGGGAATTGATTATTCCTATTATTACGAGCAAGAGGATTAACAAGGGGCATGAGAGCTTTATGTCACTGTAAGTGTCCTAGAAAATGCACAATTAACGTCATATTTGTTTGGAAAATAGGAGATAAGTAGTTATATTTGCCGCGATAAATATATAATATCATGATTACAGGCGAAATAAAGAATAAGATTGACCAGATATGGGATAGTTTCTGGACAGGTGGAATTACCAACTCTATTACCATTCTTGAGCAGATGACTTACCTCTTCTTCATGAAGATGCTTGACGATGCAGAACAGCAGCGTGAGGCAGATGCTGCTGCATGGGGTATGGAGGTCGATGAACCTGTATTCCCGAAAGGGGAGTGGACGAATCCTGACACAGGCAGCCAGACACCTTACGAACAGTTGCGCTGGCATGTGTTCAAGAATCTCGATCCTGCGCTCATGTACCGTCTGGTTTCGACCGAAGTCTTCTCGTTCATCAAGAACCTCGGCTCGGGCGATGAGACGGCTTATTCGCGCTACATGCAGAACGCCGTATTCATGATCCCTACCGCGCGTAACCTCACCAAGATCGTAGAGGGTATCGACGCCTTGCCAATGGGCGATCGTGACGCTATGGGTGATGTCTATGAGTACATCCTCGGCAAGATGGCGGCATCGGGTACCAATGGCCAGTTCCGCACTCCACGACACATCATCCGTATGATGGTGGAGCTGATGGGGCCTACGCTGCAGGATGTGATCTGCGATCCTGCCATGGGTTCGGCTGGCTTCATCGTCGAAGCTGCCAAGTATGTCAAAGACCGTCACGAAGAGGAGATCCTGCTCGATCCGGAGATTAAAGAGCATTTTGAAGGCGAGATGTTCCATGGCTTCGACACTGACCAGACGATGCTCCGTATCGGTGCCATGAACCTCATGCTGCACAAGGTGGAGCATCCGAACATCGCCTATCAGGATTCACTCTCAGACACCAACACTGCTAAAGACAAGTATTCGCTGATCCTGGCCAATCCACCTTTTGCCGGTACGCTCGATGCGGGTAGCATTGCCAAGTCATTGCTTGCCATCACCAACACCAAAAAGACGGAGCTGCTCTTCCTGGCGCTCTTCGTCAGGATGCTACAGAGAGGTGGCCGATGCGCCTCGATCGTACCTGATGGCGTATTGTTCGGCACGTTGAACGCTCATCTGGCATTGCGCAAGGAGCTGATCGATAACCAGTGTCTGCGTGCGGTGATCTCTATGCCAAGCGGTGTGTTCCAGCCATACAGTGGTGTCTCTACTGCCATTCTGATCTTCACCAAGACCGATGCAGGTGGCACGGATAAGGTGTGGTTCTACGATATGCAGGCCGATGGCTATTCTCTCGATCAGAAGCGCAATGAGGTGACGGAGAATGATATCCCTGACATCATCGCACGCTTCCAGGCGCTCTCTGTAGCGCCAGGTGAGTTGTTCTCAGCTTCGCCAGAAGAAAGCCGTACACGAAAGGATAAGTCGTTCCTCGTGCCAGTGGAGGAGATTCGTGCCAATGACTACGTTCTCTCCATCAACAAGTACAAGGAGGTGGAGCGCGAGGTCATCCAGTATGACGCACCAGAGGTCGTATGGGGGCGTATCTCCGCCTTAGAGAGTGATATTGTGAGTGCACAGAAGGAGTTTGTGGAGAAATTTCTGAAGGTATGAGAGAGGGAACATCCGAAATGGAGAAAGGGCAAAAAGAAAGCATCCCATAAGAAATGAGATGCTATTCATGCCCCAGAAAACGTGGGTCTCTGAGCTCCTTGCGGATCGATGCATGCTAAGGTGACGTGTCGGGGTCTTGCACCTTGGGAACGCTTCAACGAGATTGCCACGGCTTATATTCCAGGTGCAAAGATAGAGGATTTCGATGAAACCACCAAATATTTATCAAGAATATTTTGTGATTTTGCTGAATATTCTTCAAATGATTAAAAAAAGACAAGATTGAATATCAAATAAAAGCCTTATATGAGAGAGGGATGGATATATAAGAAGTTGGGTGAGGTTTGCGAATTCAAGTCTGGGTTCACTCCTAAAAAAGAAGAACTTTTAAGTCAAGGAAACTATCCTTATTTTAAGGTGGCAGAAATGAACTTGGAAGGGAATGAGTTATATCTAAAAAGAACTACACAATACTTGAATTCTTCTAAGAGAATATTTCCCAAAGGTGCTATTGTATTTCCCAAAAACGGAGGCGCAATTTTCACAAATAAAAAGAGAATTCTTGCTCAAGATTCAATAATTGATATGAATACTCAATCGGTGATTGCTAATGCCAACTTGGAACATTCATATCTTTATTATGTAATTCAAAATATAGATTTTTCTAATTATGTCAATGGATCAGCGCTTCCAACATTAGCTTTAGACAGAATCAAAGATATTCAAGTTCCGATATTCCCTATCACCACGCAACAGCAGATAGTATCAGAGCTTGATCTTCTAAGCCACATCATTGATCAGAAGCGTCAGCAACTGAAGGAATATGATGCACTCGCTGAGTCTATCTTCTATGATATGTTTGGGGATCCGGTGGAGAATCCGAAAGGATGGGAAAAGAAAAAACTGGGAGATACAACAACGGTTGTTTCTGGTTTTGCTTTTCCAAGTAAAGATTTCAAAGATGATAATCCGTTAAAAGTAATTAAAATTACGAATGTAGGTGTTGGAGAGTTTGTTGAAGACAACTCATCTTTGCCTGCAAAATATTCATCAATGAATGATTATAAGGTTAAAGCTGGCTCAATAATCATAGCATTAACACGTACTGTTATTTCATCAGGATTTAAGAGAGCATACGTTTCTTCTTCTTATGATGGAGCATTGCTGAATCAACGTGTTGCTACTATTGTAGAAAAAAGTATTGTTAAAGATTTTTTATATTACTATTTAGGAACTGCATTTGTTAAAGATTACGTTTTAGAGAAATCTAAGGCTTTGATGCAGCCAAATCTTTCTGTTTCAGATTTGCGTAATCTCCCATTGTACCTTCCCCCTCTTCCCCTTCAGCGCCAATTTGCCGCCAAGATCGAATCCATCGAGCAGCAGAAGCAGCTACTGAAAGAGTCGATCAAAGAGACAGAGATGTTATTTCAAAGTAGAATGGATTACTGGTTTAACTCATAGAGACACCAAAAGGGACACCAAAAAAGACACCAAAAAGAAAAAGCACCTCGTAATGAGATGCTTCCTGCCCCAAACAGCGCGGGTCTTTGTCATCCAGAAGGAAAGATGCTCCGGCAGTGACTTTGTGGGGACTTACACCCGTTTTATGTGCAACAAGATTACCGCGGCTTAATGTTCGGGTGCAAAGATAGAGATATTTTATATCTTCTCCAAATATTTCTGCGAGATTTTTGAAAAAATTATGGAATCGAATAACGAGCAACTGATTTACGAGCTCATCGATATAGAATGGCATCTTGATTATGACTTCGAGGAAGAAGGTCATGTGTCTGTCGTGGCAGATGGAAGTAGTCTTGAAGGATTTGAGAATCCTGACAAGCAGGAGCCAAAAATAGAAAGAGATGCTGAGGGTATCCCCACTAGCAGTTCAAAAGATGTATGGACTATCAGAAGAGAGATAATCAATAACTTCTTTAGTCATTGGTATGAAGAGCACCAACCGGATACTCAAGTATTCAATCTGCCATTGCAGGCTAATATTCGTGTTCGTGCCATCTCGATTATCGAAGCCAAAGAACATGCCTGCAAGAGCTATAAGTCTACGATTGCAGTAGTGAAGTATCTTGATAGGATTCTTTCAACTGCTATACCAGTACGCAATCTGCCTGTCAAAGCAGGAAACAAGAATCAATCGAAGTTTGACAAGATGCTGGTCATGCAGTGTGAGATTCCAGAATTGGGAATAGTAAAACTGACTGTGGGAATAAAACAGTTGAAAGCTACCAATGAAGAACAGAAGACCCAGTATGGTATTTCTGTATTGCGTGAGGGACAGCCAATTGTTGACACAGAGGTTAAGGCCACAAAAAAAGCACCTCATAAAAAATGAGATGCTATTCTTGCCCCAGATTGCATGGCGTGTTTTACTCTGAGAGTGGTGCCTCGAGGCGGGGACTTTTGCACAACGCGATTTTCACCACACGTATCATGCCTTATTTTCCGCTGCAAAGATAGAGTAAAAGCGTGAAATCACCAAATATTTTGTCAAGAATTTGCAAAAAGAACTATAAAAAACATTTCTGCCCTCATTATTGAGACCTAATAATTACGAATATGAGTAACTTTGCCTACCTTCAGCAAGTGCCAGAGTTGGCACAGCTCCATAAGTATTGCTACCGTGCAGAGCAATATCAGAAGATGGATCCTGACTCATCGGCTAACAATAGCCGTAAGGGTCTGGAGTGGATCGTATGGGCCATCTATCGCCTGAAGAACAAGGCGGAGGAGTATGAAGGTAAGGTACTGGCGGATTTGCTGAACGGTGAGCCTTATCTCAGCTTCATCGGCTATGATCAGAAGATCATGAAAGAGGCTGACTACGTGCGCAGAGTAGGTAATTTCGGTTCACATATCGGTCAGGAGGTCTCGGAGAAGCAATCGTTTTTTGCGGTGCTCGATCTCTATAACGTAGTAGGTGCCATCCTGCAGAAGTTAGGGATTGTGGCAGACCTGGCGCCATTCAGCAAGGAGCTGATGGAAGGACAGCCGGTGTTCATTCCTTCGGTGGATGTGGCTGCTCCTACCACAGAAGAGGTAGAGACCATCAAGAGCCATGTGCCAGCTGCAGCCATAGAGAGTACAGCAACGCCTGTTGAGCCTGCTACCACAGCGCTGAGTGAGGCTGAGACGCGACGGATGTACATTGACCTCATGCTGGCAGAGGCAGGCTGGAAGGTCTCGAAAGATGAAGGTGCCATTCTGCCAGCTATGGCTTGTGTGGAGGTGGAGGTCAGCGGTATGCCAACCGCCACAGGAAAGGGATTTGCTGACTACGTGCTCTTTGGTGCCGATGGCAAGCCATTGGCCGTGATAGAGGCGAAGAAGACCGTGGTATCGGTCACCGTAGGCATACAGCAGGCCAAGCTCTATGCAGATTGTCTGGAGAAGAAATATGGCGTAAGGCCTGTGGTATATGTCTCGAATGGCTTGGAGACAAAGATTGTGGACGATGGCTTAGGTTATCCGCCACGTGAGCTGTGGGGATTCCATAGCCTGAAGGATCTGGTATTGCTGCACCAGCGAAGAGGTCGTCAGGACATGAACGACATGAAGGTGAAGAATGCGATAGCTGGCCGACCTTATCAGCAACAGGCCATCCATGCCGTGTGCGAGTGGATGAACAAGAAACACCGCCGTGGCCTCATAGTGATGGCTACGGGTACGGGTAAGACGCGTACATCCATAGCGCTGGTGGAGCTGATGATGCGAAATGGTTGGGTGAAGAATGTGCTATTCCTGGCTGATCGTACGTCGTTGGTACATCAGGCGCATGTCAACTTTGAGGCGTTGCTTCCTGACTGCTCTATGTGCGAGTTGTCGGACAAGACAAAGGAAGTGGATTATAATGCACGTATCACCTTCTGCACCTATCAGACGATGATCAAGTATGTGGATGCGGAGGTGAAGAAATACAGCGTTGGCCATTTTGACCTTATTATCATCGATGAGGCGCATCGTTCGGTATTCGGTCAGTATCGCTCGATCATCGACTACTTTGATGCGATGTCTGTAGGATTGACTGCTACGCCACGTGATGAGGTGGACCGTTCGACCTACGAACTGTTTGGCATGAACGATGAGCCGAACTTTGCGTATGAATATCGTCAGGCGGTGGATGAAGGCTTCCTCGTGGATTATCATGCGGTGAAGCGTGGCACGAAGATCTTGCGTAACGGAATCAAATATAAGGACCTGAGCGAGGACGAGAAGAAGCAGATGGATAAGGTCTTTGACTACGAACTGAGACAAGGTTTGCTTGATCCGGCTGCGCCTACCAAGGTGCATGACATCGATGCCAACAAGATCTTCAAATACATCTACAACGAAGATACGGTAGATAAGGTGCTGGATGACCTGATGGAGTCAGGCCTGAAGGTGGAGAGTGGCGAGAAACTCGGCAAGACTATTATCTTTGCCGCTAATCATCAGCATGCAGAGCTGATCGTAGAGCGGTTTAATAAACGATATCCGGCACTGGCAGGTAAGGATTTCTGCTTGCTGATTGACTCACAGGTCAACTATTCGCAGACGCTGATTGACCGACTTTCGGTCAGAGAGAAGCTGCCACAGATAGCCGTATCGGTAGATATGCTCGACACAGGTATTGACGTGCCAGACATCCTGAATCTGGTATTCTTTAAGCCTGTACGCTCTTATATCAAGTTCTGGCAGATGATAGGCCGTGGTACGCGATTGTCAAAAGATATCTTCGGTGAAGGTCAGGACAAGGAGTATTTTATGATCTTTGACTGGTGTGAGAACTTCGAGTTCTTTGACATGAATCCGAAAGGTCATGAGATCAAGGAGAGCGTCAGCCTGACACAGCGTCTCTTCAACGTGCAGACAGAACTGGTGTATGGCTTGCAGCTGGAACAGTATCAGAAGAATGCGGACACCAAGAAGCTCTACGATGAACTGAAGGCGTCACTGGTCGGCCAGATCAAGACGCTGGATGATCATAACGTGAATGTGAAGAAACACTGGAGCGTGGTGGCTAAGTTCAGGACAGAAGAGGCGTGGAAAGCGCTGACGCTGCTGGATGTGCAGGATCTGCGTCATGAGGTGTCGCCTCTGATAAACGCGTTACCTGATGAGGAGAATGCCAAGAAATGGGATCTGATCATGCAGCAGGTGCAGTTAGGAAAGGTGGATCCAGCCTTTAAGTCCACCAGTAGCACCAATCACATGGTGAAGGTCGCCGAAGTGCTGAAGGGGAAAGCTTCGATACCTCAGGTGCTTCAGAAAATGAATGTGCTGAACATGGTGACGGCTCCTGGCTTCGCTCAGAGTGCTGGTATCATAGACTTGGAACGTGTACGTCAGGAACTGCGAGATCTGGTGAAGTTCCTCGTTGGTCAAGGTACAAAGACTTTCACGCTTAACATTGAGGACATCGTAGAAAAAGGTGGTGACATTGCTGCGCTGAATCCTGTGATGACCTACAAACAGAAAGTCTTTGACTACCTGCGTGAGAACCGTGATCTGCCGGTATTGCAGAAGATCTACAATCTGGAGCCATTGACCGCTAAGGATGTGATGGAGCTGGAGCGTATCTTTTGGAATGAATTAGGTACGAAGGAGGACTTCGTCAATAAGCTGGATCACAACCTGAGTATTGCTATGTTTATCCGCTCTGTGATTGGTGTGGATCGTCAGCGTGCTTTACAGCGCTTCCTGGATCTGATACAGAACCATCAGCTGACCAGTGTGCAGGAAGAGTATCTTAACAGTATCATCGGCTACGTATGTAAGAATGGTGATATCACACCTCAGGTGGTATTGGCCAAGAACTCGCCATTCCCAAGTCCACAACGCGCCTTCGGCCCTATGGCCATCAAGGTCAAGGCTTATATAGACATCCTGCACGAGAGCATCCTACCTGCTGCAGGTGCAGAGTTTATGGTAGAAGAGACTCCGCTGAAACAGGTGGCAGATAGGACGGAGAGGGAATAAAGAATCTGAAAAACAATGATTCTGCAATAATAAATCAAGCGACGAAGCAGTGTTTGCTGCTCCGTCGCTTTTATGTTTCGAAACCTGATATCGTTTACAGATTGTTTACGATAGCCTGGATCTTCTGCTTGGTTTCTTCAGTCTTCTGCTCGTCTACCTTAGCAGTTACGATACCTGCATCTTCTACTTTCCAGTAGTTGCAGATGTCATGGAACTCGGCGGTGGCGCCTGTATATACGCCTGGTGAGTATGAGGACATCAGCAAGGCCATCTTCTTTACCTAGGTGACCTGATGTCCTGCTGCTTCTGCTGCGGTCTTGTACTCTTCTGCCATCCAGGCGGTATTGCCATTGGCACGTGGTGATGACTGTAAAATAAGGATGTTCATATTTATTTTTTATTAGGGGTGAATAGGTGTTTTTGCGATGGAACGAGCCTCTTATCGCAGCAACGAGAGGAAGAAGGCGAACTCCATGGCCTTCTGCTCGAGCTTACGGAAGCGGCCTGATGCGCCACCATGACCTGCTGCCATATCGCAGGTGAGGATCAGGGTGTTCTGGTCGGTCTTCGTAGCACGGAGCTTGGCTACCCACTTGAGTGGCTCCCAGTACTGTACCTGGCTGTCCCAGTAGCCGGTGTAGACGAGGATGTTTGGATAGTCCTGTGCCGAGATGTTGTCGTATGGTGAGTACGAGAGCATGTAGCGGTAGTAGTCCTCCTGACGTGGATCGCCCCACTCGTCCCACTCGAAGGTGGTGAGAGGAATGGTCTCGTCGAGCATGGTAGAGACTACGTCAACGAAAGGAACACCTGCGATGATACCTTTATAGAGCTGTGGCTCGAGGTTGACACAGGCACCCATCAGGAGGCCACCTGCACTACGGCCTGCTGCGAAGAGACGGTCGTTCTGGGTGTAGTTCTGCTCAAGGAGGTAACGTGCACAGTCGTTGAAGTCGGTAAAGGTGTTCATCTTCTTGAAGAGCTTGCCGTCTTCATACCACTGACGGCCCATTTCGCCACCACCACGGATGTGTGCAAGGGCATAGCCGAAGCCACGGTCGAGGAGTGAGAAGATGTTGCTGTCGAAGTTAGGATCTGATGAAGTGCCGTACGAACCGTAAGCGTAGATGAAGAATGGAGCCTTGCCATCCTGGCTGAGGCCAGCTGGGGTGAGGATGTCCATCGGTACCTTGGTGCCGTCGGTAGCTGCCACCCAGACGCGCTTCAGTTCATACTTGCTGGCATCGTAACCTGGTACCTCCTGCTCCTTGAGGATCTGCTTCTCACCGCTCTCAAGGTCGAGGTCGATGGTCTGCTGTGGCGTGAGCATGCTCTGGTAGGTGTAACGGAGGGTGTGAGAGGTAGGATCGACGTTGGTGCTCAGACGAGCGGTGTAGCTCTCCTCCTCGAATGGCAGATAGTAGTCGAGGCCTTTCTTCGCATTGAGTACGTGGATGGTGAGCAGTCCGTCCTTACGCTCGTTGGTGATCACATAGTCACCCATGAGTGTGAAGTTGTCGATCATCACGTTCTCACGATAAGCCAGATAGTCCTTCCATGGCTTGCCAGCTGCCTGATCCTTATCGCTGATGGTCATCAGGCGGTTGTTGATACAGCCGTCGATGTTGGTGCGGATAAAGAAGTTTTGTCCGATATGATCTACGCTGTAGCGATGGCCTTTGCTACGAGCCATGAATGGCTTCAGCTGGCCGGTAGCGTCGTTAGCGTCGATGTAACGGGTCTCTGTGGTCAATGTCTGGCTGCTGCTGGCGAAGATATACTTGCCATCGATACTCTTGCCGATATGAACAGAGAAAGTCTCGTCGGTCTCGTCCCAGAGGAGTTCGTCCTCACTCTGCGACTGGCCGAGGGTGTGGCGGTAGATGCGATTGTTGCGCAACGTAGGAACATCACGGCCTACGTAATAGAGATGACGGCTGTCTGCGGCCCATACGAGGCCTCCGCCGGTGTCTCGTAAGGTGTCCTGCAGCATCTCGCCGGTCTCGAGATCCTTGACAACGATCGAGTAGATGCGACGGCTCACGAAGTCGGTACCGAAGGCTACGTATTTGTTGTCTGGACTTACTTCGAGCTGGCTCACGCCACAGTATTTCTGGCCTTCTGCCAGCTTGTTGACGTCGAGGAGAAGCTGTTCCTGTGCCTGACCGTCAGCCACACGTACGTGGATAGGGTAGTCCTTGCCAGCCTCATAGCGTGTGATGTAGGTGTAGCCGCCTTTGCTGTATGGCACACTCTGGTCAGCTGGTGAGAGACGGCTGGCCAACTCAGCGTAGAGGCTGTCCTGCATCGCCTTGAATGGTGCGAAGTAGTGAGCCGAATAGGCGTTCTCGGCGTCGATGTAATCAAGTACATCCTGGGTCTGAGCGTCAGGAGTCTTCGAGTTCTTCTGGTCGTCGCTCAGTCGCATCCAGAAATAAGGATCCATACGCTGGTTGCCAAATTCCTCCAGCACGTAAGGGATCTGCTTTGCCACAGGAGCCTGAGGCTCGCTCTGGCAGGCGGTCAGCATCAATCCGGCCAGGCCGCTTAACAAAAGTAGGTTCTTATTCATCGCAATTATCAATTATCAATTCTCAATTATCAATTATTTAATGTACGCTGGCTCTGGCAAGTGCATGCCAGCCATGATGAGGTTCTTCTCCTGCGCGTACTTAATGAGGCGCTCACGGCTCTCTGCGGCCTTGGCTTTGTCCATGTCGTAGTTGCCGCTATACTCAGGATGCTCAAGCTGCAAAGCTGCACCATGCATGAGATCGCCGATGATGAGGAGCTCTTTCTTCTCGAAAGCGGTGTGGCCAGGAGTGTGACCTACAGCGTCGATGGCTACGATGCCGTGTGGCAGTTCGTCGCCGAACTCAAAGAGATGAAGCTTGTCCTTGTAGGCCTCCATAGCTGCGCGCTGCTGGCCGTTCTGCTCTTCTGGCATATCTTCGATCCAAGCCTTGTATTCTACGGCTCCTGTGTATACCTCAGCGTTAGGGAAGACAGGAGCGCCATCCTGCACCATGCCACCGATGTGATCGCCATGGAAGTGTGTGATGTAAAGCGCGCTGATGCTGTCAGGAGTAAGACCGAGTTCTGCCAGACCATTGAGCAACTGACCGCCATGGCCTGCACCTAAACCGGTATCGAAGAGGAGATATTCACCGTCAGCCTTCATCAGGAAGGTGCTGACAGAGGCTGGGATGCCTTCCTGCAGACCGAGCGCTTCGATCAGTGAGTCAGGAGCCTCAGGGAAGAGTGTACGTGGCATCTTACGCTCACCGGCGTTGTCTTTGAGCCAGATGACCTCAGTGCCATCGCTGAGTGTAGCGGTTGCACCGTTGAGCGATGCTGTAGGAGTAGTTTCTTCGGTTGTCTGTGCAGTCTTCTGTGTGCAGCTTGCCAGTGTCAGGCAAGCAAGGAGGAGGGGGAGGAAAGTCTTTTTCATTGTTTCATTATTTTGGAATTTTGCTGCAAATATAACCCTATTTTTCGTATATTGCAAAAAAATGCTGCAACTTTCTTGCGTTTCTTATATAAAAGGTGTAACTTTGCGCCCCAATGTAATCAATAATCAAGATAAAATATCGCCCCATTATGCGAAAGTTTTTACTCCTTTTGTTGTCTGTTTCTGCTTGCTTGGCTGTCTATGCTCAGCGTAACAATGCACCAGAGATCTATTCTCCGAAGCTTAAGCAGTTCTATCAGGCCGCTGACAGCCTGACGGTTCTCAACCGTGATCATAAGCCTGTCATCGGCGTCAGTGTGTCAAATACGATGAAGGCTACCTGCACCCGTTCCATCGAGCTGGCTGGAGGCATTCCTTTCATTATTCCTGCTACCACTAATCCTACGTTGATTGATCAGACCCTTTCTTTGCTCGATGGTCTGCTGATGTCAGGCGGTGAGGATATCAATCCGACTTACTATGGCGAGGAGCCTATCGAACAGTGTGGCAAGAGTAACGACGCTCGTGACGAATACGAGCTCCTGCTGCTGAAGAAGGCCATGGACCATAACCTGCCTATCCTTGGCATCTGCCGTGGCTTGCAGCTCATCAATGTGGCTATGGGTGGCAAGCTCTATCAGGATCTGCCTACTCAGCATCCTTCTGATATCAAACATGCCGTATTCGAAACCGGTTCAACGCCTGTACATGAGATCGGCATTGAGGCTGGTTCGGTGACTGCAAATTTGCTTAATGCCACTAAGTTCGCTGTAAACAGCAAACATCATCAGGGTATCAAGGAACTGGCTCCTGAGCTGAAGATCACTGCATGGAGCCTGCCTGACAGCGTGCCAGAGGCCATCGAGGCTTATCCGATCCGTCCGATCATGGGTGTGCAGTTCCATCCTGAACTCAATGCTGCTGAAGGCGACAGCGCCTGCCTGCAGATCTTCGAACACCTGGTGATCCAGGCTTCGCTCTTCGGTATGGCTAAGGACATTCACAGTCGCGTCCTGTCGGTCGATACTCACTGTGATACTCCGATGTCATTCTCGCGTGGCGGTAGTGTAGGTCTTCGCAACCGTCAGCAGGTCAGCATCCCTAAGATGAAGGAAGGTTTCCTCGATGCACAGTTCCTCGCTGCATTCCTCTCTCAGAAGGAGCTCGATGATGCTTCGATGAGAGCTGCCGTAGAGAAGTGTCAGGACCTCATCAACGATATCTATAACGATGTGGAGAAGTATCCTGACTACTGTGGCATCGCTATCACTGAGGAAGACGCTCTCCGTCTGAAGGCTGAAGGTAAGCGCGCTTTCTTCATCGGTATTGAGAACGGCTATGGCATCGGCAATGATATCTCTAACATCAAGAAGTACTTCGACCGTGGTGTCAACTACATCACACTCTGCCACAGCTACGATAACGCCATCTGTAACAGTTCCACCAATACGGCCGACGAGAACAAAGGTCTCACTGAGTTCGGTAAGAAGGTGGTTAAGGAAATGAATAAGGTAGGTATGGTCATCGACCTCAGTCACGCCAGCATGGGTACGTTCTGGGATGTGATGAAGTATAGCAAGTATCCTGTGATCTGTTCGCACAGCGGCGCTAAGGATGTCTACTTCCACAACCGCAACCTCAATGACGATCAGCTCCGCGCGTTGGCTAAGAATGGCGGTGTCATCCAGATTTGTATCTTCGCCAGCTATATGAGTCCTGACCGCACCAAGACCAGCATCGACGACGTCGTAGCACACATCGATCACTGTGTAAAGGTGGCTGGTATCGACCACGTCGGCATCGGTAGTGACTTCGACGGTGGTGGCGGTGTCCTTGGCTGCAAGGGTAGCAACGACATGATCCGTATCACGGTGAAGCTCCTCGAGAAAGGTTACACTGAGGATATGATCCGCAAGATCTGGGGAGCTAATTTCTTCCGCGTACTGAACGCTTGTCGTGCGGCTGCTAAATAAGAATATGTATTGCGAATGCCAATTTGATTTGGCAGATTGGCGCAAAATAATGGTTTTTGCTTTCGTTTTTGCATAATTTCATTGTGGCGACGGAAGTGTTTGTCAAAATATACCTAACTTTGCGCCCGATAATCCACTTGATATTATATTTTATTTTTTAAGAGAAAGATGAGAGTAGCAATTGTCGGTGCCAGTGGCGCCGTTGGCCAGGAGTTCCTGAAGGTTCTTGCTGAGCGTAACTTCCCAATTGATGAACTTCTTTTATTCGGCTCTGCTCGCAGTGCCGGTCGTACCTACAACTTCCGTGGCAAGGATATCGTTGTCGAGGAGCTTACCCACAATCCTGAGGACTTCAAGGGCGTGGATATTGCATTCACCTCTGCTGGTGGCGGTACTTCTAAGGAGTACGCTGCTGACATCACTAAGTATGGCGCTGTCATGATCGACAACTCTTCAGCTTTCCGTATGGACGCTGACGTGCCATTGGTTGTACCTGAGTGCAACGCTGCTGATGCTTTGAACCGTCCACGTGGCATCATCGCTAATCCTAACTGCACCACCATCATGATGGTAGTAGTTCTGCAGTGTCTGGAGCGTCTCAGCCACATCAAGCGTATTCACATCGCTTCTTACCAGGCTGCTTCTGGTGCAGGTGCTGTGGCTATGCAGGAGCTCGAGACTCAGTATCGTCAGGTGCTGAACAACGAGCCTGTTACCGTCGATAAGTTCGCTTATCAGTTGGCATATAACGTCATTCCTCAGATTGATGTATTCTGCGACAATGGTTACACCAAGGAGGAGATGAAGATGTTCAACGAGACCAAGAAGATCATGCATACCGATGCAGCTTGCTCGGCTATGTGTGTTCGTGTTCCTTCGCTCCGTAGCCACTCTGAGGCTGTTTGGGTAGAGACTGAGGAGCCTGTAAGCGTTGAGGCTTTCAAGGAGGCTATCAAGAACGGTGAGGGTGTTCAGCTGATGGACGATCCTGCTACCAAGACCTATCCAATGCCACTCTTCCTTGCTGGTAAGGATGACGTTTACGTAGGTCGCGTACGTAAGGACCTCGCTAACGAGAATGGTCTTACCTTCTGGCTCGTAGGTGATCAGATCAAGAAGGGTGCAGCGCTCAATGCAGTACAGATTGCAGAGTGGCTCATCGCTAACAATGGTTTGAATAAGTAAGCTATTATTTAGAAAATATTGATAGTTGTCTGAAAAAATGCTTTTAGATTACTATTTGAAGACAAAAATGAGCGGAGGAACCTCCGCTCATTTTTGTTTGTCAGTCTTCCTTCAGTAACACTTCTCCGATCGAGTCGTTGGCAAACTCATCGATATTGATGTCATTGATATCGAAATCCGTATAGATTGTACTGAGATTCAGTGTGTCGGTCTCATAGTTCTTATTGCGATAACCGAAGGTGCAGACTCGGATGAACATCTTGCCGATAAGACGGAAGATGATACGCTTGTAAGAGAACTGAGGTTCGTCAATATTGCCGGAGATTGGGACGCTGATCTGGAAATGTCCGTTGCGGTCAGTCAGCAGATTGATGGCCGTACGGAATGGTACAGGCATCTCTGGTTTGATGTCTTTATGTTTCTTGCTGATCATTGGCTGTTCAGCCATGATCTTGGCGTTGCCAGAGAGATCGCCGTCTTGTGTGACGAGCTGGATGTCTGCAGCGAGTGTGCCATTGTCGAGCGAATTGCCGAACATCTGCAAGGTGTATGGTGAGAAGTCGGTGATCTCGACGTCTGCCGCGTGAATGTCAAGACGGAGGTTGCGTTTGTCTTCGAGCTTTCCATGATACTCGAGTGTGAGGCTGCCGGTCTGTCCGAGTATCGCTTTGCCTCTGATGTGATTGCGCTGGTCGAGCGTGAAGTTAGGCGCGTTGAGGTTGATGCCACTCACCTGATAGGCAAATGGAGTGATGCGGGTCGCCTCGTCGCGATAGAAGAGGCTGCCGTCAAGGACCTGACACTGGTCGATACGCAACTGGAATTCCGGCAGTGTGTCCGTAGAACTGTCGCTGGCTGATGGCACAGCGTCTTTTGTCTCGTTCTTTACCAGAGTGGCCATGATCTCGGCCATCTTGTGTTCTGCCAACTGTCGCATGCGATCGAAGTTGTCGAGGCTGTCATTGTCGTAGGTGATGTAGAGCGATGGCTGGTGTGCCACCATCTGGCTGAGAGAGATACGGTTCTCTATCAGGTTCATCTCACGTACGTTCATCAGTACGCTGTCACAGCTGAGGACCACTTCACCACGGTCGTCCTCCATATAGATGTCACGCGCGTTAGCCTGACCAGTGAGACGGAAATCGAGGATGTGGCTGAGATTGCCTTCCATCTTCAGATCGGCGTTGAGCTGTCCGGTAAGCTTCTCTGACCACAGTCTCTGCTGCACGTAGGGAAGGATACCTTCGAGGCTGAAATCGTTAAGCAGAAGTTCTATGGTGTAGTGACGTGTACGGTCATTATAACTCATCTGTGTGATGAGCTTGCCACCATCGACAAACTCCAGATCGAGACCCATATTGGTCACCAGATCACGTAAGTCGATGCCTGGAATGTGGAGGTTCACGTCATTGATTCGGATGTTGCTGCGGACGAGCAAGTCCTGATAGTGGATGCTACTCTTTGTGAGTTCAATGTCGCGGATAACCAACGGATAGCCCGACTCGGTCTCTTCTTCCTCTTCGGAGAATCGCTGCAGGATGTCGGTGAAGTTGAATACCGTGTCGCGCTGCTGTATGTTGACATCCAGTTGGTTGAGACGTAAATCCTCCAGATCGATGATGCCGGTAAACAGATGTAGCATCGAGAGGTTTGTCTCTGCTCGATGCAGGTGGATGAATGGCATGATGCCGTCTTCCTCAAACACGGTCAGGCCTTCCATGCAGATATAGCCAGTGAAGATGTTGGCCGTGAGATTGTCGATGCGAATCTTGCGGCCGAGAATTTCGTTGCCGTTGTCGCAGACATAGTTGCGGACGATATTCGGAGCTACCCAGGAAGTCAGTACGCCAAACAGGAGGATGACGCCAAGGGTAATGGGAAGGATTTTCTTCATTCTAGGTATATAGTAGTTTCTTTGTTAGTGATTTTACAACAAGAATCTCTTTATTCTTTAGTCAGGATCTTCTCTGCCAGGATCAGATCTTCAGGATAGGTGACCTTGATGTTGGTGGTGTCGCCAGTGACGACATATATTGGCTCCTCTGGCAGATAACGGTGCACTACGCCACAATCATCGGTCGTGATGAATTGAGGGTCGCTGAGGCCTTTCTTATAAGCTTCTGCGATGGTCTCGAGACGGAAACACTGAGGCGTCTGCACGTTACGTAACATGGCGCGTGGCGTGATGTGACAGATATGGCCCTCTGCATTGACCTCCACGATGGTATCGGTGCAGGCGATGGCTACATCAACGGCTTTGTAGGTCTTCAGCGCTTCGATGCAATCTGTGATGATACGCTGCGATACGAGCGGACGTACGGCGTCATGAATTAAAAGATTCAGTGAGGAATAAGGAGTGAGGAGTGAGGAGTTTTTCTCTTCACTTTTTGAGGAGTACATTCCAATGGCTGCAAGGCTGCTGTCATAGCGTTCTTTGCCTCCAGGAACGACGTGCATTACCTTCTGATAGGGTGCAGCGATGGTGCTGATACGTTCAATGTAATCAGCGTGAGCCACGATGACAATCTCATCGATCTGAGCATGCTGGCTGAATGCTCGGATGCTATGTTCGAGG
>JAZRXZ010000044.1:0-21554 GCA_045600445.1 Bacteroidales bacterium | reverse complement strand
GTCAGACCAGATGTTTGCCGCCGACTTCCTTCAAATTCCGCGTCGCCACGGACACCCTTGTCTTTGGCTGTAGCCTTCCCACTATCAGGGCGGCTTAGGGACTTACACCCGTTAGAACATGCCCATGCTGGGCGAACCTAGAATCACAGGGATACCTTCTTACTTGCAGGAAGGTATCCCTGTGATCATTTTAATACCTTCCTGCATGCGGGAAGGTATTTCCAGAGTCTTTGCGAGACCTTCTATCATACGTAAAGGTATCCCCGGAATCATTGAGATACCATCTTTCATGCGAGAAGGTATACCTAAAGACTTTGCGATACTTTACCTAACCATATAAAAAAGAAAATTGACCTGCCGCATGAGAATCAGGTCTCTGCGACAGGTCTAATCGTAAACCATAGATGCCATATCTTATTTGGCTTCTGAAAATGTATTGATGAAACTTAGTATGTACATACTATTTAGTAATTGTTATAAAAACCACGAACTTAGAAAGTGATTTTATCTGTTCTGTCAGTTCCATATATTCAAGTTCTTTACCCTCTGGAATATTTAGTGTTATTGGAGCTGATTCAATCAAATTACACAAATAGGAAGACTTAATTGCATAGCCAACGTTCTGTGCGGATTGGATCCCCGCATTAGTTATTCCCACAAGATTGCCATTTTTATCAAAGAGCGGGCCTCCGCTACTTCCTGGCTGTATAGGAGCAGATATTTGATAAGTAACAATATCACCTTCATAACCTGTGCGGGAACTGATAATACCATCTGTTATTTTTACTTCCTCCCCCATATAAGAGGCTAACGGATATCCCATTGTAAAAATCGAAGTACCAACATCTTTCAATTTTTGAGAAATTGAAAATGGGAACTCTGAAACTCTTTGAAAATTCTCATCTTCAATATTTAATAAAGCAAGGTCATTGATTTTATCTGTACATAATACTTTGGCTACGTATGAAGACACAGTATTTCCATTTTTTACGGAGATATTAATTGTTTTTGCCTGATCAACGACATGATAATTTGTGGCGATTACATTAGGGCCAATTATTACTCCACTCCCAGATGCTTTTATAGGTTTGCTATTACTTGCTACCGTGGAGCTGGATACTGGCTGTTGCTCTATTGCATTTATATCGACAGCTGGGAATAATTTCAAAAAGTTTGCACTCACAGCACTAGTATTCTCAAAAACTGACATATTTCCATCCTCAAATCTCAAATAGAAATTATCATTTTCCATCTTGTTTTCCATCAACCATGAGGTTACTTTATACAAACCAGGAGAAGCCGTAGGAATAAAAGTAGCCTTAATCTCTCCTTCTTTCCAAATAGCGGGATTACTACCTTTCAAATAAATAAGATTGTAACCGACACCATCTTTCATTACAGCTAAAGTATGCTTAACATCTCCCCACCAATCTTGTTTATTAGTATTTGTAAAAAAATAAATGCCTTCAATTTTCGAGCATGGGTTATTAGTCCAGTATTGAACAAGATTATCGTTTGTCCAATCGGTACTAACAGCGGTATTAGGGTTATCTGCGACAGGAGCATCTTCTAAAACATAAGCGCTTGTATGATAAGAAAGTTTTGATACTCCAGCAGGAATGCGGTTGAAATATAAGACACAATCGACACCTTTGCCCTTCTGCCACTTACTAAACATCCATCTTTTATTAAGTGGATAACCTTTATCATTAATTCGTAATGCAATGGGATAAGAGATGCCGAAATCACCTGCGATATAACTACTACCAGAAAATTGGAAATTTCCACTTCCAAGAGTGTTGATTACGACTCTAAAAAAGAGTGCTGTATATTTATCATCTGATGCGATACCAGTTAATTGCCACGTTACATCCTTCCCTTTAGCATAAAAGCCAGAGTAATCTACATTACTAACAGGCTGTATAATATTTTCCTGACTTTTAACAATACAAAAAAAAGACAGAAGAAACGATATAATAAAAAATCTTTTCATAGTCAATCAATTAAGGGTAATCTCGAAAATCGACGACTACCCCTATTTATAATAGCTGAAATGTATTGCCTAAGCCAAAATCAATCTTTTGAATTTTGCTTGTACATAGACTTCGTATTGAAGCCTTCTGTAATTTGGTCAGCAGAAGTCACTTCTTTTGAAAGAAGCCAGTGATAGACATTATCCTTATCGTCCGTAATTACATAAGCTTGTTCGAAAGACCAACCTGCCTCACCGAAATAGTTCATTGCATCAACCATAGAGTTAAACGAGATCTTCTTTCCGTTTTCATCCACAAGAGTTTGTTTATTCTTATTGTTAAAGAAAGATTGAGCCTGGCCATAATCAACAGTAATTTTTACCTTGTCGCTAAACAGACCCTTCTGGTGTCCCAGCAATTCAATGTAAACTTTGAATGGTTTCTGTGCATAAGATGTTCCTGCAACTGCAATGAACATAAGAGCTGAAATTAAAAACTTTTTCATACTAAAAAGTCCTCCCGCGCTTCCTACGTTCGGTTTGAATTAAGACATAAAAAAGAGTGCGGAAGCCTATTGTTCTACCCAATCAACAGGCTCTCGCATTGCCTTTTCCGTGGATAAAACAATAGACACCACACCCAGGCTATAATGAACCCTTTCGAGCACAATTCACCTAACGATGTGATGCTATTGCCTCTCTCTTCACGGATAAACAAATTTGCGAGATTCGTTGATTGAAGATTGATTACAATAACACCCTTTGTGTTAATTAAATGATCTTACAGGTTGACCCCACCGTTGTGGCAAGTAAGATGGTGCAAATATATGGAATTATTTAATAACTTGTACAGTTTTTTCAAAAAAAGATCTTTTTTTTTGGTACTTTTCACTTATTTGCCTGGTGTTATTGATTGCACATGCTTCTTTCTGGGTGTAGTGTTGTGCAATTTCTTATTTCGGCGAACAAAAAAAGATGAAATATCACAAAAAGAGAGGAGGCAACATTATATCATGTTACCTCCAAAATATGGAATATCGAGAAAAAGCTAAATTATCCTATCACGCAAACAACTCCTTGATCAGTGCTTTCTGCTCCTTCTTTCGCTTCTCCTCCTGGAGCTTAGAATCCTTGGCTGCAATCGCGGTGATGAAGTCGCGATCATTATCATAACGATAGCTGACGTAGCTGCGACGCTTCAGGCCTACCTCTCGCATGTGATAGACATCGAAAGCCTGGCGACGGATGCGCTCGTAGATGCGTCGCGAACTATAATGATCGTAGCGCTCACGGAGCACAGGATTGGCTGCGAGCACGTCATCAAGTTCCCGCTGAGTGCTGCAACCGAACATCCTGCAGAGAATCTCCACCTTCGTAGTGGCGACAAAAGCCTTTGTCCCCAGCTTCGTGCAGACGCCGAGATGCATGGCCAGCGTGGCCCACTCGTCATCGAAGAGGGAATAGCAGCGATTGCAGATATTGGCCATCAGTTCAGATTCAATGGCGGCATAGGGAGGCTTGTCATAGGTCACAAAGAGTTTCCTGCTTCGCACCACATCCAAGACTTTCGATACATAGAGCGAATCCTGGTGCATATACTTGAGCATCTGACGTACGCGCGCCCACTGGCGGATCTCTTCCATCAGAGCAGGATCCTTCTGGCAGAACAGCAGGATGTCCTTTCCCTGATCTTCAAAGTCGAGCTTACCAAACGCCATGCCCCGATAGTGAGGATCATATCCGGAAGTATTCGCAACTCTACCCCATGCAGACCTGAGCGCCAAGGTGAAGCAAGCTTGCTCTCTGTAGCCACAATAAACATACTGCATCACAGCATCTTTATCAGTCATATTCAGCTTCATGGCCGATGTGTAGATACTGAGATAATAAATCTGTGTCAGATTCGACGTCTCCTTCATAGGATCAGAATCAGACATAAGCATGCGGATTGCCCCTAAGGGAACCAGCAGGAACGGATTTTTGTCTGGGTTCAAGAAAGTAAATGATTTGTATCACGATGTAATTCCTTTAAGCAAAGAGTAGGAACAAATTCCGAGCAAGGTACTTTCAAAAGGTCAGTTTTGGAATTACATTGTCAAATCGGTGACTAAAGTTAGTCTAAAGTATGTACACCTATAATAAATTAATTATAAATAAAAATAAATTATTGATAAATTAAAACTGAGTGTACCAACAAACAAAAAATACTTTTTGTTTTTGGCCTGCCCCTGTATTCTTTTTTTCAATCATATTTTATTTCGCGACAAAGGTACGGAATATTTTTTGCACCACCAAATAATCAGTGATAAATCGCGCAAAGAAGACAAAAACTGCCAATACTGCTATGAGGACAAAGCGGAATGGCATATAATGCATACAAAATCGGACGCCGCGGATGCGGGACGTCTAATCTTGCAAACGAAATCGGATGCCGCAATTTCGGGTGTGCGAATCCTGCAAACGAAATCGGACACTGCGATTACGAGATGTCGGATACCGCATACGAAATCGGATACCGTGATTACGAGATGACTAATTTTAGCAGACTACAAGCAATTTATGTCAGAAGCGATTATTATATAACTCTGAAATCTGCATCGACCACATAAATATCTCCATCCTGATCTTTGAGGACATTACGAGGTCGCAGGTCGAATATTTCTATAGTATCATCAGAATATCGCGCCTCCCCTACTTGATGAAATCCAAGCTTTGACATGTAAAGATCTATGTCCTCAGGTGTTGCATAAGTTACATCTTCGATATAATCCTGTACGATAATCGGATAAATACTGCCTCTTCCAAACCCCGTGAAACCATAAAGGTCATAACGGGTTTGTGGGAAGTATGCATTATGCAGCATTAATCTGTTAAGGAATTCTCCGACGCTATGGCTAAGCATCAAGTTATTGACTTTGTAAACAAGGTTACCTTCATTATTCAAATAAACCTCATTTTCCATACCGCTTGGTGCAGGAGTTCCAAGATTGCAGACATCAGAAAAGTCTAGCCACAAACCCATTTCCTTTGCCAATGCTTCTGCTGCCCGATTATTAACATCAATCAACTGCCTTGGGGATAGTTTAGAGCTATCTCCTTGTGCATTACTTTGATCTTCGCTACTTCTTCTTCGCAGTTTATCGGCGAAGACTTCGATTGGGCAATTCTTCTCAAGCATCGTTCTACAGACTGTCGGTGAAAATCGTTGATGTACATAAATTAAGATTATTAAAAATGTGTTATGTTCGGCTTTTTCCAAGCCACGAATAAGGCGTTCGAGATTTCTGGCAACATAAAATGTGACGTTTGTTTAATTCAATGTCTCCAAAAAGAGAAGGAAATCATTTATCCCAATCACATCTACACGCGGAAAAGTGATAGATTTCAAAACATCAAAGTGTCGGTCTTCCGAAACAATAAATATAGCATTGGCCTTGATGGCACAATCTACAAATTTATTATCATCTTTATCTGCTTCTATCAAATCAAAATGATAAAAGACTTCAATGTGCTTGGTATTCGATCGGTTAAGGATGGCAGAGACAATATTATGTGCAACTTCCTTCGAACCACTTCTCAATGCAATGATCTCTTCATATTCATTGAGAATGTCATCGGTAAAACATAAACAATACTTGCCTCTCATGAAGTCGCGCCATATTGGGAAAAATACGCTGTCGCGCTTGATGGAGGCAAGAAGACAATTGGTGTCAAGAACAATATTTTCCATATACTATTATAATAATGTGTTAATAGACATATGGAGTACGGTCATGCTCTTTTGCCCACGACTGGATAGTGGAAGTAGAAAGGCTTCCATCTTCACAAAGCTTATCCATTGCATCAAGAGCCTTGTTTGAAAAGTATTCGGCAATCAAGTCGCGGATTTCACACATCTCCTTCTCGCTCTTAACTCGAGAAATACTATCAAGAATCTGCATCTGATAGTTAGTGAAAACAGCTTCCATGGCTTGTCTTATGTAAATATGTCGAGGTAAGTATAAAACAAGATTCAAAGTAGCACCGTCATGGCCCCACTTTGAATCTTGTTTGTAAAATTACTTAGCGAGAGCCTGTGCAACAGCAACGGCAACAGCAACGGTACAGCCTACCATTGGGTTGTTACCGATACCGAGGAAGCCCATCATCTCAACGTGAGCAGGAACTGAAGAAGAACCAGCGAACTGAGCAGATGAGTGCATACGGCCCATGGTGTCGGTCATACCGTAAGAAGCAGGACCAGCAGCCATGTTATCTGGGTGAAGGGTACGGCCTGTACCACCACCTGATGCTACTGAGAAGTATGGCTTGCCTGCGATAGCACGCTCCTTGAAGTAGGTACCTGCTACTGGGTGCTGGAAACGGGTTGGGTTGGTTGAGTTACCGGTGATAGATACGTCAACGCCCTCGTTCCACATGATCTTAACGCCCTCACGAACGTCGTCAGCGCCATAGCAACGAACCTTAGCACGGAGACCGTCAGAGTATGGAGTCTCAGCTACGATGTTAGCCTCGCCAGTAGCGTAGTCGAACTGGGTCTGAACATAGGTGAAGCCATTGATACGAGAGATGATCTTAGCTGCGTCCTTGCCAAGACCGTTGAGGATGACACGGAGTGGGTTCTTACGAACCTTGTTAGCCATCTCAGCAATCTTGATAGCACCCTCAGCAGCAGCGTATGACTCGTGACCTGCGAGGAATGCGAAACACTGGGTCTCCTCACGGAGAAGACGAGCAGCGAGGTTGCCGTGGCCGATACCTACCTTACGGTCATCAGCTACAGCGCCTGGGATACAGAATGCCTGGAGACCGAGACCGATAGCCTCAGCAGCGTCAGCAGCTACAGTGCAGTTCTTCTTGATAGCGATAGCAGCGCCTACTACGTAAGCCCACTTTGCGTTCTCAAAGCAGATAGGCTGGGTTGACTCACACATTGCATATGGATCGATGCCCTTAGCGTCACAGATAGCCTTAGCCTCGTCAATATCCTTGATGCCAACAGCGTTCAGGGCAGCGTTGACCTGAGCGATACGGCGATCATAACTTTCAAATAATGCCATAATATTATAGAAGTTAAAAGTTAAAAGTTAAAAAGTTAAAAGTTCACCAGCGAGCACCTTTCTTCTTGGCCTTTGGCTGATTGCGTCGCACAAATGTGCGAGTGACAAAAAGCATCAGTGCAAAGATTATTGCCATGAAGAGGCAACCGACTGCTGCCACAGGATAGTTCATACCGAAGAAGCAGTATCCTGCTCCTATCAGAGCTGCAACGATAAGAATCGTAACAACTATGGTATAGATACGTATGAACTTGTCGAGCATGGAGAACTGATAATTTTTAATTTTTAATTAATAATTTTTAATTTATTAGAAAATCACCGTATTATTCCTTACGTGGGTCGATGTACTTAACAGCGTCCTTGAAGCGGCCGTAGCAGCCGGTAGCCTTCTTAACTGCCTCGTTAGCATCCATACCCTCCTTGATCCACTGCATGAGCTTGCCCATGTGAACGAACTCGTAGCCGATAACCTCGTTGTTAGCGTCGAGAGCCATGCGGGTGCAGTAACCCTCGGTCATCTGGAGGTAACGTGAGCCCTTGAGCTTGGTGCCGTACATGGTACCAACCTGTGAAACGAGACCCTTGCCGAGATCCTCAAGGCCAGCACCTACAACGAGACCACCCTCAGAGAAAGCAGACTGGGTACGACCGTAAACGATCTGGAGGAAAAGCTCACGCATAGCGGTGTTGATAGCATCACATACGAGGTCAGTGTTGAGAGCCTCGAGGATGGTCTTGCCTGGGAGAATCTCAGAAGCCATAGCAGCTGAGTGAGTCATACCTGAGCAACCAACGGTCTCAACGAGACACTCCTCGATAACGCCTTCCTTAACATTGAGGCTGAGCTTACAAGTACCCTGCTGTGGAGCACACCAGCCAATACCGTGTGTGAAACCAGAGATGTCCTTGATTTCCTTTGCATGAATCCACTTGCCCTCCTCAGGGATTGGAGCATTTGCATGATTTGCGCCCTTAGTTACGCAGCACATGTTTTCAACTTCTTTGCTGTAAATCATAATAGTTGAAGAATATGAATTAAAATTTGTAAAATGAAATTGGTACTAACACTTAAGGATAAAAGAGCTACACACCCTATTTAACCGCTGCAAAGATAATCAAAAATGAGTATTTTTGCAAGCGTTACACCTTAATAAATTTAAAAGAAGCGAATAAAACGACAAAAGTCCCGAGGTTTTCGGGACTTTTGACAGTTGCGAATAACAACTTAGAACGGATAGCCAACGGCGAGATTATAGCCAAGATGCTTTAAGAAGCCCTCGCGACAGTTGAAGTACTGACTGCTACGATTGTCATCATTAGGATCATGGAGGGGGACACCGACGTCAAAACGAATCACTAGCATACCCAGATCATAACGAAAGCCTGCTCCTACGTCGACGGCCAGCTGGCGAAGAATATTATTGAAATCTGTACGGCCATAAGCTTCGCCAAATTCGGGTTCTTCGGCAAACTCATTTTCTCTGAGCCAGATGTTTCCGACATCGGTAAAAAGAGCTCCGTTGAGACTGCCCATCAGAGGGAAACGATACTCAAAATTAGTCTCAAACTTATAATCACCGACACAACCCAAGCGCAAATTACCCCAATTGATGTCCATCTGCTTGAATACTCTCTCCAAAAGACTAAGGTTAAAATCTCCGGGTCCTACAGTACGAGGAGAGAAGCCTCGGAGAGAATTAGGGCCACCGATGTAGAACTGCTCAGAATAAGGCATCTCCGAAGAATTGCCGTATGCATAGCCTGCACCTGCAAGGATGCGGGTTACCAGCGATTGACGAGGCGTCAGCTGATAGGTATGACGGAACTCTGCTGTAGCCTTGACGAACTGAGAGAAACGCTGTCCCCAGAGCTGTCGCTCTCCCTGCTCCTTATGCTCTCCCCACCAGCCAGAGAACAGGTCAACCAGACCTCCGGATTCGGCCAGAGAGAGACGCAGATAATGGTGCGAAGAGCGATTCTGTCGAGTCAGTGAGTTGTCATAAGTCCACGAGAACTGCATCTGTGGGATAAACTGATCTTCTAAAGAACTCGACAATGCTAAATTATTGTCAACAATCTCCTTATATCGATCTGTCTTTTTGAGCGTATACATATAGGTCAGACGCAGAGGCGTGAATGTAAAGCTATGGGTCTTGCCTCGCGTAAACGAATACTCCATTGCGGCTGTGGTCTTGACCATCTCAAAGAAACCTCCACGGCGCAGCCAGTCAGCTGATATACTATATTTCGACGACACCGGGTTGTCGGGGTTAATTGGCCAAAGAGACTGGAATGGAAGACGAGGGATAGCATACGAGAGCTTGGTTCCGAGCTCATAGCTATTTGACATACTACCCTGTCCGCCATGCTTTCCGATAAACCACTCATAACTACCTGTCAGCTCACCTGAGAAGACTTCACCGCCACCGAAGAGGTTACGACGCTGAGCGGTGAACGTAACGCCTGGACCGATCTGCTGATTGTCCTTATGCACGACACCGATTTCTGCACCTCCACTCCACGGCATGTTATTGACGGCATGAACCTTAAGCATCATGTGCAGGGTATCAAGCGCAGGATCCAGAGACATAGCCTCCTGATAACGCTCAGGATTTAGTACCTGATATTCGGTGGTAGTGTACTGGAAAGCGTTGAGACGACTCAATTTCTGCTTCACCTTATCTGCATAGGAAGGCTGGTAGAGCGCACCCCTCTGAAAGCCGAGAGTGCGATAGAGGTGCTTGGTCTTGACAGTCTGCTTGCCATTGTATCCGACAGACATAAAGTCCAGACTATCATGGTTCTGCAGGTTCATACCATAACCGAAGTCAAGATGAAAGAAGACCGAGTCAATCACACAGGGACGCAAGGCTTTGATATCGCCATTAACATCAGGGACAATACGCAGCGATACGGTATTCGGAGCATAGGTACTGTCTCCCAGATACTTCACATAATCTGGCGAGAAAAAGAAATAACCCGAATCATGCATCACCGAGGCAATGCGATTCTTCTCCTCCTCCAGGCGCGAAGCCGAGAATCGGACACCTGACTGCAGCAGACTCTGGCTCTGGGTACGTTTCAAAAGGCTATCAACAGCTATCGACGGTGACTGTCGGAAAGTGATAGACCCCAAGCGCGACTGCTTATGATAAGTCACATCGTATGACAGACGGGCCTGCAGACTGTCCTCCTTATTATATATAGTGTCGTACGACACAATCGCGTCGAAATATCCTTCGTCCTTAAGAATGGCCTCCACGGCCTGCGCTCTAAGACGAGGATTGATCGTGCTGATATACTTTGGTTCAGACTTCAGTCGGTTCCAAAGCCAGTGACGGAAGCCCGTTTCCTTCTTCGGATAAAGTGCATTGTAGGACCACAGGCCAATAGGCAGGGGCGACTGATGATAGGCAGACCCGAAGAAAGCGTTAGTAGGAGGTACTTCGAGCGTCAGATTCACAGCTTCATCGATGTCAGAATCTACCGTATCGGACGTATGACGGATGATACTCTCAACTCCCGTATACAGGACCTCATCCTCTGGGATATGAGACGTGGTGCTGCACGAAAGGGTGCAACACAAAAGAAGGAACACTATCAGTATTTTGCTCAATCTTTTCATTCGTCAGTTACTTTTTCTTCTTCAACTTCCATATTTCTCTTTGCCTCAGCCTCTTCCTGTTTGCGCTGCATCTGTCGGATACTCTCCATGATACGAGCCTGACGCGACTTGCTGGTAGGGAGCAGCAGGTGCTTGAACTTATAGGCCTGGCGCTCCTGGGCATAGCCGATACCGGACTCGAGGATCTCACCTTCGAAGACCGACTCATAGTTATAGCGCCGATAGAGCTTAAGGTAATGTGTACCGTCTTTCTTGATCAGCCACTCCAATGAGATATCTCCCAGACGAGCACCATTGCCCATCGACGGATCACCACCACTGGAGACACGACCACCGATGGTAGCGCGGAAGCGGTCATTGAAGAAACGCTGTGAGACCTTAATCGAATAGTCAGTACGTGCACTACCAGTCTCTGTGCTATAGGTATCAATGCCAAGGTCAACATCCGTGTTCTTGAGCTTCGAGCCGAGGATCTGATCCATCTGACGGTTGAGCACAGAATTCAGAGCCGCATTGGCCGCACCTAAACCAACCACATTCGATGAGCCAGGGCCGAGGTAGGTCTGTGCCACGAGCAGCATCAGCGCGGTCTTACTACGCTCCTCTTCGGTCATGGACTCTATCTCTGAATTGATATTTCCATCATCTGGCGCCGAGCAGGTAAACGACATATCCAATGCTTCGAGCGTACCTGTAATGTTGATGGTGACGACGAAGTTGACCAGTCGTGAACCCTGGCTGTCCTCCACACCTGTGCGAACATTCTCACTGGCCTGGATGTCAATGGTCGGAGCACCTGGAGCATTACCATTCCAGCTCACGGTGCTGCTGTTGAGGATGTTGAACTTCTTGGTCATCGGCAGGATCGGCAGCTTATAGTCCACCGTACCGCTGGTCACGTCATAGACACCACTCATTGTGATCATACCGTCAGAAGCCGACTGCATTACCAGAGGGCCACCACCTACGATGGTCACGTGGTTGTTGTCCGTACCAGGCAGATAGGCGTTGACGCGCACGTCTTTGTCAATGTCTATCTTCATCTCAAGCGTCAGGCCACCCTCTGTTCCGTTTACTAACGGAGCGATGGTTGCGTGAGCCAGCTTGCGGTCCATCTGACGGAAGCTGACAAACTCTACCAGCTGATCCACCTTGCTCGTAGCCTGCAGTGGGTCATCCTGCAGATAGTAGTTGAGGTTGGTACCTGAGAGTACCTGCAACTTACCGTCCACATTGAGGTTCGATGTCGCACCCTTCACACGGATCTCGGTGGTCAATGGCAGACGTCCGTAGATATATTGATCCTTCAGTCGTAGGCGGTTGTTATTGATAATCTGCACGTTCTGACCGGCAACACGCAGGTCAATCTGCGGATCTGTGAGCTTCTTACGCATATCTATCTGGCCACGCAATGTGAGCGGATTCTTGTTGGAGCCATAGATATTGTAGTCTTGAATGGTCATGCGGTTGTTGACGATGCGGAGGGTGTCAGTTGGCAAGTGCAACAGAGCGTCAAGGTCGCTGATACTGACCGAAGCGTCCTGCATAGACAAGGCGGCGTCCATTCGAGCCGACTCCAGGTCCTTGCCTCGTAGTGTCACCTTGCCCGAGGTTACGCCAGCCAGGTTGATGTCGGTCGGTAGGAAGAGATTGGCCAAAGGCAATGGCAGTTCGGAGACGGAAGCTTCCAGATTCATGGTGTCGGCCAATGCTGCCTTGAGCTGCATCTTCACGACCTCGTCAATAGTGAGTTTACCAGTCACGTCACGACGCGAATGAGCCATGTGTATCTGACCGTCGTATGAAAGCGTGTCGGCCTTGTATTCTCCAAGATGGAAGGTCCTGATTCCTGCTCGGATGCTGCCACCCAAGCTGTCAGGGAAGAGATCGGCCGTGGCTGTGAGGTTGAGCTTTCCGCCAATACTGCCGGTGGCCTTCATCAGTTCGGCAGCGTTGGCCAGATCGAGGTTCTGAAGGCGAACCAGCATCTGGTTGCCGATATCATAGTTTCTGGACTTGCGTGTGAACACGTCGAGAGTCATACCATTCGGACCCGTCATCAGCATCTTAGCCGAGCTGTTGGTACGCTGGTGCTGCCGAGCATTGCGGTACTCCATCAGGCTGATGTGGTTGTCCTTATTGACCTTAAAAGGTAGGGCAAAGATTACCGGATCCTTCTCCAAATGCAGTGTCAACGTGTCATTACCGATGGCCAACGAGGCGGCGGCATCATAGCGTGTCACATAGTTTCCATCCACATATTTCACGTCGAGCGAGACGCTGTCTGGCATCATCAGGCCATTGGCATGGATATCGTAGGTCTCACGAGCCTTAGGGTCGATATGCAGAGCATGACCAGACAAACGATAGCCATATAGTTCTTGGACAGAATCCTTGCGCGAGAGGTATTTGCACGGTCGGATCTCGGCAATGATGGAATCGAAGTCGAGGGTATGATCGTCATTCCTAAGGCCGATGATGGCGGCATCGAGATTCAGGTCAAAAAGGTTATAGGCCGACATGTCGACGCTCTGGAAGTGGTAGCCGAGGTAATTGATGGCCGGATAGAACGGGTTATCCTGAGCCATGTGGAAGTCAAGCTGTCCCTGTGGCAGCGTGTGCTGGATGGCCGAGAAGTCGAAGCGCAAGCTATCGAGCTGACGGCTTACCTCCTCTCCCATGGTAGTGAGGATGCCCGGCAGCTCGCGTATAGTCTTTTCTGTATTAAAGCTAACGGCAGCATCGCCACCCGTCACATCAGCATAAAGCATACCTGGCTCCGATTCGAGTGTTACAAGGATGCTGTCGAAGTACTGTATCTTCGAGCCATCGTCATAACGTAGCGAGTCAATACGTAGTGCCAACTGTGACTCATCCTTCCAGTCGTAATGACCACTAAACTGACTATTGAATCCGAAAACGCCGAAGTTTTTCTGTGCGAAGCCTGCTGGCAGGTTAGCCAGATCTGCATGTGGTACGTTGAGATGGCCTCTCATGACCAAGGTGTCTTTCAGGTAGATACCCTCCAGATACGTGTCGAGCTGCAGGTACGGATGATTCGAAACGAGCTGTGCTACATAATTTCCTTCATTGAGCGATGCCTCTGCTGTGATGTTCTGCAACTGGTCACGGTGGCCATTAGGTTGCGTATAACAGAGCGAGTCGATCTGCATATTGGCCTCCACACGAGTATATTTGCTCGGGAAACGGAAGTGGCGACCATCGGCCGTCAGGTGCGCGGTGAGTCCGTCTGCCAGGATGCTTGGCACAAACTGACTGACATCCAGACGCTGTGTATTAGCCTTCAGATGATAGCGCTCCAAGCTAGTCTCATAAGACGCTTCCGCACCGAGGATATCTGCATCAAACTGACGCATGTCGATGCGGCCACTAAAGAGCTGCTGACGCTGCGAGGCTTCCAGATCTACCGAGATTGAATCAGGCAAGCGATAGGCGCGATGAGCAGGGTCTGCCACAAAAGCCGAGAGCAAGTAGTCGGCATGCGTGAGCTCCGACTTGAGCGTAGCCGCCATAGTACGATTTTCATTATCAAAAGGATCAAGTCCGAAAGCCTCAGCCTTGAGCTCTATATCACGTCCGACTGAGAGTTCCAGATTGCGCAGATCCAGACTGTCACCCGACACGCGACCAGCAACAGAGAGGTTGAGCATCGGACCTTGCCAATAAGGGACGAGGCTTGGAAGATAAGGAGCAGCAAGGCGAAAGAGATTAGACGAATCAAGCTGGCACTGCAGCGAAGTGGAGAGATAACCGTTGTGCAATGAATCGAACAAAGCCAGGTCTGTCTGTAGCTCACCCTTGAGCGAACCGACTTGCGCCAACTGCAGATCCAGATCAGAGACGCGTATCACACGATCTTCCATCTCGAAGCCAGTCGACAACTGGGTCAGCTCAAGGCCAGAGTTTTCATCGCGAGCCTTCAGTTCATTTACAGTTGCGCGAATCAAATGCGTATCATAAATCACGTCACGTGCAGCAAGCGAGACACCCTGCAGGTCGAAGTGGTCGTAGTCGAAATAAGGCGATGTAGGCTGGTACTGCATGGCATGGCTCAGACAGAGGTCGCTATTGTCATACTTCAAGTGGCCATCATGCACATCGATCTGCTTGACCGATACGAACCAGTCTTGTCCGTCCTCCTCATCATCAGGCCCCGACGGAGCCAGATATAGACTGAGGTCAGGTTCATGCAGATGCACCCTTGCTATTCTCAGCTGTGCATTCATCGGATCGACTTCGATCTGCTTAATGTCGAGCTGCTCCACCTGACCTACCATGCCGAACGACTCGGTCAGCGAGTCCATGCCAATGACCACATCGCGCACCTCCAGATTATTGACCACGAAATAGGGCTGATTGAGAGGAATATCATCAAGACCCGTCTTGAGGCTGCCCACGCTGACCAGTGGCGTGCCATCCTTACGCTTCAAGACAGCCACGTCCTTCACTTTGAGATTAAGAGGGAAACCGAGGCGAACCTGACCGACCTGGTAATCCAGATCCTCACTGATCGAATTGAGCCAAGACACAACGCTCCGACAGACGAAGTCCTGTACCTGTGGGATATAGAGCGTGAACGGAAGAGCCAACAGTAGGACGAACATAATGAGGAGGACGCGTATAAAGATACGCGCCTTGCTGGCTCCCTTCTGCTCATCAGGAGATTGCTGTATGGCCTGCTCTTCTGTTTCCATCCTTTTACTTTGTGTGGGCAAAGATACAATAATATCTTTGAAAAAAGAAGAAAAATGCGTTAAAACACAAAAAAAGAGGTTAAAAACTTGTGTTTTTGGCCTCTGGTCGTTATCTTTGCGGCCAATATGCAACCACTTATCGACATTTCTGCACTCTCCTACTGCTTCAAAGAGTATGGTCCACACCCGCTGCATTACGTCTATCGACTTCTGCAGCCGGTCACTCCGTCGGCCTATAATCTACTGGGTAATGCGGTCAATAATATGTTCGATGCGGTGGTTTCAGCCAAGGGATCTGCCGCGAATCCTGCCTATGCACAAGATCCTTCTTCTGCACTTCAGGAGATACTCCAGAAGTCGTGGCACGACGACGCGCTGCTCTATCTCGACGTGGAGGAAGATCAGTTGCGACGTATCTATTTCAACACGGTCAAAGACCAGTATGATCATGTATGCAAGGTGGTGGATCATGAGTTCCCTCTCCAGCAGATTGACGCAGAGAAGGCCTGGTTGGAGCCATCATTTGTCTGTCCTGAGTTAGGACTTAGCGGACGAATGGACTTGCTATCGTTTAGTGAGGAGTCAGGAGTGAGAAGTGAGAAGGCTGGTTCGAAGAGTGCCAAGATCGTCGAGCTAAAGTCTGGTAAGATGAACGAATGGCAAGGCCATGCCAAGCAGGCGCACCGTGTGCAGACCATGCTCTATGCCGAGGTTCTCCATCGGTGCTTAGGTTTTGATAAAGAGAATATCAGATCCTATCTCCATTACAACACCTATCCACTCCTTGAGCATCAGATTTTTCCCGAAGAGCTCTGTACCTCTGCACTTACCATTCGTGACGAGATTCTTGAGATCCTGCATGACATTGCCATGGGCAAAGGCCGGAAATACTTCACACGCCAAGCCGTTGAAAGCATGTATCCGCACGAGTTCGGCAAGCTCTGGTGCAACTATGACAAGCCTCAGCTCCTTTCCTTCGTCGGTGCTATTGAAGATGCTGCGCCAGCTCTTCAAGACTGGTTCTTTGAGAAGCTTCAGTTCATTCTGCGCGAAGAGGAACTCAAGGATACACAACCGGAAGTTATCAGCCTTCGCGGACTGCCGTTGATAGAGTTAGGGATAGATGAGAAGAAGGATATAAAGAGTTTTGTGTTATGGTTAAGCGATGCGAGCGAACACGACTTCCGTCCGGGTGATCCTGTTATCCTCTACCCTATGTACACGAATGAGACGACGAAAGCCAATGCCATCGTCCTCCGTGGCAGCATCGAATCCCTCTCTGACGTTCAGATTACCGTCTCTCTCCGTCACACGGAGCGTCTCTGTCATTTTTCGTCGTTACTCGATAGTCATCAACCTTTTGCACTCGAACACGACACTATCAACAGTAGTATCGCGCAAGCCTGTCGCAGCATCTATAGCACATTGTTGAAAGGCGGTCCTGCAATAGACGACTGTCGCCTCATCGTAGGTCCTCCTGGCACGGGCAAGACCTCCGTCACGCTGCGCAAGATGGTGCATGACCTCTATCATAATACGCAGGAGTGTGTCCTCCTGCTTGCCTTCACGCACCGTGCTGTCGATGAGATCTGTGAGACGCTCGAAGCCGAGTGTCCGTACGTCCGTCTGGGTACGATGACAGATACGCCTGAGGCCTTCCGTCCTCGCCTTCTACAGACAATTATCGACGCTTGTAGCAACCGTGCGCTTTTGCGTCAACGTATTGGAGAACAGCGTTTCTGGACAGGAACCACAGCGCGTCTCCTCGCTATGCCACATCTCTTCGATTTGCTGGAGTTTGATACCATCATCGTCGACGAAGCCAGCCAGTTGCTCGACCATCAGGTCATCGAGCTACTGAAGCATGCTCGTAAAGAAGCCATCCTCATCGGAGATCCTAAACAGCTCCCTGCTGTAACGCTACAGGAAGGTGCCCAGTCGCTCTTCGAACAGTTATATAGGAAATATCAGCAGGAAGGAAAAGCTGATTGCATCACGCTTCTGAACAAGCAAGGACGCATGCATCCTGCCATCGCGGATTTCTCCAACCGTATGTTCTACGGCAACCTTCTCTCTCCCGTCGGCCTCCCCCACCAGCAGGAGAAGATTTCGATCATGCCTCGCTACGCTTTCATAGACGTCCCCTCTGCTCCTCTCGGCACCAAGAGCAATCCTGCAGAAGCTAGCATGGTGGCTCGTCTCGTCAATCGCATCGCAGAGATCTATCAAAAAGAGGGACTTGAGTGGACAGAGAAGACCCTCGGCATCATCGTCCCTTATCGTCAGCAAATTGCAGCTATTCGCGCAGAACTAGCAAACAAGTCTATCGACCCCTCGGCTAAAGCCTCGTCTTCTCGCCAAGAGCATAAAAATGCTCTTTCTAATGGCTGCGAGGACCTCACTCCTCACTCCACCTTCATAAATATAGACACCGTAGAGCGCTATCAAGGCTCCCAACGAGACATCATCATCTACACTACTACTGTCAGTACATCTGACCAATTGTCCATGCTCAGCACCCCTATGAAACTTGACGGACAACTTATTGACCGTAAGCTTAATGTGGCCATAACTCGAGCACGCAAGCATCTATATATAGTAGGTAATCGCCAGTTGCTCTCACAGAGCCCTGTCTATGCACAGTTAATAGAAATGATGCAGTAATAAATACTCACAGCATTACCTTTCGTAAATTTCATACCCACCATTGGCCTTTCTATACGCAAGTCCACAGACATCCGTGATCGCATCAAGGATGTCTTCGAGTGTTTCATCAGTGCTGAAGGTCGCTGTGATACGATAGTCTGCGAGGGCTGGATCTCTAACTATAATATGTATATCGTATACCTCTGACAAGGTTGCGACAATCTGAGAGAGAGGTGTATTGTCAAAGACGAGCGTCTGCGAAGAAATTGTTTCGGAAGCTGGTACTTGCTCACGAACAGGATCGCTGCCCGAGAAGAAGAAACCACTGCGATAGGTATATACACCCGCAATAGCGATACCGATGCCTACGACAAGCGCTACGCTCGCTGCCGCACTCCAGCGACGAGCGTTCGCTCGTCCACGGGCGGGCACAAGCGCAGGAATGTCCTGACATGGATAGTCACTCTCAGGCAGACGGCCAAGGAGCTCACGATAGATCTCCTCGCTGGCGGCATATCTACCACGCGGCAAGTGTGTACTCTGCGAGAAGTATTCTATCTGTTTATCAATGTGGGAAGTATTCATAATGAAGAACTTGGCAGATGTTTTTCGTAAAGTGAGATCTCAGCCTTCGACTCAACGCCGAAGATACCTGCCCCCCCTTCTATGTTCGTTGGGAAGACCGGCTCGCTGTTGAAGATAAGCCCTGGCTCATAATCCACGAAAGCAGAAAGCACCTTGTAATACTCAAACTCTGTGCGACTGATCGTATAGAGACGTATCGTCGATGTCTGCTCCCAACCCGACTGCTTCGCGCCCGTATTGTTCGGACGTTCGAGGTCGAGCGTCAGCGTATAGCGCCCTTGCTCAAAGAATACGCTACGGAACACGGCAAAATAGTTTTCGTCCTGATCGAACCAGTCATATCCGTGGTCATTTTTCTCCTGCGCCAACTGATGTCCTTCGTGCAAGGCAGGATCATAACCATAGTAGAAATTGTATTTCAGAGGCCCTGTCGAATAGCCAGGCGTAGCAGAGGAATCCTGTGCTGCGTCAGACTTGAAAACATTGATCTTCCTGACCACCTCGACGCGATAATACTGCATATCGTCCACGTTCTTAGGCATCTGCAAATGCACTAAGCAACGAGTATGATCATACACCATGCCATTCAAATTGTATGGGAAACTCGACGTACAAGTATCCATGCCTGCAATGATGACAGGCTGCTGCACGATACTTGAAGCAGAGACGTGCTGACCACCTCCCTGCACATCTACCTCTACCCTGTCGCCAGGTTGCAAGGATAGTCGCGCATCATTGAGTCGATAGGTCCGAAAACGCTCATCGGGCAGCAGCGAGTAAGATGCACCATCATTGACACGCAATGTTACTTGCGCATCGTTCACAAAACGTGTCTCTGTCACTCCCGTCATGCGCACATCGACGCTGATGGTCGTATCGCCCACGGCGAAGATGCTGTTGACAATGAGGCGAGGTGCCTCGTATTCAGTCAGTTCTCCGATTTCCTGCACACAGGCCGTGAGACAGAAAAGGAACATATATATAGGAAGAAGATATTTCATGACTCAAAATTTATAGGTGTATGTGACGTATGGGAGGATCGGAAAAAGGGTTACTTTCTTGAGCACGTTTCGACTCGATATCTCATAGATAGGCGAGCCATCAGGATTGCTGCCAACCTGCTTATTCTCATTCTTCACCTCTGTGTAAAGCAGATCCTGATTGAGGTGGCAATAGGCATTCATGAGGCCGAAGCTCCAGATGCGTTCGCCACGTCGCGTATCGTGGTGGATGTTGACGCTGAGGTCAAGCTGGTGCGTAGGCTCCATGCGGTAGTTGTTGCGCGAGCTGTAGTAGTCGCGATCCTGCATACCGAACTGCAGCGGCGTGCCGATCGTGGCAGGCATACCCTCAGTATCGACATGCACATAATAGCGCGTCTGCTGCTTCGCCACCGTCGCCATGGCACCTGAGGCAAAACTCCACACAGCATTGAGATCGACGTGAGGTGTCAGCTGATGCTGCACGCTGAGGTGCATTACATGCCGACGGTCGAGGCGATAGGGGAAATGTCGTCCATTGTTGATGCTTCCGTCAGGAAACCAGCGGTCAGACTTTGAGAGCGTGTAGCTGAACTGCCCTGTCGTGCGCCCCTTGGTGCGAGCCACGAAGAACTCAAGTCCGTAGGCACGTCCTCGCCCCTCTGACACATGTTGCTGCCAGTCGCGCGTGTTGCCAGTAAACATGCTTCCGTCATGAAATTCAAGTACATGATTCATTTCTTTCCAATACGCCTCCATGCCGTAGTTCCAGCCGGAGAAGAGCTGGTCATTGCTGACACCTACTGCCCACTGATGCGCCTCCATCGGCTTCACATTACCAGTCACCGACACCCACAGGTCGCCAGGCTTGGCAATGGGCGATGTCGAGAGCTTGTGTACATACTGATGCATGAGCGTGTAATCCGCCTTGACGCGCCAACCTTTGTCAAGCTGCTTGCTCACGGAGAAACGCGGCTCTATGGCTGGATAGGTCTTTCCGTCGGTCGTGAATGTTGCCACGCGAAGGCCTGCATTGACCTGCCAGCGATGTGGCAGACGCAAATCATCCTCGAAGTAAAATGCTGTCTCATGTCCGAAGGTCGAAGGGGCATCCTTGTGCAAATCTTGCTGCGACATCGCCTGCTGTTGCTTGTCATAGTTTCGCACCACCGTCTGCGACATTTCCGGACGGAACTCATGCATCGTATATTGCGCTCCCATTTTGATGTGATGATGCGGATGAGGCGTGTAATCGAAGTCGAGCGAGGCAGTCAGGTCATCGATGCCTGAGCGATAGGAAGACTTGTAGTAATTATCGCTCATCAGCTTGTCATTCACCCAAGAGCGTGCACGTTCCGAAAACTCATTACGCTGACGGAACTGATTGTATCCTAACGTCAGATTAGAAAAAAGTCGTGGCGAGAAGATATGATTCCACCGGGCATGATAGAGGGTGTTGCCCGACGAGATTTCCTGCGTGTTGCTGCCCTTGTCCTCGCTCGTCGTGATACCCGGCATCATGCCAGGCGCATATTCCTGTCGGTCACCTGTCTCCTGAGATGTTTCCAAGGCATCCCGTCCCTTGTAGAATGACAGGAAGAGGCGGTCTCGGTCGCTGAAACGATGGTTGACCTTGGCATTGAGGTCGTAGAAATAGAGGCCGAAGTGCATATCATCGATGTCAGAGTTAAAGATGGAGTAGAAAGCGTTGATCATCCAGTCGGCATACGATCGACGCGCCGAAATGATAAACGAGGTGCGGTCACGCCACAGCGGACCTTCGACTGAGAGATGCGAAGAAAGCGCTCCTATCGAGAACGTGCCGTGGTAGTGCCGCATGTCTCCGTCGCGTGTGCGGACATCGACCACCGAAGACAATCGCCCTCCATAACGCGAAGGAAAGGCACCCGAGTAGAAGTTAACATGCTTCACGGCATCGGGCATAAATGCAGACTCGAAGCCGAGCACATG
>JAZRXZ010000043.1:0-11632 GCA_045600445.1 Bacteroidales bacterium | reverse complement strand
ACAACAATATTAACTTTTAATAAATACAATTATGTCAGAAATCGAAGCTAAAGTAAAGGAGATTATCGTTGAGAAGCTTGGTGTTGAGGAGTCAGAGGTTACCCTCGAGGCATCTTTCACCAACGATCTTGGTGCTGATTCACTTGATACCGTAGAGCTCATCATGGAGTTCGAGAAGGAGTTTGGTATCACCATCCCAGATGATCAGGCTGAGAAGATCGCTACTGTAGGTGACGCTGTTGCTTACATCGAGGCTAACAAGTAATCAACTTTATTCAATTCATAATTGACAATTCATAATTGATAATTGCCACTGCCTCATTGTGCTGGTTTTTATGAATTATGAATTATGAATTATGAATTGATATTTTTTATAATATATGGAATTAAAGAGAGTAGTAGTAACGGGTCTTGGTGCCGTCACTCCTCTGGGTCTCAACGTCGAGGAAACTTGGCAGAACCTTATTGATGGCAAGAGCGGTTGCGGTCCTGTGACCCTGATCGACGCTTCAAAGTTCAAGACTCAGTTTGCTTGCGAGGTCAAGGGTTTTGACCCTACCCTCTATTTTGAGAAGAAGGAGGTAAGCCGCGTAGACCGTTACACACAGTTTGCTTTTGCTGCTGCCGACGAGGCTATCAAGGATAGCGGTCTCGACCTTGAGGCTGCCGACAAGAAGCGCATCGGTGTCATCTACAGCTCAGGCATCGGTGGCATCAAGTCTTTCCACGATGAGACCAAGGGTTACAGCGACGAGCGTGGCCCTCGCTATAATCCATTCTTCATTCCTAAGATCATCGCTGATATTGCTGCTGGTCAGCTCAGCATCAAGTACGGCTTCCTCGGTCCTAACTTCGGTTGCGTCAGCGCTTGTGCATCAGCCACCCACGGCATGATCAACGCTTTCGACCTGATCCGTCTTGGCAAGGCTGATATGATTGTGACTGGTGGTGCAGAGGCTCCTATCTCTGAGCCAGGTCTCGGTGGCTTCAATGCCATGAAGGCCCTGTCTACCCGCAACGATGATCCAGAGCATGCTAGCCGTCCATTCTCAGCAAGCCGCGATGGCTTCGTCATGGGCGAGGGTTCTGGCTGTTTGATCCTTGAGGAGCTCGAGCACGCAAAGGCTCGTGGTGCTAAGATCTACGCTGAGGTTGTTGGTGGCGGCATGTCTGCTGACGCTTATCACCTCACCGCTACCCATCCAGAGGGTCTCGGTGCTAAGTATGTCATGGAAGCAGCGCTCAACGATGCTAACATGAAGCCTGAGGACATTGACTATATCAACGTACACGGCACTTCTACCCACGTAGGTGATATCTCTGAGGCTAAGGCTATCAAGGAGATCTTCGGTGAGGCTGCTTATAAGCTCAATATCTCATCGACCAAGTCTATGACCGGTCACCTTCTCGGTGCTGCTGGTGCTATTGAGGCTTTGTTCTGCGTGAAGGCTGTACAGTGCGACATCGTACCTCCAACCATCAACCACAACGAGGATGACAAGGATGAGGAGATTGATTACAACCTCAACTTCACCTTCAATAAGGCTCAGAAGCGCACCGTCCGTGCCGCTCTCAGCAACACCTTCGGCTTTGGTGGCCACAATGGTTCGGTGATCATCAAAAAATACGCTGAGTAATTGGCGAGCCAATTATTCAGAATTACAAATTACGAATTACAAATTACAGGAACTGCTCGACTGGTTTTCTGTAGTTTGTAATTCTTTTGTTTTGTTACAAAGATTAGTAATTATACATATCGCATCAAAAAAAGTAGCCTTATTTCTTTGATTTATACTCCGTCAAAAGAAATCAAAGAAAATCAATATTTCCCACTAAATGAATTGATTTCTTTTGATTTCCTTTGGTGGAGTAGAATAATGGATAAAGGAACTTTTGACTTGCGGCAACTATAGTAATTTAGATCAAGGAACTATGCGTTATTATCAGAACGTACAGGACCTCGGCGACCTGCAGGCCGCTATCAAGGAGGCCCTTGAGGTCAAGGCTAACCGCTACGGTTATCAGCACCTCGGCAAGAACAAGACCTGTCTGCTTATCTTCTTCAATAATTCCCTTCGTACCCGTCTCTCTACTCAGAAGGCTGCACAGAACCTCGGCATGAATACCATCGTGCTCGACGTCAATGCCGGTGCCTGGAAGCTCGAGACCCAGCGTGGCGTCATCATGGATGGCGACAAAGCTGAACACTTGCTCGAGGCTATCCCTGTCATGGCCAGCTACTGTGACATCATCGGTGTACGCTCATTCGCTAAGTTCGAGAGCAAGAAGGACGACTATGAGGAGTTGATCCTCAGCCAGTTCATCAAGTACTCTGGCAAGCCAGTCTTCTCAATGGAGTGTGCCACCGGCCACCCATTGCAGGCTTTTGCAGACATTATCACCATCGAGGAGCATAAGGAGAAGGCTCGTCCGAAGGTTGTGATGACCTGGGCTCCACATCCTGGTCGTCTACCACAGGCTGTACCTAACTCATTCGCTCAGTTTGCCGTTGCTGCTGGCTATGAGGTAGTTGTCACTCAGCCACACGGTTATGAGCTTGATCCTCGTTTCACCGAAGGCGCAACCATCGAGTACGATCAGATGAAGGCTTTCGAGGGCGCAGACTTCGTCTATGCCAAGAACTGGAGCTGCTTTGAGGATGCTCATTATGGCAAGAACCTCGAGAAGGACTTCCCTGAGCTCTATCCTAACGAGGACTGGCGCAGCTGGACCGTCGGTGAGCGTCAAATGGCAGTGACCAACGATGCACACTTCATGCACTGTCTGCCAGTACGTCGCAACATGATCGTGACCGACGACGTCATCGAAGGCCCTCGCAGCCTTGTCATCCCAGAGGCCGCTAACCGTGAGATCTCTGCTGAGACCGTCATCAAGCGCATTCTTGAGACAGAGTGCAATTATTGATATTTGAAATATGAAAAAACTTCCCCTCCTCCCCCGCATCATCATCGCTATCATCCTTGGCGCCATTGTAGGCCAGTTCATGCCAGCTTGGAGCGTACGCCTCTTCAATACGTTCAATTCTGTCTTTGATCAGCTGCTGCGATTCATCATCCCGCTCATCATCGTGGGACTGGTAACTCCTGCCATTGCGGAGGTAGGAAAGGGAGCCGGTAAGTGGCTGGCTATCACGGCAGGTATGGCGTACCTGTTCACGGTAGCCAGCGGACTTTTCTCCTACACCTTCACGACAGCGCTCTTTCCTAAGATCCTTGAAGGTGTGACATTCACTTCGCTGATCGGGACGAGCAATGACGCCTTCCCTGCATACTTCTCCATCGACATCCCTCCTATCATGCCAGTGATGACCGCCCTGGTCACCAGCTTCATGTTAGGTTTAGGTATTGCCGCCTTTGAAGCCAAAGGGCTCAACAACATCTTCTCCGAGCTCCGCTCCATCGTGCAGCACACCCTCGAGAAGGCGATCATCCCACTGCTGCCATTCTATATCTTCGGCTTGTTCAACGATATGTCGGCTACCGGCCAGGCCAGTGCTGTGCTCGGAGCCTTCCTCAAGATCATCGTCCTGATCTTCCTCTTCACCGCCATCCTGCTCCTGCTGCAGTTTGCCATCGCAGGCCTTGTGGCTCGCAAGTCGCCTTTCCATGCCTTGATGCGCATGATGCCGGCTTACTTCACCGCTTTAGGCACCTCATCTTCAGCTGCGACTATCCCTGTGACCCTTCGTCAGACCATTGCCAATGGCGTAAGACCTGAGGTTGCCGGCTTCGTCATTCCACTCTGTGCTACTATCCATCTCAGTGGCTCTACGCTCAAGATCGTCTCTTGCTCCCTGGCATTGATGATGATGACCGATATGCCATACGACCTGCCAATGTTCCTGAGTTTCATCCTCATGCTCGGCGTGACAATGATTGCAGCGCCAGGTATTCCTGGTGGTGCTATCATGGCTGCTCTCGGATTGCTCGATGCTAATCTCGGCTTCTCTGCCGAGCTCCAGGCGGTGATGATCTCACTCTACGTCACCATGGACTCGTTCGGAACTGCATGTAACGTCACTGGTGATGGTGCTATCGCTATGATTATCGACAAATTGAGAAAATAAAGATACCAGACCAATAAATACCGAACTTCTTTTCAGGTAATGAAACACCGACTTCCATTGTCCCTCCTGCTGACGCTCCTTTCTGGCACAGCGCTGCAGGCTCAAGGACAGGCGCCCTCCATCGAATCCTATCTTCAGAAAGCTGGAGACCATGCCACAATTTTCCAGGGTCGCATAGAACCTCCGTTCAACTATAACCAGTGGACAGGACACCCCTTCTGGTCTGACAAGGACGTGCATGAAGGAGCGATCTGCTTCAAGGGGATTCTCTATCCAAATACCAACATCAGATATGATGTCTACCAGAACCTCGTCTCGGTCATTTCGCCTGTTCGTGGTCTGGCTATTGTCCCTGATCAGTCATATATCGAATACTTTGTCACCGAAGGACACCGTCATGTCCGTATCGGTGAATACTTCATGCGCGTTCTGCACGAAGGCCAGCAGATGAGCCTGGTCATGCAGCGTCGCAAGCTCAAGGCGCCTGACGTCATTGTAGAGATGCACACGCTGAAGAACCTTGAGATCTCGGACAAGTATTATCTGATTCCCACTGCACTGCTCCATGCTTCGGAGGTTGACCAGAGCCAGCTGACAGAGATTGACGACATCAAAGATCTCTACAAAATCTATCCAGAATATAAGAAGTCGCTCAAAAGTTTCAGTAGCCAGAACCGTCTGAAATACAATAAAGTGCATCGCGCCAACAGCCTACAGCTCTGCATGGGTGAGCTGGAGAAGTTGACCAATGGTAATGGTGGCCGGCCACAAGTAGCAGACACTAAAGTCCAGATAACAAACAACAATTATCAAGTCTCACCAGCACCAGCAGCGGCTTTTGAGGAGCACGAACTGGTCACAGACCTGCCTTCTTACCGCTCCTTCAGCAAAGGTAGTATTGCACAATATGACGCTTATGAGGAGTATCTGGCTGACGACGACTCATTCACCGGACAACTGGAGCCTATCCGAGAGAAGCATATCCTCGATGAGGTCATGGTGACCGGCTTCCAGCAGAAGGTCAATGCCGTGCAGGTAGGTATGGAGAAGTTCCGTCCTGCCCAGCTCAAAAACATTCCACTGGCATTAGGCGAAGCTGACGTCATGAAAATGGTACAGACCCTGCCAGGTGTCAAGTCGATGGGCGAAGCATCCAGCGGCTTCAACGTACGTGGCGGTGCATCAGACCAGAACCTCATCCTGCTTAATAACAATACGGTGTATAATCCGATGCACCTCTTCGGCTTGTTCTCAGCCTTCAATTCCGACGTCATTGGCGACACGGAGCTCTATAAGAGTGGTATTCCGAGCCAGTATGGCGGACGTATCTCTTCGGTCATGAACATCACCAGCAAGATTGCAGACCGTCAGAAGTGGCATGGTTCGGCCAGCATTGGCCTGCTCACCAGCAAGGCTACGCTCGAGGCTCCTATTGTCAAGGATAAGGTTTCTCTCCTCCTCGGTGGACGAACCACCTACAGCGACTGGATGCTCAAGATGATCCCAGAGAAGAGTGGTTACAAAGACGGCACAGCCGGGTTCTGGGACCTCAGTGGAACGTTGGCCATCAACTTCTCTCGCAACCACCGACTGAATCTCTACGGATACTACAGCAATGACCGTTTTGCCTTCTCTCCTTATAATAAGTATGGCTATACCAACGGCAACGGTTCGTTCGAGCTCAAAAGCCGCTACAACGATCGTGTCAACAGTACCATCACCGCGGGCTTTGACCATTACGATTATTTCAATGACGAAAGTGAGTCGGCTTACGAAGCTGCACGACTGACCTTCGCCATCAACCAGTATTTCTTCAAAGGCAACGTTTCCTACAAGCTCAACGACAACCACCAGCTGCAGATGGGCTTGCACTCCTTGCTCTATGACGTCAATCCTGGCACTTATGGACCTATAGGAGACAAATCATTCATTGGCGACAAGCAGCTCGACAAGGAACAGGCGCTCGAGTCAGCACTCTTCATCGAAGATCAATGGACCATCACGCCTCAGTTCAAGGTTACGGGTGGCCTGCGCTATGCCATGTTCAATGCCATGCAGAAAGGCAAGCAACATACTTATCAGGCACCTGAGGTACGACTCTCAGCCAGCTACAACTTCACAGAAGACCAGTCGGTCAAGCTCGGATTCAACACCATGCATCAATATATACATAAGGTGTCGAACACCAGCATCATGTCTCCAACAGATACCTGGACACTCTCAAGCAGTTTCATCAAGCCACAGGACGGTTTCCAGATCGCTGCAGGTTATTATTACCAGACCGAGAACCACAAGTATGAGGTCAGCGTAGAGGCCTACTACAAGCAGATGAATAACTATCTCACCTACCGCAGTGCAGGTCAGCTGGTCATGAATCCGAACCTTGAGGAAGACGTCCTTGCCACTCGTGGCCGCGCTTATGGTATTGAGCTGCAATTGCGCAAGCCTATCGGCAACCTCAATGGCTGGATCAGCTATAGCTACTCGCGTACTCAGCTCAAGCAGCAGGATGTGGCCAATGCACAGTCTGTCATCAACGGTGGCGACTGGTTCTCAGCCGAGTATGATCGTCCACATGAGCTGAAGTTCGTCGGCAACTACAAGTTCACTCACCGCTATAGTCTTTCGCTAAATGCGGATTATAGCACAGGACGACCTACCACGATTCCTGTAGGTCAGTATTTCGACTCGCAGCAGAACCGACTCATCCCGTTCTACTCTGACCGCAACAGCTACCGCCTGCCGGACTATTTCCGCATGGACGCCTCGTTCAACATCGAACCGAGCCACCACCTCACCCTGCTGACTCATAGCTGGTTCTCTATCGGCGTGTATAACCTCCTGGGCCGACGCAACGCCTACTCCGTCTATTATCAGGCGCATCAGGGTGGCATTCAGGGCTACAAACTCTCTATCTTCGGTGCTCCTATCCCATTCGTTTCCTATAATATCAAGTTCTGATTATGTCTTTCAAGCAATATACACTCCCTCACTTCATTACCGTCCTGCTGGCCAGCCTCTGGCTCTGCAGCTCGTGCATTGATGAGTTTGAGGCCGACCTGCCAGCCAACGACCTGCAATACCTGGTCATCGAGGGAGACATCTGCGGACAGAGTGACTGTAAGTTTATTCTGAGCCGCTCCCTATCGCTCAATCCTACTACCGACGAGCTTCTGGACCGAAAAATCACCGATGCACGACTCACTGTCTGCGGTTCGGACAACTCGCGTGTTCCTGCCAATCAGAAAGAAGCTGGTCAGTATCAGGTGCCCCTCGGAGAACTTAATCCAAGTCAGGAATACTGGGTTGAGATAGAATGGGAAGGCCGCACCTACCAGTCCACTCCTACTACACCTTTGAGTACTCCTGCTATCACCGACCTTCATTTCGAACAGCCACGTGAAGATCTGTTGGTTGATATTCTCGTTACTCCTAAAACAGAAGGGGCTGGTGTTCTCCAGTATTTCATGTGGGACTATCAGGAAGACTGGGAGATTGTAACTCCTTTCCTTGCTGAGTGGGCATATAATCCTGCTACCGATGAGATTGAACCGGCTACCGTCAACCTTAGCAGAGGATGGTGCAAGGACCTGAATCATCCATCGATTATTGGCAAAAACGCTGATTTCGCCAACAATGAGATACATAACCTTCGCCTCATCGCACTCAATAATCTGGACAACCGTTTTAATAGACGATACTGTATTACTGTCAGACAGCGAGCCATCACACGCGAACAGTTTGAGTATGTACAGCTGGCTCAGCGACAATCTGACGACATGGGAGGTCTGTTCACTCCTCAGCCATCAGAATTGCCTTCCAACATCCGTTGCAATGACGGACAGTCCAAGGCCATCGGCTATGTCGGCGTAGCACTCAATGCTGTGCAGCAACGACTCTTCATCTCGAGTTCGAGTGTCGGTTATCATTCTACTCGTATTCCAAGAACCCTGTCCGAAGATGAAGTCAAGGAGATCGGTCCTGAAGCCCTCAAACTTTATGATAGAGGATTCCGCATTAAGACTTATGACCCTATGACCGGCCAGGTTGAATGGACAGATCGCTGGGGCGTGGATGCGACAGCGTGGGGTGCAACCTTAGTCATGCCAGATTTCTGGTCGGAAGAATAAATTACTTCTATGAGAAAGATATTGACCTTCATACTACTCCTCTCCCTTCTACCGCTGAAGGCGCAGGAGCTTGCCAACGCTATTACCGACAAGGAATGTTACCTTACCGGTGAGCGTCTGCATATACGTATTGACATTACTGACTCTCAGCATCAGCCTGCTGACTTAAGCAAGGTTGCCTATGTAGAAATCTCTGATGCACACCGTATCTGTGCACAGGGTATGGCTCAGCTTGACCACGGTTGTGGTTGGGCAGACATTGCCTTGCCTGCCACCATGCACAGCGGCAACTATCAGCTCAGCGTCTATACTCGTCTGATGCGCAATCAAGGACAGGAACATTTCTTCCGCAAGCTGATCTCCGTAATCAATCCGCTGCGCGTGGTACGAGCAGACGATATCATCTACCTGCCTGCTGATAGTTTCCCTCAGCCAGCCACTACACCAGCCTCACAGCAGTATCAGCCTGGACAGTCAATGACTGTCAACATTCCGTCTGACTGGCAGGGAAGTACCCTCACGCTCTCTCGTCGTGACCTGCTGACTCCTGCTTATAATGAGTTACCAGCCCTTCGTCCGGCCACGGCACAAGGCCCGTTCATTCCAGAAGCCGAAGGTCATATCGTCATGGGACGTCCTACCACGGCACAAACCGTTACCACCACCCGTCTGGTCATGGTGGGACGCATGGCTGCCGTATACGATGGTCAATGGCAAGCCGATGGTTCATGGTATTACTACACCAGTGGTCTGAATGGCACTTTGCCTACCATCCTCAATAGCTATGACGTGTCTGGCAAGCCTGTCAACATGGAGTTCATCTCTCCTTTTGCCCGTGTCCTGCCACAATCGCTTCCTTCTCTGCAAGTCTATTGTACAGAAGCAGACTTGCAGCGACGTAGTCTCTCGGCACAACGCGAACAAGCCATCACTGCATGGCGCGGCATTGACTCGCTCAACTTCAGCAGCGACTATCTGTCGGCTACCCCTCACCATCAGTATGACCTTGATGAGTGGGCCAAATTCAGCACCGTCCGTGAGATTCTCGTGGAGTTTGTCCGTGGAGTACACCGCTCCAAGCTCAATGGTGTCAATCAGCTCTACACCATCGACCCATACACCCGCGATTACTCCCGTTGGCCAGCACTTGTCCTGCTCGACGGCATGCCTGTCTATGACATTGACGAGGTGCTCGAGTACGATGCCCGCCTGCTCAAATATGTACAGATCTATACCGATCGCTACACCTTCGGCAATACGATTTGCCAGGGTGTCATCAGCTTCATCTCGCAGCGTGGCCGACTCTCCAACTATAAGATCGATGCAGGCTCACACCTCGTGTCATACCAGTTCCCGCAGGATCATCCAGACTTCATCTATCCTGCTGAGAATACGGCAGGTACACTCTATTGGAATCCTTGCGTCAATGCGGGAAGCCTCTCCCTCACCCTGCCATCAGAAGCCGGCACCTACGAACTCGTACGCCAGCGATTACTCTCCGATGGTAGCATCGAAAAGCAGTGTGAGCTGATTATTGTCCAATAACCAGGAGTCCAACAGACAGCATTTGACACCTTATTTATATATTATATAGAGCGTGACTACTCCAACCTCTTCTTCTATCATTCCCAACTCCCCTAAAGCCTGGATGCTGGCTTCCCGTCCAAAGACATTGACAGGAGCACTCATTCCTGTCATCCTGGCTCTGGCATGGGCCTATCACCAGCATGCACTGCACAACGTTACAGCAGCCATCTGCTGCGCTCTCTTTGCAGGAGGCATGCAGATAGCCGCCAACCTGATCAACGACCTTTATGACTATCTCAAAGGGACGGATCGTGATGACAGATTAGGCCCTGAACGAGCTTGTGCACAAGGTTGGATTACCCCCCGAGCCATGAAGGTAGGCATCGGTGTCTCCATCGCACTCTCCTGCCTCTTCGGAGTAGTAGCATTGCTCGTCACCTGGCAGCAATTGCCTTACCGTGGAGCAGAGCTTGTAGCACTGGGTGTCTTCTGCGTCATCTTTGCATTTCTTTACACCACTCGTCTCTCCTATCTTGGTTGGGGAGACGTCCTGGTACTGATCTTCTTCGGTTTTGTTCCCGTCTGTGGCACTTATTATCTCCAGGCCTTTACGCTCGATGCTGGCACTCTGTTACTGAGCCTCATCAGCGGCATTGCCATTGACGCTCTCCTCATCATCAACAACTACCGTGACCGCGATCAGGACCGTATCAGTGGCAAGCGTACAATTATCGTCGCTTTTGGCGAACGTTTTGGCCGCTATTTCTACTTATCTATTGGTCCTATCGTTGCCATACTCATCCTGGCACACTTTACTATCTGTATCACTGGCTTGGCTGCTCTGATTGCGGGGATATGTGTCTCGCTGATTTACCTGTCCCTACATATCAGCACTTGGCAACAGATGGTAGCCATCCATCAAGGGAAAGCCCTTAACAGAATCCTCGGCGCTACCAGTCGTAATATGTTTCTTATGGCGCTGATGGTGGCAGTTGCATTAATAATCCTGTAATAAATAGCAAAACGAAGCAGGTTATAACTTCCACCACGGCAGCCTCTTCACTTTATCTGAAACGACCTTTCCCTTCCGGATTTCATTCGCTGTAAGCCCCGTCTGGTCAGACAGGAACTGATTCATTGACTGAAGTGAAGCATAACCGTAATACTTGGCAATCACTTTGGTCGAAACTTTCGTATTCATCAGTACTTCCTTCATGGCACGGAGGCGATACTGATGCAAGAGGTCATCGAAACACAAATCCGTAAGGATATGCAGTGCACCTCCCAACTCTCGCTTATCCTGCTTCAGATAGCGTGCAATACTCAATGGAGTCTTATACTTAGGGTGAGTAATAATAATCCTAATCACTGCATCGAGGATATTCCCATCAGTCTCGGGAAATGAAATCTCCTCATCACTGCGTAGCGAGAAAGTATCTTTCTCCTCGTCAGCAACAATATACTCACTGGTAGGCAGATAAAAATTCTCATAAGAGTACTTCTTAAGTTCAATAGTCATTCTGTAGATAAAAAATAAAGGGTTAGAATACCCTGACTGCTGCAAAAGTTATACCAAAACCTTGTCCGGAATGGTCTTTGTCATATTTTACGCGCATTATATGACATTTGGACTTCATTTTGTCATATTTCACGCACATTATATGACAACCAGAAACCTTTTTGTTATATTTCACGCGCATTATATAACAACCAGAAACCTTTTTGTCATATTTCGCGCACATTATACGTGTCTTGCCCCAGAAAAGGTTGAATAAAAATCAACCAAAATGAGTGAACGAAGAATCACATTACGGGAAGAATTCATATCACTTCCCCCAACAGTCAATCGTGGACGCAAGCCCAAGTTTTCAGAGGAAGAACAAATGTT